>CACMMN010000004.1 GCA_902614905.1 uncultured Pelagibacteraceae bacterium | reverse complement strand
AAAATTTATGAAATTAGTTAAAGATTTTTTTAAGTTTTTGTCAAAAATGTCTATTAAAAGTATTATAGATATCAAAAAATATAAACCCCCTAACCATTGTGTAGATGATCGCCATAATAATAAACTTTCATCTAAGTGTTTAAGATTATTAAATATTGAAAATCCTGTTGATGTAAAACCAGATATTGCTTCAAAGTAAGAGTCCATAAAACTAATTTTATTAATTATAAGATAATACGGAATTGAGAGTAATATAGGTATTGTAATATAACCCAATACAACTGTTAATATTTTTTGATAAATTGATATTTTTTTTATATTCTTTTTATTAAAAAAAATAACTGATCCTAGCAATAGTGAAACTATAAAGATAAAAATAAAATTATTAATATTAAGATATAATTTAAAATAGTAACAATATAAAATATTTAAAAAAGATAATGCAGAAATAAATAAAGAAAATATTCCTAAGTATAAATGAGTAAAATTAATCATTTATATTGAACTTATTTGAAAAAGTCTTTCTACCAAAGAAAGTTGGTCTCGCTTAGCTAAAAAAACTACTATATCTTTTTTTTCAAAAATAAATTTTGATGTTGGTATTATAACATCATCTTTTCTTAAAATAGCTCCTATTCTTATGTCATCCGGTAGATTTGAGTTTTTTAACTCTTTATTTATCAATTCGGAAGAATCAATTATTTCTGCCTCTATTACTTCAAATTCACCATTTAAAATTGTATATGCGGTTTCAATTGTCCCTTTATGAACATGCTTTAAAATACTAGAAACTGTATTCATCCTAGGATCAATTAAATCATCTATTTTTAGAGAATTTTGTAAAAGTGAATAGTTTGGTTTATTAATCAACGCCATTGTTCTTTTGTCTTTTGAAAATTTTTCAACAAGAACGCTAACCATTAAATTATCTTCATCGTCATTAGTTAACGCTAAAACAGTCTCAGCATCTTCTATATTTGCTTCTTTTAAAACATCTTCATCTAAACCATTTCCATTTATTACTAATGAATTGTTGAGGTTGTTGGCTATATGTTCAGCTCTTTCTTTGTTTTTTTCTACTATTTTTATTCTTGCAGCATCCATAGAATTTTCTAAATTTTTTGCTAAATTAAAACCAATATTGCCTCCACCGATAATAAGAAACTTGTTTGATATTTTTTCATTATGACCAAAGGCATCCAAAGTTAGTTGCATCTGAGAAGAATTAATTATTACATATGCTTTGTCTTGCTTTTTCATAACATCTTTTTTTTTTAGAAATATGAATTTTTCGTTTCTAATTACACCCAGAATATTAGCTTCAAGTTTTGAAAATTTTTTAGTTATATCTTCTAATTTAATGTCCACTAGAGGGCAATTATCGTCAACATCTATCTCTAATAATCTTATCTTATTGTCTGCAAAAGGAACATTATCAAGCGCCCCTGGGGCTTCTAATTTTCTTTGAATAGATTTAGCAATCTCAACTTCAGGTGATATTATTACGTCGATAGGTAGATTTTCTATGCTATAGACTTTAGAGAATTTTGTATCTAGATATTCTTGAGATCTGATTCTTGCAATCTTTTTTGAAATTTTAAATACAGAAAACGCAATCTGGCAAATCAGCATATTTATTTCATCACTTCTTGTAACGGCTATAATCATGTCAGCTTCCTCAGCATTTGCCTTCTCAAGAACAGTTGGAAAGGTTGCTTTTCCAACTATTGATTTTACATCTAAATCCTCATTTATTTTTTGAATATCCTCACTAGATTGATCTATGACAGTTATAGAATGATCTTGCTCAGAGAGGAGTTTGGCAATTGTATAGCCAACCCTACCAGCTCCACAAATAATAATATTCATTAATTTAAATCCTTCACACCAAGATCTTTTAACTTTCTATGTAAAGCAGATCGTTCCATTCCTACAAATTTAGCTGTTTTTGAGACGTTGCCTCCAAATTTTTTAAGTTGAGTGGTCAGATAATCTTTTTCAAAATTTTCTCTTGCTTCTTTAAGTGGTACAGAAAAATTACTTTCACTATAAACCTCGTTTTCTTCTTGCTTGATAGACTCTTTTATAATTGCAGATATTTTGTCATTATTATTGTTTGCCAAAATAGCAACACGCTCAATTAAATTTCTTAATTCTCTAACATTACCAGGCCAAGTATGATTAATAAGATATGAATTATCCCCTCTAATATTCATTTTTTTTAAATTATAAGAATTGGATATTTTATTTGAAAAGTAATCTACCAATAATGGGATATCCTCCACTCTTTTAGCTAAAGGTTCAATTATAATTTGAAATACATTAAGTCTATAAAATAAATCCTCATGAAAGTTTCCAAGTTTTATTTCATTAATTATATTTTTACTAGATGTGCAAATTATTCGAACATCAACTTTCACATCATGATTGCCATTGATCCTTTTAAATTTTTGATCAGTCAAAACTCTAAGAATTTTCGACTGTGTTTCTAAAGGTATTTCAGAAATTTCATCTATTAGTAATGTCCCTCCAGTCGCTTTTTCTAGTGAACCATAGGAAATTGATCCGTTATTTTTTTCTTCACCAAATAATTCAGATTCGTATTTTTTCGCATCAAGTAACGCACCATTTAAGATTACAAAAGGAAACTTGTTTCTCTTAGATAATTTGTGAATTTTTCTTGCTACTAATTCTTTTCCAGATCCAGTAGGTCCTAGGATAAAGACTCTGCTGTCAGAGTTTGATAACTTTTCGATTTGCTCTTTTATTTTTAGGATATTTGAACTATTTCCAATCAATTCGAATGAGTGAAACAACTTAGTTTCAAGTTCCTTATTTTGATTTTTTAAGTTAAAGTTTTCCACTGCTCTGTTCACAAAGTTCATAAGTCTATCTTGATCAAATGGTTTTTCAATAAATTCGAAAGCACCGTTTTTTAAAGATTTAATTGCCATTTCTATATTTGCATGACCTGAGATTATTATGACAGGAATATCTTTATTTTTTTTTTTAATATGTGAAAGGAGTTCAATACCATCATTATCACCTTTATCTAATTTTACGTCAATTATTGCGACATCTGGTAATTTTTTATCAATTTCTTTAAGGGCTTGATTGTAATTTGCTGCAACTCTAGTTTTATAACCAGTCTCACTTATTAAATCTCTAATAATATTTCTAATATCAGGATTGTCATCAATAATTAATATTTCAGCTGACATTTATTTTTGGAAAAGTTATTTTAATTTTTGCACCTTTCTTATAATTTAAAAATTCAATAGTACCATTATGATCATTTATTATTTTAACTACAATTGATAAGCCTAAACCACTACCATTTTTTTTTTGTAGTAAAATATGGCTTAGATATTTCAGATAGATTTGAAGTATTAAAACCAGTGCCATTATCAATAATTAAAATTTCTATATAATCATTAATTTGATAAATTTCTATAATGATTTTTTTAATAAATTCATTGTTTTTTTGATATTTTTCATTCAAACTTTCTATAGAATTCTTAATTAAATTAATAAAAACTCGACTGATTTGCTCACTATCTGCCTTAATTAAAATATAATCATCACATTTAAAGTCTATTATAATAGTATCATCATTTACTTTCATAAGTTTTAAGCAGTCATTTACAATTTTTTTTAAATTAATTTTTTTAAAAATTGGTTTAGGCATTCTTGCAAAATCTGAAAATTCATTTACTAATTTTTCAATTAATTTTACTTGTTTATTAATAGTCTTAACTTTTTCATTAAAAGATATTTTGTTATTTTCATCTAATAGATCTGTATATTTATTTTTTAAACTATCTATTATTAATTGAATCGGTGTTAAGGGATTCTTTATTTCATGTGCAATTTTTCTTGCTACATTTTCCCATGCATCATGTCTTTCATTAGCCAATAATTTATTTTGTTGAGTTTTTAGTCTATCAATCATTAAATTGAAGTTTTTATTTAACTTTTCTAATTCTTTATCAGTTTTAATCTCGGGAACTTTTGAATTTAAATTACCATTACCAATATTATTTGATGCCGAAATAAGGTTATTAATAGATACAAAAAATCTTGATGAGAAACGTATTGCTATAGAAATTGATAAAAATAACAATAATGTAACAACGATCATATAGATTATGGCAAATGAAATTTTAATTCCTGTTCTTTTTTCCTGGACTGTGTAATAGAAACTAATAGCATCTTTTGACTCAGTAAGATATTTTGATATTTTTGGATCTAAAAATTTTACAACATAAACGAATGTATTATTGTAATTTGTCAATCTCATTAGTGCTGCGGAAGTATTTTCATAAGCATTAAGTATTTTCAAAGGCCTATCATCGTTCTGAACCATTTTAAGAGCTTCTTTAGATGGGGGTTGATATAAATTTTTTTTTGTAAAGTTTGATAAAATTAATTTACCTTCGCTATCAACCAGGAATATCCCATCTACATCTCTAATGATTTTTTGTGTATTCAAAAAACTTGCAAATTGCTTTTTATTGTTTTGGAAAATTTTAATATTTTTATTTAGATCAAAAGCTACTAATACTATATCTGACTCAATTTTATTTCTTACGTCAATAACATAATTTTGAGCAATTTTATAAGAATTATCTACAGCTGTAGTAATTTTTTTGTCAAAATATTTTTCTACCGCAAAAGAAAATAGGAAAAGAGAGAAAGCTGATATAAGTATAGACGGTATAAGGGTAAATAATGAAAAAAATGCGATATACTTTCTGTTAGCTCTAGATCCTTCTACAACTATTTCACTTTTTATTGAATTTTTAACTTCTAAGAAAATAAATAGAAAAAATATTATTAATAAAAAAATATTTGATAATAAAAGATATTGTAAATTTTGGTCATTAAGTTTAATGAAGCTTTTATCTAAAAAAGTTAAAAAAGTTACAAAACCTAATAATAATGTGATAAAAAAAATTATGACTACAAATAGGTTTTTTTTAATGAAATTTAGCATTATGTTTAAAAATAAAATTCATAAAATTAAATGAACAATTGTTTTATAATATTAGCTGCTGGAAAAAGTAATAGATTTAAATCTAAAACTCCAAAACCATTTGTTCATTATAATGGTGATATAC
This sequence comes from uncultured Pelagibacteraceae bacterium, assembly GCA_902614905.1. GTDB lineage: Bacteria > Pseudomonadota > Alphaproteobacteria > Pelagibacterales > Pelagibacteraceae > Pelagibacter. The sequence goes on along the minus strand of CACMMN010000004.1, from coordinate 91,506 downwards.
TAATTAAACATTCTATAAATAAGGCAATTTTATCAAAAAAATTCTCAAAAATAGTAGTTGCTGTTAATAAAAATCACAAAAAATACCTTAAAAATCTTAAACTTAAACAAGTGCTATTTGTTAACGGCGGTATAACTAGAGCTGATTCTGCAAGAAATTGTTTAAATTATTTAAAAAAACATAAACCAAAAAATATATTTATCCATGACGCTGCGAGGCCAAATTTTTCGTTAAATTTGATAAATAAATTGTTGAAAGCTTTAAAATTTAATGATGGTGCAATTCCTGTCGTTCAAAGTATTGACACTCCTAAACTAAGAAATAATAAAAAGATACATAACCTTGATAGAAAAAAAATTTTTTTTTCTCAAACACCCCAAGCATTTAAATACAAAGTTCTTATGGAATTACAAAATAAAGTTAACAAAGAAACTACAGATGACTCAAGTCTTTTGATCACCGCAAATAAAAGAGTCAAATTAATTAAAGGTGAAGAAAAAAATTATAAAATAACTACTTTAAAAGACACAGTAGAAAACAAAGTATTTTATGGGATTGGCTTTGATGTACACAGATTAGTTCCTGGAAGAAAAATGTATCTTGGTGGAATTAAAATTAAATCAAAATTAGGCACATTAGGTCACTCAGATGGCGATCCTATTCTTCATGCTATAACTGATGCAATTCTAGGCGCATGCAGAATGGGAGACATCGGTGAAAAATTCTCAGATAAAAGTAAAAAATATAAAGATATAAGATCCACTAAATTGTTAAATAAAGTCATAAAAGATATAAAATCAAAAAATTTTGATATAAATAATATTGATATAAATGTTATTACTGAAACACCTAAATTAAAAAAATTTAAGAAAAAAATAATTTTATCAATTTCGAAATTATGTAGGATTAATAAAAATAAGATAAATTTAAAAGGAAAAACTGCTGAAAAACTTGGTGTTATAGGTAAAGAAAAAGCTATTGCCTGTGAAGTAATTACATCAATAAAAAAAAACTATGATCAAAAAATTTGGTAAATTAATTTTGACTATGTTTAATGTCGGTAATATAGGAAAATTTCCAGGCACCATTGCCTCAGCAATTACTTCTTTACTTTATATATTTTGTTTTTATTTAAAAGTTCATTATTTGACTTTATTTTTAATTTTTTTAATTCTATTGTTTGCATCTGTTTATCTTATAAATCTTTTAAAAGATGAATTTAAAGAAGTAGACTCAAAAGAAATTGTAATTGACGAATACTTAGGTCAATCTATACCAATATTATTTTTTTATGTAATTTTATTTGAAGCATCAGTATCAATAAATTTTTTTATGATAATAGTATTAATTTCATTCATTGGTTTTAGATTTTTTGATATTCTAAAACCCTATCCAATAAATTATGTAGACAATAATTATAAAAATGGTTTTGGTGTTGTTTTTGATGACATTGTAGCAGGAATTTTTACGACTATTGTATTGTATATATTTATTATTATTTATGACAAATTCTAAAAAATTAATAAATTTATTGAAAAAAAAAAAACTTAAAATTAGTTTTGCTGAATCTTGCACAGGTGGACTTTTATCAAGTATTATTACTTCTAACGCTGGTTCATCAAAGGTTTTCGACCTAGGACTAGTAACATATTCAAATCAAGCGAAACAAAAAATACTTAAAGTTCCAAATAAAATCATCAAAAAATATGGTGCTGTTAGTGCTCAATGTTGTTTGTCTATGGTTAATAATTTAAGTAAAATAAGTAAAAGTCACATTAACATTTCCATTACAGGGATTGCAGGACCAAAAGGCGGTACAAAAAAAAAGCCTGTTGGCTTAGTATTTATTGGATTAAAATTTAAAAGAAAAATATTAATAAATAAATATTTGTTTAAGAATAAATCGAGAATAAATTTTCAAAAAATAACTGTAAATAAAGTTATAAAAACAGTTTTATCTATTGTGAAATAACTTTTCTGCTCTTTTTTGAAAAGCATCAGCTATTTTGTCTAAGCCATATTTAAAAGATTTAGTCATTAAAATATTGAGAAATTTATTTTTCAATTCAAAGTCAACATCAAATAAAACTTCGGTTAATTTACCTATTTTTATAAATTGCCATTTATTATCAAGATATTTTAGGGGGCCATCTATATTTTTAACGAGTATAATATCATCTTTTTTAATATATTTTACATCACTTTTATAAGTATCTTTAAATGGTCCTTTACCAATTGTTAAATCTGCTATGATTAATTGATCATCATTATGTAATTTTTTTTCATAAATTTTTGCATTCAAACAATAAGGAATAAAATTTGGATAATCCTCAATATTTAAAACAAGATTAATTAGATCTTCTTTTGAACAATTAATGGTTCTCTTTACTGATGCTTTTGGCATTAATTAGTTTTCTATTTTTCTTTAAAAGAGCAAAATCCTCATCAGCATGATATGAAGATCTGGTTAGTGGTGATGAAGAAACTAATAAAAATCCTTTAGCCTTAGCAATGACCTCTAATTCTTTAAATTCATTTGGATCATAATATCTATTTAAAGGAAAATGTTTTACTGATGGTTGCAAATATTGACCAATTGTTAAAAAGTCAACTTTTGCAGATCTTAAATCGTCCATTACTTGAATGATTTCATCTTTGCTCTCACCCATACCAACCATTATTCCAGATTTTGTAAATATATTTTCATCAAATGTTTTTGCATTTTTAAGTAACTCTAAAGATGAAAAATATCTCGATCCAGGTCTAACTTTTAAATATAAACTTGGAACAGTTTCAATATTATGATTAAAAACATCTGGATTTGCATCCAAAACTTTTTTGTACGCATCCCCTTTTCTCAAAAAGTCAGGTGTTAAAACTTCTATTGTTGTATTTGGATTTTCATTTCTTGTTTCCGTTATAGTCTCATAAAAATGATTTGATCCCCCGTCTTCTAAATCATCTCGATCGACTGAGGTTATAACTACATGTCTCAAATTTAGTTTTTTTACAGCTAAGGATATTTTTTTTGGTTCAAAAGGATCAAGCTTGTTGGGTTTTCCTGTTTTAACATCACAAAATGCACATGCTCTTGTGCAAGTGTCCCCCATGATCATAAATGTTGCATGTTTTTTACTCCAACATTCAGTTATATTTGGACAATTCGCTTCTTGGCAAACTGTTACTAAATTATTCTGATTTACTACACTTTTTGTTAAAAAAAATTCACGACTGTTGTTTAATTTTGATCTAATCCAATATGGTTTTTTTTTAATAGGGTTAATTGGATTTTTTTGTTTTTCAGGATGTCTAAATTTACTCATTTTCAATTATATAAACCGTTTCTCCTTTTTTGCCTAATAAAAATTTGTCACGTAATAAAATCTCAATATAATCAACATCCAAATTATCACTTAAAAGTGTATTTAATTTTTCCAATTCCTTAATCTCTTGACTTAAAGATTTTTTTTTATGTTCTAGCTCGACTAATAAAATTTTTTTTTCGAAATATGAAAATAAACCTCGGTTACCGCTAAGTAGATTTAGTACAAAGTATAAAATTAATAAAAAAGGTATAAAAATTAATATTTTATCTTTTATATTTTTAATCATTTTAATTTTGCCATATTGTTCTTTTTAGGTAGATATTGTTCTATTCTTAACAATTGATTGTATTTTGCAACCCTTTCTGACCTGCATAATGAGCCTGTTTTTATTTGAGTAGAGTTGGTTCCAACTGCTAAATCAGATATAAAAGTATCCTCAGAATCACCGGATCTATGTGAAATTATTGTTTGAAATCCGATTTGTTGTGCAAACTTAATTACCTCCAAGGTTTCTGTAATTGTGCCTATTTGATTAGGTTTTATTAGTATCGTGTTTGTCGACATATTTAAAAAACCTTTTTTTAATCTTTGTAAATTAGTTACATATAAATCATCACCTACTATTTGGACATTTTTTACTTTTTTTAGAAAATTAGACCATGCTTTCCAATCATTTTCAGCAAATGGATCTTCAATTGATTTGATCTTGTATTTTTTAATTAATTTTAAGTATCCGCTAATACAATTTTTAACTGACTCATATTTATTTGAATGAATAGAATATTTGCCTTTAAGGTATAATTCATTAGCTGCAACATCCAGACATATTGAAACATCTCTACCATTCATATAACCAGATTTTTTGATCGATTTTACTATTAAGTTTAAAGCCTCTTCGTTTTTTTTAATCATTGGTGCAAATCCGCCCTCGTCGCCGACTGCTATAGAAAGATTATTATCTTTAATTAATTTTTTTAAATTTTGAATTACTAAATAACAAATATTCATCGCTTCAGAAAAAGTTTTAGCTCTATCAGGTCTAATCATAAACTCTTGTATTCTAAGACCATTGTTAGCATGAGCGCCACCATTAATTATATTCATTAATGGAAATGGTAATCTGAAATTTTTTTTAATAAAAAAATTTTTATATAAAGGAATTTTTTTGATTTTTGCTGAAAGTTTTTTAACAGCCATAGATACTGAAAGTATAGAATTTGCACCAAGTTTAGTTTTTTGATTAGTATTATCTAATTTAATCAATATTGAGTCTATTAATTCTTGATTATGAACACTTTTTTTTAAAATTTTTTTTGAAATTATTTTATTAACAAAATAAACAGCTTTAAAAACACTTTTTCCTAAATATTTTTTATTGTTTTTGTCTCTTTTTTCATATGCTTCATAAGTTCCAGTTGATGCACCAGATGGACATATTGCTTTAGAAGAAATATTTCTACAAAAAACTTCTGTTTCAATTGTTGGGAATCCACGGCTATCGAAAACTTGTCTTGCTACAACTTTCGTGATTTTAGCCATAATTTTTTTTAATTTTTATTAGTTTGTCTATTTGAACTAATTTATCTAATAAAGTATCCAATTCATTTAAGGGAATCATATTTGGTCCATCTGATGGAGCGTTATCTGGATCTTGGTGTGTCTCTATAAACACTGCAGCAACTCCTACTGCAACTGCAGCTCTTGATAAATGTGAAACAAACTCTCGTTCACCACCGCTTTTATTTCCTAATCCACCAGGTTGTTGAACTGAATGAGTTGCATCAAAAACTATTGGATAACCTAATTTTGACATTATAGGCAAAGATCTCATATCTGACACTAAAGTGTTATAGCCAAAGCTTGCACCTCTTTCAGTTATTAAAATATTGTTATTACCAGAGTCAGAAATTTTTTTCGTAACATTAATCATATCCCATGGAGCTAAAAATTGTCCTTTTTTAACATTAATGATTTTATTTGTTTTGGCTGCAGCAACTAGTAAGTCAGTTTGTCTGCATAAAAAAGCTGGAATTTGAATTATATCAACATGGTTAGCAACAGCTGAACATTGTTCGGCACTATGAACATCTGTTAAAATTGGTACTCCTAATTTTTGTTTAATTTTATCAAAAATTGGTAATGATTTTTCTAAACCTGCGCCTCTTTTACCTTTTAAACTAGTTCTATTAGCCTTATCAAAAGAAGTTTTATAAACAAATCCTAAATTGTATTTTTTTGCAATCTCCCCTATTTTGCCAGCCATGTCCAATGCATGTTGCTCAGTTTCTAATTGGCAAGGACCTGCAATAAGACAAATTTGTTTATCGTTTGATATTTGAATATCGTTACAATTAATTGTTAGATTTTTCATTATTTTTTTTTGCTGCACTGATAAAAGATGAGAATAATGGATGTGGATCTAGAGGTCTAGATTTAAATTCAGGGTGAAATTGAACTCCAATAAACCATGGGTGATTTTTTAATTCAATTATTTCTGGTAAATTATTATCTGGTGACAAGCCTGAAAATAACATACCTTTTTTTTCAAATTTCTTTTTCATCTTAATATTTACCTCGTATCGGTGTCTATGTCTCTCACGAATAATTTTAGATTTATAAATATCTTTTATTTGTGAATTGTGTTGTAATTTTGCTGTATATAAGCCTAGACGCATAGTTCCACCTAGTTTAGTAGAAGTACCTTTAACAATTTTGCCATTTTTGCTCCACTCTTCGATTAAGCCAACAACTGAAAAACATTTTTTATCTAATTCACTAGATCCTGCTTTTTTTATTTTTAAAACATTTCTAGCAAACTCGATTACAGCCATTTGCATCCCAAAACATATACCAAGAAAAGGTATATTATTTTTTCTTGCATAATTTATACACGCTATTTTACCTTCAGTACCTCTTTTGCCAAAGCCACCGGGTATCAAAATTCCAGATGCATCAATTAATTTCTCTCTAATTTCCGATATTTTAAGTTTATCAGACTCTATTCTTATTATTTTTATTTTTACTTTATTTTTTATTCCACCATGAACTAAGGCTTCATCTAAAGATTTATATGCATCTTTTAAGTCTACGTATTTACCAACAATTGCAATATTTATTACTTTTAAATTTTTATCAGTTACAATTTTTGTTACATTTTTCCATGGAGAGAGATTAATTTTTTTTTTTGGTTTTATTTTAAAGTATTTTAAAACTTGTTTATCCAAACCCTCATTAAAAAAACTTATTGGTGCTTCATAAATAGTTTTTACATCAACTGTTTCTATAACTCTCTCTATTGGAATATTACAAAATAGAGATATTTTTTTTCTTTGATCTAATGGTATTGATTGTTGCGATCTACAAATGATAATATCTGGTTGTATGCCTATGCTTCTTAATTCTTTTACTGAATGTTGAGTTGGTTTTGTTTTAATTTCATCTGAAGATTTTAAAAATGGCACTAGTGTTAAATGAACAAATAAAGTTTTCTCTTTTCCAATATTATTAGAAAATTGTCTTATAGCCTCTAAAAAAGGTAAACTCTCGATATCACCTACAGTTCCACCTATTTCGCAAATAACGAAATCTTCATTTTTAATATCTTTTTTAATAAACTGTTTAATTCTTTCTGTAACATGCGGTATAACCTGAACAGTTTTTCCTAAATAGTCTCCCTTACGTTCTTTTGAAATTATATCACTATAAATTTTTCCGGTTGTAATATTGTCACTTTTTTTTGCGGATATATTTGTGAATCTTTCATAATGTCCAAGATCTAGGTCGGTTTCAGCACCATCCTCAGTTACGAATACTTCGCCATGCTGAAATGGACTCATTGTGCCAGGATCAACATTTAAATAAGGATCCATTTTTCTAATTCTTACTTTGTAACCCTGAGATTTAAGCAAATATCCTAATGATGCTGATGATAATCCTTTTCCTAGTGAAGATACCACGCCGCCAGTGACAAAAATGAATCGCGCCATGGAATTATGTTATAGCTCTTATTTGTAAAAATTAAAAGTATTAATTAATTATTTTGAGGAATCTTAGGAGCATCACTATCATTATTTTGCTCAATTTTATCTAATAAAGACTTCTCTGGTTCTAATTCTTTGTTTGAGAGAATTGTAAGAGACAAACTACAGATTATGAATAAAGTTGCTACTATTGCAGTTGCTTTAGTAAAAAAATTACCACTTGATCTTGAAAACATATAATTTTCCTGACTAATACCAATGCCCAATGCTCCTCCTTCTGATTGTTGGAACAAGACAAGTATAACTAATATTACAGCAAGTATAATGTTTATTGTGAGCAATATATTTTCCATGAAACTTAATTAATTGTTTTTTTAATTATATCAATAAATTTTTTTGAATTTTGTGATGCCCCTCCTATCAAAAAACCATCTATTTCGTTAATTTGTTTCAAATTATTTATGTTTCTGTTATTTACCGATCCACCATAAATAATTTTTGTTTTTTGCTTCTTAAATAAATTTTTAATAATATTTTTGATAATAATTATTTGTTTTGTTAATTCTTTATTTGTTAAAATTTTTCCAGTACCTATTGACCAAACTGGTTCATATGCAAAAATTATTTTATCAATTTTCTTAATTTGTTTTAATCCCAAATATATTTGTTTTTTTAAAATATTATTGGTTCTATTATGTTTTTTTTCAAATAAATTTTCTCCTATACAAAAAATTACATTTAAATTATTAGAAATAGCGCTATGAATTTTTTTATTAATTTGATTGTTAGTTTCTCCATTAGATCTGTTTTCTGAGTGACCGATTATAACATACTTAGCACCTATTTTTTTTATCATAGTAGTGCTAATTGCCCCTGTGTAAGGTCCCGTATTTATCACTTGGTGACAATTTTGAGCGCCAACACATAATTTGGTTTTCCTAGTTTTAATTACAAATTTGTCTAAAAGCGTATATGGAGGACAATAAATAATTTTTGCTTTTTTATATTTCTTTTTTTTACTTAAATTTATAACACTTTTAATAGATTTTACTGAATCTAAATCTCCAAACATTTTCCAGTTTGCAATAAATAATATTTTATTTGTCATAGTATTAAATTTAATCTATAGATTTGTTTTTATAGTTCAATGTTTTATCATATGTTATGTTAAATAAACTTAGAAATTTTACTAAAACTAAACTAGCCACAGTATTAATTGGTATAATAATAATTCCTTTTGTTTTTTGGGGTATGGGAGGAGTTTTTCAAGGTGGCAATACAAATAACATAGCAAAAATTAAAAATGTAAATATTTCAACTGAAGATTTTTTTAATCATATAAAATCTCTTGGAATTAATGAGGAGATCATAAGTAAAAATATTGAGAACGATATTCTCAAGGAGATTTTGAATGATCTTTTGGCAAAAAAATTTCTTGAGCTAGAAATTAAAAAGCTTGGTATTAATTTAAATGATGAAAGTTTACTTTTAATTATCAAAAATAATAAAAATTTTTTAGACGAAAATAAAAAATTTAGTAGACTTAAGTATGAAAAATTTCTTTTAGAAAATAATATAACAGCCTCAGAATTTGAAAAAAGATTAAGAAAAAGAGAATTAGAAAGAATACTTTTTAGTTACTATGGCTCAGGCTTATATATCCCAGAATATTTGGTAAATTATTTTAATTACAATGAAAATAGAAGTATTTATGCAAAATATGTCTCTTTAGAAAATAATTATAAAAAAGAAGACGAGTTTAATGATGTAGATATTAAAAATTATATTGAAGCGAATAAAGAAGATTTAAAAATAGATTTTATAGATGTTAAATACGCAAAATTAACACCTGAAATTTTAACCGGCTCTAGTGAATATAATGAAAATTACTATGAAATTATTGATGAGATAGAGAATAAAGTATTGAGTCAAAATAACTTGGAGGGACTGCTGAGTGAATATAAGGGGGTTAAAATAAATGATTTGAAGGAATTAAGTCAAAAAAATGTAGACAAAGATTTACAAGATATTTTTAATTATAAAGAAAGTGATTTAGTACAAATTTTAGACAAAGAGGATTATTTCTTAGTTTTTAGAAATACAAATTATAGAAAGAAAGTACCTACATTAGATGAAAAATTTTCAGCTGAAATAAAAGAAATTTTATACAAGGAGAATAGATATAATTACAATCAGAAATTATTTTCAAAAATTAACTCAGATAAATTTAGTGATGATGATTTTAATAAATCAGTTAAAAATAAAGATGAATATAAAGAAATTCTAATTAAGTCTATAAAAGATAACAATACATTTGAGATAAATTCAGTAGAATTAATTTATTCTATGCCAATTAATAGCTTTGTGCTTGTAACTGATGATAAAGAAAAAGTATATCTTTTAAAAATATTAGGAGTGAAGAATAATGATTTTAAGAGTGGTGACAAAGAAATATTTTTAAAAACCAAGGATAAAATTATGAATGAAATATATTCGTCATATGATCAATTTTTAAATCAAAATTATAAAGTTGAAATAAATTACAATACGCTAGAACGAACAGAAAATTATTTTAAATAATGATAAATATTAATTTTGAAAAGTTTAAAAGAACGCACAAAAAAAATATTAACCAGGTTTTATATTACAAATTAAAATCAAACAATTCCAAGGAAGTTGAGAATTTAATAAATAACTTTTTACAAGATAAAAATAGTTTTGTCTTTGAGTCAGTTGAAAAGGGAGTAATAAAAGGCAGATATACAATATTTGGAAAGAATCCAGATAAAATATGGGAATTTAACAATAAAAATATTTATTACATAAACAAAAATAAGAAAAAAAAAATTAAAGGTGATCCTGTTACAATCATTAATAATATTATTAAAAATTTTAACTTCAAAACTCCAAAAAAATTGCCGCCTTTGTGTAGTTTGTTAGCCGGTTATTTTTCTTATGATACAATAAGATATTTTGAAAAAATTAAAGATACTTGTATCGATGATCTTAAGATACCAGACATTAGAATTATGCGACCAACTACTCTAGTAATACACGATAACCTACAAAAAAAAATTTTTTTTATTAAAAATTGTTTTTCAGATAAAAAAATTTTAAACTACGAAAAGAAATATAATCAGATACAGGATGAGCTTAATAATATTATTATTCAATCAAAAATTTCTGCAAGTTATAGCGATAAAAAATTAAAAAAAAGAACTATTAAGTCAAATATTTCAAAAAAACAGTTTTTGAAAAATGTTAAACAAGCAAAAAAATACATTCAAATTGGTGACATATTTCAAGTTGTTTTAAGTCAACGCTTTGAAACAAAGTTGACAAAAAAACCCCTAAGCATTTATAAAAAATTAAGGTTAACAAACCCATCCCCTTTTATGTTTTACTTTAACTTTGAAGATTTTCAAATTATTGGCGCAAGTCCTGAAATCTTAGTTAGACTAAGAGATAATGAAGTTACTATTAGACCAATAGCAGGAACAAGACCTCGTGGCAAAAATATTAGTGAAGATAATTTTTATAAAAAGGACCTCTTATCAGATAAAAAAGAAATTTCAGAACACCTTATGCTACTTGATTTAGGGAGAAATGATATTGGAAAAATATCTAAAATAAATACTGTCAAAGTAACTGAACAATTTAAGATAGAGAAATATTCACATGTGATGCATATTGTTTCAAATGTAACAGGTGAATTTGATAAAAAAAAATCAAGATATGATACACTAATGGCTGGCTTCCCTGCAGGAACTGTATCAGGTGCACCAAAAATAAGAGCTATGGAAATTATTGATGAATTAGAAAAAAATAAAAGAAAAATTTATGCTGGAGGAATTGGTTATTTTTCCGCTAATGGTGACTTTGATACTTGTATTGCCTTAAGAACAGCTTTAGCAAAGAACGGAAAATATTATGTGCAAGCTGGAGCAGGTATTGTTGCTGATAGTATTCCAGAAAAAGAATTTCAGGAAACAGTAAATAAATCTAAAGCTTTAATTAAGGCTCTCGATTAAATGAAGATTGTATTGATAGATAATTACGATAGTTTTACTTATAATCTTTACCATTATATTTCCCAACTAAAGTGTAAAGTTGAAGTTTACAGAAACGATAAAATTGATGCAAAAACAATTTTAAGAAAAAAATTTAATAAAATTGTTATATCACCAGGTCCTGGTAATCCAAGTCAATCAGGTAACTGTCTAAAAATAGTGAGATCAATTTATAAACAAATACCCATATTAGGTGTTTGTTTAGGTCACCAGATAATTGGTCAAGTTTTCGGTTCAAAAATAGTACAGGCAAGAAAACTTATGCATGGTAAGACAAGTCTCATAGTTTCAAAACAAAAAGGAATTTTAAGGAATTTACCTAAGAATTTTGAGGCTACAAGATATCATAGTTTAATTGTAGATAAAAAAACCTTATCAAATGAGCTTGAAATCACAGCGGAAACAAAGGATGGATTAATAATGGGTATTCAACATAAAAAATTTAATATACATGGTGTACAGTTTCATCCTGAAAGTATTAAAACAAAATTAGGTATTAAAATTTTAAAGAATTTTATTGATTTAAAAAATTTATGAAACATTTTATAGAAAAAATAAAAAATAAAGAAAATTTATCATTTGAGGAAAGTAAAGCAGCATTTAAATTATTAATGGAAGGTAAAGTAAACGAAAAAGATATTTTTGATTTTCTAACATTTTTATCAGCAAAAGGTGAGGCATCAGATGAAATTGCAGGCGGTGTTTACATTCTTCGAGACAAGTCCAAAAGAGTTAAAGTTGATAATTGTATTGATACTTGTGGAACTGGTGGTGATGGCATGAACACACTGAATATATCAACAGCAGCTGCATTATTGCTTGCAAGTATGGGAATTAAAGTTGCTAAGCATGGTAATAAAGCTGTGTCATCTAAATGTGGATCCGGAGATGTTTTAGAGGCATTAAATATAAACATCAATTTTGAACCAGAAGATATTGAAACTCAAATAAATGAAAATAATTTCGGGTTCATGTTCGCACCTAATTATCATAGCGCAATGAGATTTGTAGGGCCAACTAGAAAAAAAATAGGTAAAAGGACTATCTTTAATATGATTGGTCCTTTAAGTAGCCCTGCTTTAGTAAAAAGACAAGTAGTTGGAGTTTTTGAAAACAAACTTCTAAAAGTTTTTGCAAATGCTTTAAATAATTTGGATATTAAGTTTGCATGGGTTATAAATAGCGAAGACGGTTTAGATGAGATTTCACCATATGCAAAAACAAATGTCATCCAATTAAAAGATAATAAAATTTCTGAAATTATTATTGATCCAAAAGAATTAAATATTAATGCAGATAAGTTTGAAAATATTGTCGGAAATGATGCAAAATTTAATGCAGATAAATTAATTAAAGTATTTAAAGGTGAGGACAATGATTTTTCTAAGGCTGTATGTCTAAATGCAGCTGCAGGTTTAATTGTATCAGAAAAATATTATGATTTTAAATTAGCGTATAACTATTCAAGGGATTTTATAAAGTCAGGAAAACCTTATAAACATTTAATAAAAATTCAAAATGGCTGAAAATATTCTTGAAAAAATAATTAAAAAGAAAATCGAAAAAATTGAAAATTTAAAAAAAACTACAAAATTAGAAACTTTAATTGAATTAATAGATAAAAATGATTCTTTTATAGACTTTAAAGATAAAATTCAAAAAAATATAAATAATAGAAAATTATCTATTATTGCTGAAATAAAAAAAGCAAGCCCATCTGCTGGTATAATTATTAAAGATTATAATCCAGTAGAAATTGCTAATACTTACAATCAAAATAAAGTAACTTGTTTGTCTGTTTTAACTGAAGAAGACTTTTTTTTAGGAAACCTAATACATATTAGTAAAATTAAAGAAAAAATTAAATTACCAGTTCTCTGTAAAGATTTCTTTGTTGATAAATTTCAAGTTCCATTAGCTAAAAGTTATGGAGCCGATGCGATACTAATTATAATGGCTGGTGTTAGTGAAACTTTAGCAAATGAGTTATATGAAGAAGCAGTAAAATTAAAAATGACTGTAATTGTTGAAGTTCACACTGTTGAGGAAGCTAAACAAGCATTAAAGTTTAAAAGTGCTCTTATAGGAATTAACAATAGAAACCTAAAAACCTTAAAAACTGACATAAATACAACTTTTGATATTCATGATGTTTTGAAAGATCATACTGGGCCACTAATATCTGAGAGTGGTATTAAAACAAAAGAAGAACTGTTAGAACTTTCTAACAAAACATCAATTAAAACTTTTTTAATAGGTGAATCACTTTTGAAAAATTTAGATAATAATTCAATTTTTTCAGTTCTGTAGTTAAATAATCCCTAATTTGCTCATCTTTTTAACTATTGTTAATTATAGAGAACTTTTATAGAACATTATTTGTACGATATTTGTTCTTATGCTAACAAAAAAACAAAAAAATTTATTAATGTTTATCAACAAGAAGTTGAGAAGTTCCGGTGTATCACCTTCTTATGAAGAGATGAAAGAATCGTTAAATTTGAAGTCAAAATCTGGAATTCATCGTTTAATAAGTGCCTTGGAAGAAAGAGGTTTCATAAAAAGATTAGCACATAAAGCTAGAGCATTAGAGGTTGTTAAGCTACCTGAAACCGCTTCTGCAAATGATATTTATAACTCTTTTTCTCCTAGTGTAATAAAAGGTGGTTTAGATGAAGAAGGTATAGAAAAAAATGAAGTTCCGGTCCTCGGTAAAATAGCTGCAGGAACACCAGTAGAAGCAATACAAAATGAAGTATCTAGAGTTACTTTGCCTAATAATATTGAAAAAAATGGAGAATACTTTGGCTTGAAAGTTCAAGGCGACTCAATGATTGAAGCGGGTATTAGTGAGGGTGACACGGTAATTGTTAAAAAAACTGATACAGCAGAAAATGGAAAAATTGTTGTTGCGTTAATAGATGACCATGAAGCTATGCTTAAAAGAATAAGAAGAAAAGGAAAAACAATAGCACTTGAGAGTGCAAACAAAAATTACGAGACCAAAATCTTTGGTCCAGATAGAGTAAAAGTCCAGGGTGTTCTAGTATCTTTGTATAGAAACTTCTAAAAAAATAGTTTACTAATATTAAATGTCAAAAGTAGCAACTAGATTTGCTCCGTCACCGACGGGGCCATTACATATAGGTGGGGTTCGAACAGCTTTATTTAACTGGCTATATTCAAAAAATCAAAATGGTAATTTTTTTTTAAGAATTGAAGATACCGATAAAGAAAGATCCAAAGAAGAATATAGAAATCAAATTATTAAGTCCCTCAAATGGATAGGCATAAACTTTGACGGGGAGGAATATGTACAATCAAAAAAAATAGATGATCATATTAAAGTTGCCAATGAATTATTAAATAAAGGTAGCGCTTATAAATGTTATTGTTCATCTGAAGAAATTGAGGAGCAAAAAAAGAGAGCTAAACAAAAAAAAATTCCATATATTTACGATAGAAAATGGAGAGATAAAAAAGAAACTGATGCTCCTAAGGATATAAAACCAGTAATAAGATTTAAAAGTAAAATAGATGGAATATCAATTTTAAAAGATTTGGTCCAAGGTGATGTTGAAATTGAAAATAATACGATTGAAGATTTTATAATCTTAAGAAATGATGGTACTCCAACATATAATTTATCAGCAGCGGTGGATGACCATCAAATGAACTTGTCACACATAATTAGAGGGGATGATCATAAAATAAATACTTTTAAACAAATTCAAATTTACCAAGCCATGAAATGGGAAATACCTTCTTTTGCTCATATACCATTAATACATACGATTGATGGAAAAAAGCTATCTAAACGAGACAAGGCCTCAACTTTAGATGATTATTCTAAGATTGGTATTATGCCTGATGCTCTTAGAAATTATCTCTTAAGATTAGGGTGGTCTTACAAAGATAAGGAAATATTCACAATTGAAGAGAGTATTAAATATTTTAACCTTGAAGGTATAGGTAAATCTCCGTCTAAGCTGGATATGAGCAGAATTTTATCTATGAACGAACACTACATTAAGAATATGAATGAAAATGACTTATTCGATCAGCTGATTGAATACTGTAATAAATTTAAGAAAGAAATAAAAACAGATAAAGAAGATAAAATAAAAAAATCACTATCGTTTTTAAAAAATAAAGCCAAAACTTTGGAAGATATATTTATAAATAGTCAGTATATAATTGCTGATGAAGTAATTTTTAATCAAGATGATATTAAATTAATTGATGAAAAGGCAAAAAAGGTAATTACTGACTTTAAAACCCAATTTAAAAAGATAGATCAGCCTAGCAGAGAAATTTTAGAACCAGTTATTAATGATCTTATTAAATCTAATAAAACAAATTTTAAGGGTGTTGGCCAACCTTTAAGAATAGTATTAACTGGTTCAAAATTTGGACCCGGAATATATGATATTATATTATCTTTAGGAAAAAAAGAGGTTCAAAAAAGATTAGACGCCAAGATAGCTTGAAACTACAGCAGCAGCTTCGGCAGACGAAGATGTTTTAGATTTGATTTCATCTAATGTATTACTAACATCATGAATTTGTTTTTTCATAAGTTCTGGATTTTTTAATAAATAAACGACAGATCTAAAGATTTCTTTTGAATTACATTCGTTTTGAATTAATTCAGGTATAATTTCTTTTTGGTTAATAATATTAATTATATTAGCAAATTTTACTTTGACTAAAAATTTTATAATAAAAAAATTTATTAAATTCATTTTATAAATAATAATTGATGGTACTTTTAAATTACAAATCTCCAAAGAGACAGTGCCAGATTTAGCGATTGCAAATACAGATTTTAATAATATTTGAGATTTAATTTTTTCATCCGATATAACGTCAACATTAATTAATTTTTTTTTTTTTAATTCATCTTTTATTAAATTTTTATTTTGGTCAGTTGCATGAAAAATAAAAAAATACTGATTAAATTTTTCATTCATTAATTTGATAAAATTTAATAATATCGGTAATAATATATTTGTTTCTGATGTTCTGCTTCCAGCGAACAAGGATATTATTTTTTTATCTTTTTTTATTAAATTAGATAAATCAGTCTTAATATTTTTTTTATTTTCTAGTAATGGATGACCCACAAAAGTATTTGTGATATTTTCTTTATCAAAGTATTTTTTTTCAAAATTAAATAATAAAAGAATATGGTCTAAAAATTTTTTAAATTTTTTGACTCTTCCTTCTCTCCAGACCCATACCTGAGGAGCAACATAATGAATGGTTTTTATATTTGGATTTATTTTTTTAACCTTTTCAGCAACTCTTAAAGTAAAATCAGGGCTATCCACACTTAGCAATATGTTAGGATTAAATTTAATTATTTTTTTAACGGTTGTATTAATCTTATTTCTGATTTTTAATATATTTAAAATAACGCTAGTGAAACCAATATAAGTTATTTCTTTAAGATCATATATAGATTTGACACCTTGTGAATTTAAATGAGAACCACCAACGCTTAAATATTCTATATCGGAATGATTTTGTTTAAGTTTAGCAACTACCGTTGATGCTAATTTATCTCCAGAAGGTTCGCCAGTTAATATAAAAATTTTTTTCATTTTACTGAGATAAACATCCTATTTTTATTAGCAAAGCTAATACATTTGTTTTTATCTAAAAAAATGTGTTGCTTGTTTTTAACAACAATTCCTTTTAATCCAGCAGCTTTGCTTTGTTTAATGGTTTTCAAACCAACTGTAGGAAGATCAATTCTAAGGTCTTGTTTTTTTTTTGGAAACTTAACTAAAACTCCCTGATTTCCAAACTTTTTACTTCTACTTTTTTCAAGCATTTTTTTAGTTCCAGCTTTTCCTTCTATAGCAACAATTTTTTTATTTCTAACTACAACTCCTTGGCTAAAATTATATTCACTTAAACTATTTAAAGTTTTAACTGCTTTATTTATATCTAATTGATCTTGTTTATTAGGTTTAATTTTCGAATAATTTCCTTTTTTTAATGATAGCTCGGGATTATATATAAGTGAATTTTCAGTTTTGATCTTATTTTGAGCTAAAATTTTAATAATTTCTTTTAATATTGCTGCATCTCCAAGTTTAGATGCTTTGATAATTCTAGGAATATAATAAATACCCTTAAAATCTAATCTTAACTTAGAAAAATTAGGTTTATTTACTTTTCCTGCAAATAAGACTTTTTTACATCTATTTTCTCTAAGAATATTAATAATTTTACCAAATTGGCCTAAAGAAACTGAATAAGATTTTCTATCGTGTTTAAATTTCTTTGATTTTGATAAATCAATTATCAAATATTTTATTTTTCTTTTTTTCACAGTTTTAAGAATTTCCTTTGGAAAATCAGTATCACCGAAAATTAATCCTATCATTTTATGAAAAAGGTGTGCAAATGGATCTTTTTTTATCTTTAGTAATAAAATCAATCACATCTTTTACCAAAGAATTTTCTTTAAAGACGCCATTTAATTTATCAATATTTTCATTAATGTTTTTTGAGGCAAATATTTTTTTATAAGCCTCCGACAGTTCCATTATTATTTTATTTTCAAATTTTGCTCTTCTTAAACCAATTAAGTTTAATCCTTGTAAAATATTCCTATTTCCCGTTGAAAGGCCATAAGGAATAACATCATTGAGAACCCCTGTCATACCTCCTATCATTGCCATTTTACCTATTCTTGTGAATTGTTGGACTGCGGAATTTCCTCCTATTACGACATTATCATCAATAATAACATGTCCTCCTAATGGAACATTGTTTGCTATGATAACATTATTACCTACCATACAGTCGTGAGCAACATGAGAAGAAATCATAAAAAGACAATTATCTCCAATTTTTGTTGATCCACCTCCACCAACTGTACCTGGGTTTACGGTTACATATTCTCTAAATTTATTATTATTTCCAATAATTAACATGGTATCTTCACCGTTATATTTTAAATCTTGAGGATCATTACCTATAGATGCAAAAGGATAGAATTTATTTCCACTTCCAATTCTAGTATTTCCAACAATGTTTACATGGGAATGAATAACAACATTTTCACCTATTTCAACATTAGGACCAATCACGCTAAAAGGACCAACGCTAACACTTGAATGAACTTTAGCATTTTTATCTATAATTGCAGTTTTATGTATCATTTATTTTCTCTTAAAAAACTTTTTAAGTTTTTTGCTGGATACCCCATTACTTTAGTATTGTCAGGAATATCTTTTATTACTCCGCTACCTCCACCGATTTGAACATTGTTACCTATTTTAAGATGACCTGAAATTCCAGCTTGACCACCTATCATAACATTATTTCCTATAACCGAACTTCCAGCAAATCCTACTTGACCAGCTATTATACAATTTTCACCTATCTTTACATTGTGAGCTATATGGATTTGGTTGTCTAAAAAGGTATTTTTTCCGATCACTGTATTAGAGAGTGATCCACGATCAATTGTTGAACTACAACCTATTTCAACATTATCTTCAATAATAACTACACCAATTTGTGGGTATCTAAAATTAGCTTTTTTGTCAGGAAAAAAACCAAAACCTTTTTTTCCTATTATGCACCCATCTAAGATATGAACATTATTTTTAATTAATGAGTTTCTAATTATAACATTTGAACCAATTATACAGTTATCACCAATTGATACATTGGTTTCAATAATAGAGTTATGTCCAATCAAGCAATTAGATCCAATTTTAACATTCTTGCCAATTAAAACATTTCTTCCAAATTTTACTTTATTTTTAAATTGTATATTTTCAATTTGTTCAACATTAATGTCAAAATCGTCTGTAACAGAATTTGGGTAAAATTTTTTAGTTATTTTAGCAACATCTAACAAAATTTTATCTGAAATTATTGTTTTGCAAGTATTTGGTAATAATGATTTTAAATTTTCACTGGTCACACAAAATGATGCATTTGTAGATTTAGCGAGTTCACCATACTTTTTTGAATGTAAAAAAGTCATGTCACCTTTTTTTGACGAACTTAAATCTTTAATATCATTTATTTTTTCGTCTGAAAAAGATTGGTCTTTTATAGATATCAATTTTAATAAATCATTAATTTCATAAGGCCCTGTGTTTTTAAAAAAAGGATTAATCATTAGTAAGTTTAATATCAAAACTTACTTTAAATGCTTATCAAGATTTATTGCTAATTATTTCCTATCAACAATTGTTGCAGACCATACAGCATCAGCCATTTTTTTATTATCGACAGTGGCCTCGCCCTTATATTTCCAAACACGTCCATGTGATCTTATAGCTTCAATATAAAGTTCAAGTTTACAATCTGGTAATACTGGATTTCTAAATCTTGCTTTTTCCACATTCATTAAATAAACGAGTTTATTTTCATATGTTTTTTTATCCAAACCGTGAGCTGTTAAAGCTGCCGCGGCTTGACCAAAAGCTTCAACAATTAAAACACCGGGCATAACAGGCTGTCCTGGAAAATGACCCTGAACGAAAAAACTATTTTTTTTTACATTAACTATTGCTGTTGCTGAAAAAAGTTTTTTTATATTAATTAATTCATCAATTAATAACATAGGTTCTCTATGAGGTAATAAATTTTCTATATCTTTTTTGTTTAAGCTACTCATTATTTAATTTATTTTTATATCCTTTATTTTTTTATTTGTTATTTCAAGTATTTCATCAGTTATTTCTATTTCTTTTTTACCCATTACAATATTTTTTTTTTGCAATATTAAACTAATAGAATTTTTTTTTGCATAATCTTGTAATATTGGTGATAATTTTAAAATAAGTTTATTTGTAGCACCTATTCTTAATTTGTTAATGTCTTCTCTTGCTTTAACTTGATCCTTTTGAAATTTAATTATTTCTGTTCTTAGGCTAATAAGTTCTTTTTGAAAATCTTCCTGGCTCAATATATTTTTTTGAGCAATGATTTTCTTTTCTTTATTTTTTAATATTTCGTCATTTTTTTTAAATTTTTCCAAATTTTTGTTATATAAAATTTCAAGTTGTTTTTTTATCGATTTACCAGCTGTAGATTGTTGCATTATTTTATCAACATTTAAATAAACAATTTTTTGTTCATTTGCATAAGATGAAAAAAAAATTAAAAAAAAAAAATTAATTATAAAAAACTTTTTAAGCATCAAAAAGTAGTCCCGATATTAAATTGAAATCCCTCAAATTCATCTGTGCTTTTCTTTTGTATTGCATGAGAAAATGTCAAATTTAATGGACCTACTGGTGTCCACCATTCAACTCCAGCACCTGTTGAGACTCTTAAAAAATTTGAATCATCAAAGTTAGATGATCTGTAATCTGTGCCCCAAACATTTCCAAAGTCTAAGAAATAGTTAAATTCAAAATTTTGAAGGTTTGGAGCTATCATTGGTAAATTACTTGTTATACTTAAAGCAGCTGCATAATTACCTCCTACATGATCGTCTCCCTGATCAACTGGGCCAATTCTACCAGATTTAAATCCACGAAGTCTTTTTCTAGGTAATCCTGTTCTTTCTGATATTCTTACATCATCTGACAACCCGACTACATTTTTAAGAAATAAGCCAACACTAGCTGTGGTTTCAGAAATTGTTAAATAGTGATCGTATATGTAACCGGAGGTAATTGTGTTACTATCAGAAATTACAGGAAGTGTTTGAAAAAATTTGCTTCTAAAACCATCTGATGTTTGAAATTTTTGATTTCTAACGTCATAATCAAAAGTATAACCAACAGTGGATGTAAAATAATTACCCTCTTGTTTTTTTATTGATGGACTAGCTAACGAGTTTGTTTCTAACTTTTCAGCAACAGTCTTAAATGTTGGGCTAAAAAATAAGTTATCATACTGTTCGAAGTTAGTTCCAAAACTGAAACCTGCTTCACTTGAATCATAACCACTATCTGCCATTTTATCTGTGTTTATAGCAAAAACACTTGTTGATAGAGATTTCTCTGTATAATTGAAATTCGGATTGTTAACTGTAAATTCACCTTTGACTTTCTCCTCACTTAAAGTTAGAGACGATACAAGACCAATACCTCTACCCATAAAATTTTTTTCAGTCACAGAAAATCCTACTGTACTTCCATCATTTCCAACGCCAGCTGAAGCTAGTATTTCCCCTGTGGGCTTTTCCTCTACTGTAATCTTAATATTTTTCTGCTGGGAATTTTCTAAAGAAACAATTTCATCTTCAACCTTTTCAAAAATTCTTAAAGCCTTTAAATTATTAATTGATTTTGCATGCAGAAGTTTATTAAAAGGATCTCCTTCATCAACTTCGAGTTGATTTCTAATCACCTTTTCTTCAGTAATATTATTGCCAAAAATATCGATTCTATTAACAAAAAATTTATCGCTTTCAATAACAGTAAATATTAAGTTAAGTTTATTTTCATCTATTTCATCTATTTCAATTGTTGCATCGATAAAATCATAAAGTCTTGAAACTGATACTTTATCAATTTCTTTTACAACTTTGTTTAATTCATTTAAAGAATATTTATTTTCTTTAAGCTTTTTAATTGACTTATTTACCTCTACAAAGTCTCTAGGGTCATAATCTACCGGTAAATTTAGTTTAGCATCATTAATAAAATATTTATTACCAGAATTAATATTATATATTAATTCAAAATAATTATCACTAAAAACTGCCGATGAACTTTCTATTTCGACGTTATAGTAACCCTTATTTAAGTAAAAGTTTTTTAATAATCTTTTATCAAGTTCAATTCTGTTTAAATCTAGATATTTTTTTTTGCTAATAAATTTCCAAAATTTATTTTCTTCGCTTACAATAACGCTTCTAAGTTTTCTATCTTTATAAAACTTATCTCCAGTAAATTTTATATTTTTAATTAAAGCTTTATCACCAGTATCAATTGTGTAAATCAGATCTAATGTATCATTATTATTTTCTTTAATTTTAACATTTACTTTAGCAAAGTAATATCCTGACCTACTTAAACTATTTTTAATTTTAATAAGATCTTGCTCTGCAGTAAATTTATCAAACGGACTTTTATCTTTAAGGTTTAATTGTTTTAAAATTTTTTCGGTATTTTCTTTTGATTTAACACCTTCAATGACCACTTTTTGAATAATTTTTTTTTCTTTAACATTTATAACTAAAATATTGTTTTCAACTTTTAAATTAATATTTAAAAAAAAATTTGTATCGTATAAATCAATTAATATTTGATTAATTTCGGCTTCTGAATAATCAACTCCTAACTTAATGTTTCCAAAAGCAATTATACTTTCCTTACTTACTCTTATATTATTTTCTAGTCTGATATCGTTAATGACTTCAGCTTTAACTGAAATAGAAAAAACATAAATAAATAATAATGATAAAAGAATCTTTCTCATCTTTGATGGGATATTACACTTAAAGATTTCGTTTTCAATCTTACAAACTCATTTAATTTTTCAATTTGTGTTAAATTCTTTACTTTTTTTTGCCTATATTTTAAGAGCTCCTTAAGATTAATAATTTGCTTTAATTTTAAAGAAATATCTTCAAAACTAATCTTATTTTGCAAAAATAAACTAACTAATTCATCGTTAACAGATACTAATAAGGTTTCGAATAATGTATTTTTTTTTGGAATATTTTTTAAAATATTTACAAGTGGATATTTTTTAACATCAACTTTATTTAATTTTAAATCATTTAATAAATTAATATTAATTCGCTTTGTCTCAAAATAATTGTCAGTATCATAATATATTGAATTAAATATTGGTATTTTCATATCTGTATCGTGTGCTACTAACTTGATTAAGCCATTTTTAAACTTTACTATTGCATGGATGTAAGACTTAGGATGAATTAGAATTTTAAATTTATTTAAATTAATATCAAAAATTTTTTGTGCCTCTATAACTTCAAACACTTTATTCATTAAAGTTGCTGAGTCTGTAGATATTTTTTTACCCATTTTCCAGTTAGGATGATTTGTTGCCAGCTTAGGAGTTTTTTTGATTTTTTTATTTTTTAATTTTAAAAAAGGACCACCCGATGCAGTTATAATTATTTCCTCAATTGATTTAGGACTTGAGTTTTTTATGACAGACCAAATGGAAAAATGCTCGGAGTCAACGGGAATAAATTTTGTTTTATACCTATCTATTTGTTTTTTTATCAGACTCCAGCCGCAAATAATTGACTCTTTGTTTGCAATAGCTATCATTTTGGTTTTTTTAATTATTTTAAGAGTGGGTTTCAAACCATTAAAACCAGATATTGAACTCATAGTATAATCCAATTTAGATGGAATTAATTTATCAATTTTATCTAAATCATTAATAATGTTAATTTTTTTAAATTTTTTTTTTAAAATTAAATAACTATTTTCATCTGAGATAATTACGTTTTTTACTTTAAATTCTTTTATTTGTTTAGAGAGTAATTTATGATTTTTATTTGCAGTTAGAAGTAAAACTTTAAAATTTTTTTTATTTTTCCTTATTATATCAATTGTTTGTTTTCCTACGGATCCTGTAGAACCTAAAATTGCAATTTTTTTTTTCATTAATAAACTAACATTTCTAATTTAAACATTATATATGTTAAGGGAAAAGCAAATATCATTCCATCAATTCTATCTAATATTCCACCATGTCCTGGGATAATTTTACCCGTATCTTTAATATTAGAGAGCCTCTTAAAATATGAGACGATTAAGTCGCCAATTTGACTTATTGTCGAAACGAAAATTATATAAATAAATATTTCTGAATTCCATTGTAAAGATGTGTCAAACAAAACATAGGTATATTCTAAGAAATAAATAATTAAAAATGAAAAAAAATAAGCTCCAATCATTCCTGAAAAAGTTTTATTAGGACTGATCTTTGTAATTTTAGGACCTTTGAATATATTTCCAAATATATAGCCACCAATATCCGATAAAATACAAACTAAAATAACAAAAAGAAAAATAATTAGACTTTCTTTACCAAAACTGTTCCTTAATTCATATGCTGAATAAAAAGAAAAAATTAGAAAAAAAAAACCTAAAGAGTGGTAAATTTTACTTTTACTTATAAAATGCCATTCATAAAAACATATTGATATACAGAAGAGTAAAAAAAAATTAAATAAATAAGATCCTTTAATTATAAAAAAAAAACTTAGCGGTATTATTATTAATGAACTTAATAATCTTTGGTTTAAGTTTTTTTTCATCAAATTTTTCCAAAATTTCTTTTAGTTTTTTTAAATAATTCTAAAATTTTATTATAGTCTCTCTCATTAAAATCAGGCCATAATTTTTTCTCAAAAAAAATTTCAGAATATGCCAATTGCCAAAGTAGAAAGTTGCTAAGTCTTTTTCTATCTCCAGTTCTTATTAATATATCTGGATCAGGTATATTTTTTGTATAAAGGTTTTCTGAAACATTTTTTTCGTTAATTTTTAAGTTTTTTTTCTTAATAAAATTTATTGCATCGATTATTTCACTTTTTGAACCATAATTTAAAGCTAGATTAATTTGTAACCTTTTATTTTTGTATGTTAATTTTTCTGAATAATTAAGCAGTTTATTTAATTTTTTATTAAATCTTTTTTTTCCTATTACAAGAAATTTAATTTTTTCTTGATGTAATTCTCTAATTTTATTAGACAAAAAATTATCAAGTAAGGAAAAAAGGTAATTAATTTCATTTTTAGGTCTTTTCCAATTTTCAGTAGAAAAAGCATATAATGTTAGATATTTAATTTTATTTTTTACACTTTCTTTGATAATTTTTTCTACGGTTTTAAGACCTTGTTTATGACCATAATTTCTTGATTTTCCTTTATTTGTTCCCCACCGACCATTACCATCCATGATAATAGCAACATGCTTAATTGGGTTCATATAGTCATTATTTCTTTTTCTTTTGATGAAACCTTTTCATCAACTTTTTTAATATAGCCGTCAGTTAAAGCTTGTATTTCTTTTTCATTTTTTTTTTCTTCATCCTCTGAAATTTCTTTTTTTTTAAGTAAATTTTTTAAACTGTCATTAGCTTCTCTTCTTATATTTCTAATTGAGACTTTACATTTTTCACCCATTGTCTTTACAATTTTCTTCATTTCATTTCTTCTTTCCTCACTTAGATCTGGAATTGGTAGTCTAATTAATTGACCGTCAATTTGTGGATTTAGTCCTAGTTCTGATTTTTTAATAGACGAGTCTATTAAATTTACATTATTTAAGTCCCAAACTTGAATATTAATCATCCTTGGTTCTGGTGTTGTAATAGTTCCTAACTGATTAATCGGCATTTTTTGACCGTATACATCAACTTTAACAAGATCTAACATGTTTGCATTAGCTCTACCTGTTCTTAAAGAGCCTAATTCTTTATTAAAAACTTCTAATGTTTTATTCATTTTTTGATTATAGTTTTCACTATTAAACATTATTCTCCAATTTTTAATCTAAAAAATTCAATTATTTTTATTTTATCTATATTTAGTTCCTTGATTATATCTTTTACCTTTTTTTTTGGTTCCATAACCCATTGTTGATTAAGTAAAGAATTTTCCTCCTTAAACTTATTCATCTTCCCAACGCTAATTTTTTTAATTATTTCATCAGTTTTTCCAGTATTTTTAAGTTCTTCAGAAATTAATTCAGACTCTTTTTTTAAAATATCTTTATCTATACCATCAGAGTCTATGGATAAAGGGTTTGATGCTGCAATATGCATACTAAGTTGCTTTCCAAATGTCATTAATTTATCAGATTGGTCGTTTGTATCAATTGAAACAAGAACACCTAACTTTGATAAATTATCTTTAACAACAGTGTGATGATATTTAAAAATTTTTAAATTTTCACCGTCTAAAGTTTTAGATCTACCAATTGTAATTTTTTCACCTATTTTAGATATTAATGCTAATAAGTTATCTTTAACTAATTTATTATTTGCCATTTTTGAAGATAACAATTCTTCCCTATTAGATTTTACTTTATTGTTGATGTCGCTTAATTCTTTGACAAAATTAATGAAATCATCATTCTTAGCAACAAAATCTGTTTCGCAATTAATTTCTAAAATTGATGAATTTTGATTACTTTCACAGATAGCAATAACACCTTCATTTGCAGACCTCGTCATTTTTTTTGAAGCTTTTGCTACACCTTTCACTCTTAATATTTCAATAGCTTTATCAATATCTCCTGCGGATTCTTCTAAGGCTGAACCACAATCTTTGAAGCCAGCACCGCTTAATGATCTTAGTTTTTTAATCTTTTCAGTATCTGGCATTTTTGAGATTTTAATTTAATTTTTTTGATATGAGAGAATTTTCAGTTTTTTTTGGATTTTCTTCTGATTTTTTCTCCTCTGATTTTGGAACTTCTTTTTTAGCATTATTTATTGTTTCTTTTATCAAGCTACAATAAAGATCGATTGATCTTCTAGCGTCATCATTACCAGGAATTGGAAAGTCTATTCCGTCTGGATCTGAATTTGTATCCAAAATTGCTATTATAGGTATATTAAGTTTAATTGACTCTTTAATTGCTAGAGACTCGTAATTTGTATCAATAATGAAAACTAAGTCAGGTATTTTTTTCATTTCTGATATACCGCCTAATGATCTTTGAAGTTTGTCTCTTTGTATGCCCATTTTAAGTAATTCTTTTTTTGTAAATCCTCTATTTTCTGCTTTTAAATCTATTTCAATTTTTTGAAGTTTTTTTATTGAGTTTGATATAGTGCCCCAGTTTGTTAACATTCCACCAAGCCATCTATAATTAACAAAATATTGTCCAGTGGACTTAGCAAGCTCAGCTATAGATTCTGAGGCTTGTTTTTTTGTAGAAATAAACAGAATTTTTCCATTATTAAAGATTGTGTCGTAAATCTTTTCTAAAGCCTTATTAGTTAGTTCTAGTGTTTGAGTAAGATCAATTATATGTACAGAGTCTCTTTTTCCAAAAATATATTTTTTCATTTTTGGATTCCATCTTAAAGTTTTATGACCTAAATGAACTCCTGCTTCTAATAATTGTTCTATTGATAAATTTGGTATCTTCATATTTATTCCCGGTTGTTCCGCCACAGTTATTTCCATTTAAGGACCGGAGGTTTTTAACCACTAACTGTGTGAGTTTTTTTCGATTTTTTATTAATTTTATTAATCAAAGGCAAGTAATTTATTAGTAAATTGTAGCTAAAATACCTTGATTTTTAATAGAATTTAAAAGGTTTTTATCAACAAATCGTTTTTTTTTTAATTTAAGTCTGTATATTTTGTCTTTATCTGTCATCTCAAACTCAACCTCTACATTTCCTTGATTAATTAAAATTTTTGACAATAACTCTAATTCTTCAAGTTTTGATATTTTAATTTTTAAGTAATTGATTGGTTTATTAATAATTTCATCTAAAGGTATGATTTTTTTTACATTAACTCTTATTCTTTGTTCAGTATCATTAAAATTTTTAAAAAGGGTTATTATTACTGACTTGCCTTCTTTTATATTCTCTCTATTTAATTCAAAGATATCAGAAAAAACAAAAAGCTCAAACACACTACCCAAATCTGAAAATTTTATAATTGCATATGATGTTCCTTTTTGTGTTTTTTTTTCTTGAATTTTTAAAATTGTTGATGCCACCATACTTTCTGATTGATTTTGGTCAGCAATAAAATCAGAGTATTTGGTTATATTATATTCATCAAAAATATTTTTATATTGATTTAATGGATGGTCAGATAGATAAAAACCTATTGTTTCAAATTCCTTCAACATCTTGTTTTGAAAGTTCCACTCAGATTTTTCATCTATAATATTTTCATTATTATCATTCTTAGAAAATAGATCTATTTGGTTTTGAGACTTATTTTCAAAAATGTTTTTAGATTTTTGAATTAAATTTGGAATTGCCTCATAAAAGGATCTTCTATTATTTGTAATACTATCAAACGCTCCAGCCTTGGTAAGACCTTCTAATTGTAATTTATTTATATCCTTAGGGTTTACTCTATTTAAAAAATCTAAGACTGATTTGAATTTTCCATTTTTATTTCTTTCTTTAACTATATTCGTAATCGACTCATAACCTACATTTTTTATAGCTCCTAATGCATAATAGAAGTTATTATTTTTAGAATAAAAATCAGTAAAACATGTGTTTATATCAGGACGTATAATATTAATTTTTAACCTTTTTATTTCTTCACAAAATTCACTAAGTTTTTTTTGATTAGATAATTCCATAGACATAGATGCAGCAAAAAATTCTTCGGGGTAATATGTTTTAAGATATGCAGTTTGATAAGCGATAATTGCATAAGCTGCAGCATGACTTTTGTTAAAACCATATTCAGCAAAAGGCTCTATCTTTAAGAATATACCCGCTGCTATATCTTTTTTTATGCCATTTTTAAAAGCTCCTTCTACAAATCTAGTTTTTTGTCTTTCTAGTTCTGCTCTTTTTTTTTTTCCCATAGCTCTTCTTAATAAATCTGCTTCTCCAGGAGAAAAACCAGATAAAATTTGTGCAATTTGCATTACTTGTTCCTGATAAATAATTACTCCATGTGTTGGTTTTAATATTTTTTCTAATTTTGGATGTAAATAATCAGGTTCTCGCTTTCCATGTTTGCAATCGTTATATATTGAAATATTACTCATTGGGCCAGGCCTGTATAAAGCGACTAATGCAATTATATCTTCTAACTGATTTGGTTTCATTTGAGTTAATGCCTCTCGCATTCCAGTGCTCTCTAATTGAAACAAACCTACAGTATTACCTGTAGACAAAAGTTGATAAACTTTTTGGTCATCGTATTTTATATTTTTTATATCAAAATCATTTAATTTATTCTTAACTAAATTTTGTGTCTTATTTATAACTGTTAAAGTTTTTAAACCCAAAAAATCAAATTTGATAAGGCCTGCATTTTCAGCAGAGTACATATCAAATTGAGTAGATGGTAATAAAAGATTTGCGGATGGGTCTTTGTAAAGTGGTACCGTTTCTGAGAGTTTTTTATCGGCAATAACAACGCCTGCGGCATGAGTAGCAAAATTTCTATTTAGTCCCTCAAGTTTTAAAGATAAATTTATTAATCTTTCTACTCTTTTGTCTTCATTTATTAATTTTTGAAGCTTAGGTTCAGAGTTAATACATTGGTTTAAATTCATTGGTCTTGATGGATCAAAAGGTATCATTTTACAAATGCTATCAACAAAACCATAAGGTAAACCCATAACTCTTCCAACGTCTCTTATTACCATTCGTGCCTTAAGTTTTCCAAATGTTATTATATGTGCAACAGAGTCTGGATATTTTTTTTTTAAATATTCAAATACCAAATCTCTTTTTTCTTCACAAAAATCGATATCAAAATCAGGCATGGAAACTCTGTCAGGATTAAGAAATCGTTCAAAAATTAAATCAAATTTCAAAGGATCTACATCAGTAATTGATAAACTCCACGCAACTAATGAGCCTGCGCCTGATCCTCTGCCTGGGCCAACTGGTATACCATTATTTTTTGCCCATTTTATATAATCTGAAACTATTAAGAAATAACTAGCATACTTCATTTTACATATAATATTTATTTCATGTTTCAGTCTTTTCTCATATTCATTAATTTTAACATTGTTTTTTTTTTCTATATCTATTTTAAGTCTAAATTTTAAACCCTCTTCTGCCTCCTTTTTAAGAGTATCGTCAGGAGAAAGATTTTTTTTTGAGCTAATATTCGGAAGTAGCGGTTTTGAACTTAAAGGTCTATAACAACATCTGAAATGTAAATTAAAATTGTTTTCTAATGCTTCTGGTAAATCGGAAAACAACTTAATCATTTCATCGCTATTCTTAAAGTAGTGATTATCCGAAAGCCTTGAGCGATTTTTATCGTTAATATAATTTTTTGATCCGATACACATTAGAGCATCGTGAGCATCATAAATATTTCTATCTAAATAATAAACTTCGTGAGAGGCTATTAGCGGTATATTCAATTCTTTGGATATTTTTAGGTTATAGGCCTCCAAATTTTTTTCATTAATATCACCATGTCTTTGTATTTCTATGTAGAAATTCTCATTCAATAGATCTTTTAAAAAAGTATAAATTTCCTTCAATTCATTTAATTTATCTTTTTGAAATAATTGTCCGGCTAAACTATTTAATCCTCCGAGCGTGACTATCAAGCCTTCTTTGTGCTGGGATAAGTCGCTAAATTTACAAAATGGTTCGTTAAAAGTTTCATGATTTAAATATGAGTTTGATGATAATTTTACAATATTTTTGTATCCAGTGTCGTTTTTGGCGATTATTGGAATTAAACCTATTGAATCTTTATGTTTAAAATTTATTTGGGATCCAATAATTGGTTGTGTTTTTGATTTTGAGACAGTTTCTGAGAATTGCAAAACACCACAAAGGTTGGATGTATCAGAAATACCTATTGAGTTGATTTTATTATTTTTGCAAAATTTTTCTAGATCTTCAATTTTAATAGCACCTTCACATATAGAATACTGTGTATGTAATTTATAGTGATTAAAAACTTTTTTTGTTTCTTGCATTGACAGTTATTATTTTACCATCAATTAAACTCAATTTACAGTCGGACATGTCTGCAAAATATCTATTGTGAGTTGCAAATATTATAATTCTATTTTTATTTCTTAAGCCTAATAATAAATTGAATATATCTCTTGCATTTTTGTTGTCTAAATTTCCTGTTGGTTCATCTGCTAAAATTATATCAGGTGAATTTATTAATGCTCTCGATATAGCAACCCTCTGGGATTCGCCACCAGATAACTCACTAGGGAAATGGTTTAGTCTTTTATCTAAACCGACTTTTTTCAAAAGATTTTTAGCATCTACAACTGCTTTTTTTTTATTATTATTTAATGATAATCTTGCCATATACACATTTTCTAAAGTGGTAAAATCAGCTAATAAATTTTTGTCTTGGTAAATAATACCTATTTTTTTTGATCTTATTTTGTCTCTTTGATCGATATCATTATCATTAATTTTAACATTATCTAATTTTATAAAACCGCTAGTTGGTTTATCTATTAAGGATATTAAGTTAAGCAATGTGGACTTTCCTGAACCTGAAGGACCAATTAAAGAATATGTTTTGCCCGACTTAAATGTATAATTAATATTTTTTAAAACTTCTATTTTTTTTGAAGAAATATAATTTTTTGATACATTTTTTAATTCAATCAAATTATTCATATTTAAGTGATTTAATAGTGTCTAAATTAGATGCTTTAATTGCTGGAAACAAGGATACTAAACAAGTTGAAATAATTGAACAAATAGAAATTAAAAGAATTGATTTAAAATCTAATTCATAAGGCATTGTGCTAAGAAAATAAATTTCTTCAGGAAATAAAGTTATATTAAATAAATTACTTATAAATTGTCTAATATTTTCTATATAAATTGAGAAAATTATACCTAAAACAACACCAAAAATTGTAGCACTACATCCAATAATAAATCCAACTAAAAAGAAAATTTTTCTAATAGATCCGTTTTTAACACCAATGGATTTTAAAATTGCAATTTCTCTTGTTTTGTTTTTTACTAAAATTGTCAATCCTGAAATTATATTGAATGCAGCAACAATGATTATCAGAGATAAAATAATAAACATAACATTTCTCTCTACTTTTAATGCTGAGAAAAGCGGTTTATTTAAATCTGACCACGTATAAATTAAATTATTGGGGAAGAGTTTAACTAAATTTTTTTTTATTTTATCAATATCGGTTGGATTTTTAAAATAAATTTCTAAAAATCTACTTTCTGGTTTTAAATTTAATTGATTTTCTAAATCTTCAAGATTTACGAAGGCAATATTTTTATCAAAATCATTAAAACCACTTTTATAAAAGGAAATAATTTGAAAAGTTTTTTGTTTTGGCAATGACCCTATAAGAGTATCCTCAAAAGTTGAAAATAGTATGTTTAATTTGTCACCAATTTCTAAATCTAAATCATATCCCATTTCTCGACTAATTGAGATTCCATTTTTGTCTAAATTTTTAGAACCTAAAAAATCTTGATTTTTAACTATATTGATTTTTTTAAAATCCTCTTTTTTGTAACCTCTAAGTAAAATTCCTTTTGAAGTTTCCTTCTTAATTATAATACCTTCTCCGTTGTTACTGATCATAACATCATCGATTTGACTTATTAAATTAGAATTATCTAGTTTTTTTAAATTGAATTCACCATCATAACTTTGAATTGTTGCATGAGAATTAAATCCATTAATTTTTTTAATAAGATCAGATCTAAAACCATTCATTACTGACATAACAATTATTAAAACTGCTACACCTAGGCTAATACCAATAAATGAAAATATTGTGATAACATTTAAAAAACCATCCTTTTTTCTGGTTTTTAAATATCTAAATGTTATTTCTTTTTCTAAGTTTGAAATCAATTTTCTTTTTTTGAATTTATTATTTTTATAATTTCATCTACTTTTAATCTAATTGACTCTTCGCCAACTTTTTTAAATTCAAGCATGTCATCATCAGATTTATTACCTAAAAGTATTTGATAAGGAACACCTATAAGATTAAACTTTTTCATTTTTGAAGAAAAGTTTTCATCTGTATCATCAATGATTGCATCAATATTTCTATCTTTAAGTTTTTTAAATATATTAATAGATTTTTCTAAATTTGTTTTATCATGCTTAGAAACTAATGGTAAAATCGCGCATTCATATGGCGCTATGTTTACTGGCCAATTCATATTATCGCTTTTCTCATCAAATTTAGCCTCTATTATGGCACCAACTAATCTTGAAACCCCTACACCATAAGATCCCATTTTTACAAAAACTTTTTTGCCATTGTGGTCCACAGATGCGTTCATTGGTTTAGAATATTTATCGCCAAAATAAAATATGTGGCCAACTTCTATGCCCTTCGTCTCTAACTGATTTTCTTTTGTAACTAATTTATCAAATTCAGCTTTATTAAATTTTTCGTCCGTGACTGCATAATAATTTTCAAATTTTTTTCTTAAAATTGATAGTGATTTTTTTTCTAAAGTGCAATCTGAATGATCCACCTCAAATATATTTTTATCAGTATAAATTTTACTTTCGCCTGTTTCGGCTAAAATAATAAACTCATGTGATAAATTACCTCCTATAGGACCTGTGTCAGCTGCCATTGGGATTGCCTTTAAATCCAGCCTTTTGAAAGTTTTAAGATATGATAAAAAAAATTTATTATAAGAATGTTCACCTAAATCGTCGTTAAGATCAAAAGAATAAGCATCCTTCATATAAAATTCTCTACAACGCATTATTCCAAATCTTGGTCTCAATTCATCTCTGAACTTCCATTGAATATGATACAAAAGTTGTGGTAAAGATTTATATGACTTTATACTATTTCTAAATATATCGGTTATTAATTCTTCATTAGTTGGCCCATATAACATTTCTCTTTTTTGCCTATCTGTAATTCTTAACATCTCTTCACCGTAGTCTTCATATCTACCGCTCTCTTTCCAAATTTCACTGGATTGTATAGTTGGCATTAATATTTCTTGTGCAAAAATTTTATTTTGTTCCTCTCTAACTATATTTTCAATTTTTTTCATTACTTTGAAACCCAAAGGTAGCCAAGAATATATGCCCGCAGAGGATTGTTTTATCATTCCTGTTCTTAACATTAATTTGTGTGATTTAATTTTTGCCTCAGAGGGATAATTTTTTAAAATAGGAATTAATAAAGTAGAAAAAAACATTACGAAATAAACCTTCTTAAATTAAGGTAATCATACTTTACTAATGTAAATATACCTATAAAAATAATTGAGGTTATTATAGTTGTATAAATTATTTTTTTGATAATTTTAGGATTTTCAGGCGATCCCTTGTCTGCACCTTCAACCATTTCCTTATGTTTTCTATCAACATCTATTGGTAATAATGAAAAAAAAATGATCCACCAAATTAAAACAAAAATTATCAGCGAACCAGTAATACTCATATTAAATATTGACTAAATTTATATTAGTAAATGGTCTTTTTCCCACTTGCTCTTTCGTAAACTTTCTGCAAACTGTTTTTAATGCATTAATTGCATTTTCCTCTTGTTTTATATTATTCAACGCAAATGATCTTGCTGTTTTATTTATTTCTTTTTCCAGTCCAAATTTAAATTCTTCTAAATTTTCTATTGGTAGTCCCTTTACTGATATAACCGGTGAGTCATAAATATTTCCCTTGTTATTCACTAAAATTGTTACCTCAAGACTACCGTTAATAGATAAATTTTTTCTTTCTTTTATTGATCTGGAGTCCTCAAAAACACTTATATCACCGTCTAAATAAAGTTTACCTGATGGTGCTTTATCAAATACTTGAGGTTTTTCACATGGCGCAATTTTAATTATATCTCCATTTTTTGCTTTTATCGGATATGGAACATTCATTTCTTTAGCAAAAGAAAGGTGTTCAAGAATGTGTCTATGTTCTCCGTGAACCGGTATCACAGATTTAGGTTTAATCCAGTTGTACATATCTTTAAGATCATCTCTATTAGGATGGCCTGATACGTGCACAAACTCATTTTCCTCATTAATAACTTCTACACCTTCTAAAACTAGAGTATTGTGTAATTTTGAAAGTTTTTTTTCATTACCTGGTATTATTTTTGAAGAAAATATTACAGTATCATCTTTTTCTAAAAATACATCTGGATGAGTATAATTAGATATTCTATTCATAGCGCCCATTGGCTCACCTTGGCTGCCGGTACAAAGATATATTATTTTGTCTCTTGATATTTTTTTGGCATCTCTTGGATCAATTGGATCAATCACGTTTTTTAAATATCCACATTGTCTTGCTGCTTTGTAAATTCGGTGCATTGATCTTCCAACTAATGAAATTTGTCTACCGGTTTTTTCAGCACAATAAAATATTGTTTCCATCCTTGCCACGTTAGATGCAAATGAGGTTACAATTACTCTTTTTTTAAGTCTTCCAATTATTTTTAATAAACTTTTTCTTACACTCAATTCGGATCCTGATCTACCAATGCTAAAGACGTTAGTAGAGTCACAAATCATTGTTAATACACCTTCTTTTCCAATTAATTTTAGTTTATCTGAGTCTATTTTTTTTCCTATTAAAGGATCTGGATCACACTTCCAATCGCCAGTGTGTAAAACATTTCCTAAAGGAGTTTTTATTCTTAATCCATTTGGTTCAAGAATTGAATGGGTTAAAGTTATAAAATCGATTTCAAAATTTTCTAAATTAATTTTACCATTAAGTTGGACAATGTTAAGATAAGTTGTTATGTCAATATTTTTTTCTCTAAACTTTTCTACTACAAGAGCAGCAGTAAAGGGAGTTGCAAAAATTTTACAATTTAACTTTGGCCATATTTGAGTAATTGCACCTATATGATCTTCATGAGCATGCGTAAGAACAATGGCTAGTAAGGAATCTTTTTTATCAATGATAAATCCAGGATCCGGATATATTAAATCTATACCTGGAATACTCTCATCTGCAAAAGTAACACCAATGTCAACTATAATCCATTTATGTTCACCAGGTTTACCATAACCAAACAAATTCATATTCATGCCTATTTCACCTGATCCGCCAAGAGGACAAAAAATTAATTCATCTTTCATAAATTAAAATGTTTTGAAACTTTAATTAAACCATTAATTGTTAGATTTTTATCTACAGTAATTTTATCTTTTATATCTTTATTAAATAAGTGCGCAAGACCACCTGTAAAAATTATCTTATATTTTTGATTAGTTTTTTTTTTAATTTTTGAAATTATGCCATTAATTAAGCCATTATAACCCCAAAAAAAACCGGATAGGACTGCTTGCTTTGTATTTTTTCCAATTATAGATTTTGATTTATTTAATTTAATATTTGGTATTAAGCTTGCTTTTTTAATTAAATTATCTAGTGACAAGTTTACACCTGGGGCAATTACTCCTCCCAAATAATTATTTTTCTTAATTACATCAAAAGTTGTAGCAGTTCCAAAATCAACAACGATAAAATTTTTTTTTTTATTCATTACACTAATTGCGTTGGCTAAACGATCAGATCCAATTTCTTTCTTGTTGACTTTAATGCTTATTAGTTTTGATAAATTTAATTTTTTTAATTCGATACAATTAACTTTATATAAATTGAAAAAAATTTTTTTAATTTGATTAAAGGTTTTTGGTACTACACTACTTATAATTGCATTTTTGAGATAAATTTTTTTACGCAAAAAATTGAATTTTCTTCTTATAATTTTTTTATTAAGCGAATCTGTTTTGAATAAAAATTTTTTTTTTAAGCCGTTATAAAAAAAACATATTTTTACTTCTGTATTTCCTATATCACCTACAATGATCATCTTATTTTTATATCAAATGCTTTAATAATTTTATTTAATAATTTAGTTTTACTAACTTTTCTGTTAGTTTCCTCATCTAAGTTAGTAGTTGGGTAATCTTTTAAATTAGGAGAACTAACTATATTTATTCCAATGCCAATAACTAAAAATTTTAAATCATTATAAAATAGAGTTTCATTTAAAATCCCGCAAATCTTTTTTTTATTTACTATAATATCATTAGGTCTTTTAATTTTTATTTTTGATTTTATATGCTTGGATAATATTTTTTTTACTATTCTTAAATTATTAATAGCCAATCTTGAAATTTGTATTTTTTTATTAATAATAAAAAATACACTAAAAAATAAATTTCCTTTGTTAGAAATCCATTTTTTACCATGTTGACCCCTGCCACGTGTTTGTTTATCAGAAATAATAATACCTGCGTTATAACCTTGTCTAATTTTTTGTATCGCAATATCATTTGTACTTGAAACTTTTTTATATTTAAATTTTTTTAAAACCATTAAATAACTAAAATATTTGTTATATATTTATTTAAAAAATTTGGATTTAGAAAATACATTAATATTGCTGATGTTGACAAAATTAATGTAAGCTTTAATCCCAAACTCATTGAGGTGTCAAATTTTTCTTGTTCTGGATCAAAGTAAATTATTTTTATAACTCTTAAATAATAAAAAGCAGCTATTACGGTTGCCAGTAATCCTACAATAGCTAAAAAATACATTTCTTTTTGAATTACTGCCATAAAAACATAAAATTTTGCAAAGAATCCTGCAAGTGGCGGTATTCCGGCAAGTGAAAATAGTATTATTAAAAAACTTAATGCTAGAATAGGATGTTTTTTTGATAGACCTGATAAATCCTCAATGTTTTCGTAAAATTTGTCTTTTCTTTTTAACATAAAAAGGCAACTAAAAAATGCAAGATTCATAATTAAATAAATAATTAAATAAATTATTGAACTTTGAATACCTTGGTTAGTGCCCGTAGTTAAACCTGCTAACGCATAACCCATATGACTAATTGAGCTGTAAGCTATAAGTCTTTTAAGATTTTTCTGACCAATAGCGGCAACTGCGCCTAAAATCATTGAAGCAACTGATAAAAATATAATTATGGCCTGCCACTCTTCGAAGAGATTTATAAATGGACCGTATAAAAATTTTATAAAAACTGTAAGAGCTGCTATTTTTGGTAAAATTGCAAATAATACAGTCACAGAGGTTGGTGAACCTTGATAAACATCAGGAGCCCACATATGAAAAGGGACAGCGGAAATTTTAAATGCTAATCCAACAATTACAAAAACCATGCCGAAAATAACTCCATATTCAAAATTAAAATTTTGAGAAATTTCATTAAAGTTAGTTGAATTAGAAAAACCATAAATTAATGAGCAACCATATAAAAGCAAACCTGATGATAAGGCACTTAAAACAAAATATTTTAATCCAGACTCTGAGGATAAAATATTATCTCTATTAAAAGATGCTAACACATATAATGCAAGAGATTGTAATTCTAAACCTATATAAAATACAATGAGATCGTTTGAGCTTATCATTACCAACATGCCAAGTAATGAACATAGAATTAATATTGGGTATTCAATTTTAAGTATATTGTTAACTATGACATAGTTATATGAACAAAACATTACAAAGAAAGCTGAAATCAAAATTATTGATTTTATAAATAAAGATAGCTGATCTACTAAATAACTATTATTAAAAAGAAAGATTGTTTGCGTTATGTTTATGTTTAAATTAATCGCAAGAGATACCAATATAATTAAGCAAGAGAAGTAAAAAATAATTTTAGAACTATTATTTTTGAAAACTCCTAAAACTAAAAGAGCCATCACGCTTAATGAAATAAATAGTTCAGGGATTATAAAATATAAGTTACTCATTTGACTTTTTCTATTAAACTTAATTCTGTGGGTACATTAATAGTATTTATAAAATTATCTATTGATGTAGCGTATGTTTTAATTAAAGGTTCCGGATAAAAACCGAAAACTATTATTAAAATTGCTAGCGAAGATAAAATTAATGTTTCATATTTATTTAGATCTACCATTTTTTTTACATCAATTGTTTTTAATAAATTTCCAAAAACGACTCTTTTGTATAGCCATAACATATAAGCAGCACCAAGTATTACTCCGATACTTGCAATAGCAGCCGTTATAATACTTTTTTTAAACGTTCCCATTAAAACTAAAAATTCACCAATAAATCCGCTTGTTCCAGGCAAACCCAAAGCTCCGAGAGTAAATATCATCATCACTATTGCGTACTTAGGCATTATATTCACAAGTCCAGAGTAATCTTTAATTTGTCTAGTTTTTAATCTGTCGTAAACAACACCAACAGATAAAAACAAAGCAGCTGAAATTAAACCATGACTAATCATCTGAAAAATACTTCCTTCAATTCCTTGTTGCGTAAATGTAAAAATACCAAGCGTTACAAAACCCATATGTGCAACCGATGAATACGCAATGAGCTTTTTCATATCTTCCTGCATTAAGGCTACCAACGAGGTGTAAATTATTGCTATTAAGCTTAATGAATAAACCAATGGCACAAAATAAATTGATGCTAAAGGAAATAAACCCACTGAAAACCTTATAAAACCATAACCAGCCATTTTAAGTAGGATAGCAGCAAGCAAAACTGAACCAGCGGTAGGTGCCTCAACGTGTGCATCAGGTAGCCATGTGTGTACAGGCCACATTGGAGTTTTCACTGCAAAAGATGAAAAAAATGCTAGCCATAATAATTTTTGATATTCTTCCTGAATTCCTAATTCATATAATTTTTCAACATCAGTTGTTCCACTTATCCAATAAATTGCAATTATTGCAACTAACATTAAAACAGATCCAACTAATGTAAAAAGAAAAAATTTAAATGCAGAGTAAACTCTTCTATCTCCACCCCATATTCCAATAATTAAAAACATTGGAATAAGTCCTCCTTCAAAGAATAAATAAAAAATTACCAAGTCTAATGAACAAAATATTCCAATCATTAAAGTTTCCATGATTAAAATTGCTATTAAAAACTCCTTTAATCTGTAAGTTATTGTTGAATTAACTGAAATTATACAAAGTGGTGTTATAAAAGTTGTAAGAATTACAAATAAAATTGATATGCCATCTATACCGACTTTATAATTTATAAAACCTTCAATCCAAATTCTATTTTCTACAAACTGAAATGTCGATATTGATGGATCAAAAATTTTCCAAAGATAAAGTGATAAAAAAAAATTTGCAAAAGTAATAAATAACGCAACATATTTAAGGCTAGTATTTTTTTCTGAAGATCTGATAAATATTAAAAATAAAGAACCAATAAGTGGTAAAATTATTAAAGATGAAAGAATCGGAAACATGTTTATTTAATAATTAAAAATGTTAGTAAAATTGAAAAACCCAACAACATTATGAAGGCATATTGATAAATAAATCCACTTTGGAATTTCACCGCATATAAGGAAAATTTTTTTATGATATTAGAGATACCATCAGGACCAA
Organism: uncultured Pelagibacteraceae bacterium; assembly: GCA_902614905.1. GTDB lineage: Bacteria > Pseudomonadota > Alphaproteobacteria > Pelagibacterales > Pelagibacteraceae > Pelagibacter. The sequence continues at coordinate 51,119 of CACMMN010000004.1, read as the reverse complement.
ATCTATCAATAATTAAATTATCAATTTTTCTCCAAAAAAAATTACCTAAATTTTTAAATGATTTAACAAATATAAAATCATAAAGTTCATCGAAGTACCATTTTTTTTTCAAGAAAACATATAATGGGTAGTTAATTTTTACAATTTGCTCAATAATTAATTTTTTCTTTAGAAATAAATAATATGAAAATGGAATAGAAATAATCACAAATGATGGGGTTAGTAATAAAAACCATAAAGGCGGATGGTCTTTGCTCAATGGTTCTAAAAACATTATTGAGTCTTTCCAAAATAATTGACTACTTTCAGCACCAATAAATATTTCTTTAAAAAACATTCCAGAAAATAAAGCTCCAACAGATAATAAAACCAGTGGTATCAACATAACTAAAGGTGATTCATGTAGATCTTTTATATCTAGTTTGTTATTATTAAAACTACCGTGGAAAGTTAAAAATATTAATCTCCATGAATAAATTGAGGTAAAAATTGCAGTGATTACACCTATTGCTGCCGCATAATTACTTAAACTTCCTTTCTCAAGATAAGCAAATTCGATAATTGCATCCTTTGAATAAAAGCCTGACAAAAAGGGAAAGCCAGTTAATGCTAGTGTGCCTATAATCATCATTAAATATGTAAAAGGCAATTTTCTCCAAACACCACCCATATTTTTAATATCTTGTTCATTTTGAAATGAGTGGATCACAGAACCGGCTCCTAGAAATAATAAAGCCTTAAAAAATGCGTGAGTAAATAAATGAAACATTGCTACATTGTACGCACCAACTCCAGCTGCAAAAAACATATATCCTAGTTGACTACATGTTGAATAGGCAATTATTTTTTTAATATCATTTTGTACTAAGGCTACAGTAGCTGCAAAGAATGCGGTTGACATTCCTATTAATGTAACAATTTCTAAACCTAATGGAGATAACTCATAAATTGGTGAACACCTCACAACTAAAAAAACTCCAGCTGTTACCATAGTTGCTGCATGAATTAATGCGGAAACCGGAGTTGGACCTTCCATAGCATCTGGTAACCATGTGTGGAGGAAAATTTGAGCTGATTTACCCATTGCTCCAATGAACAATAGAATACAAATTAAATCTATAACAACGAAATTAAACCCAAGAAAATTAATTTTTTCTGATATTAGGGTTGGAATTAAATTGAATACCTCGTTGAAGTTGATAGTGCCAAAATAATAAAATATCAAAAAAATACCTAATGCTAAACCAAAGTCTCCTACTCTGTTAACAATAAAAGCTTTTATTGCTGCATTATTTGCGCTTTGTTTTTTAAACCAAAAACCAATCAAAAAATAAGAGCATACACCAACTCCCTCCCAACCAAAAAAGAGTTGTAAAAAATTGTCTGACGTTACCAACATCAACATTGAGAAAGTAAATAAAGACAAATATGACATAAATCTTGGTTTATGAGGGTCGTGATGCATATATCCAATTGAATAGATGTGAACAAGCGAGGATATAAAAGTAACAACTACTAACATTACAGATGATAATGGGTCAATTTTAATTGACCAGTTTACTACTAGTGTTCCAGAGCTAATCCACGACGAAATAATTATATTTGAATTATAATCATTGATCATCACATTGTAAAAAATATAGATTGAAAAAATTGCAGAAATTGAAACAAATAAACTTGTTAAAATTTCTGAAAATCTGTTACCTAATTTATTTCCAAAAAAACCAGAGATAATTGCTGCTAACAGTGGAAGAAAAACTATTAAAATTTCCATTTTACCCTTTAAGCTTGTCTATTTCCTCAACCCTAATTGTGCCTGAATTTCTATAGTAAACAACTATTATAGCTAAACCTATTGCAGCTTCTGCTGCTGCAACAGTTAATATAAATAGAGTAAAAATTTGACCACTTAAATCATTCAAAAAAATAGAAAAAGATACTAAATTTATATTTACTGCTAATAATATCAATTCAATGCTCATTAGAATTACTATTACATTTTTTCTATTTAAAAAAATTCCAACAACTCCAATTGTAAAAATTACTGCACCCAGAGTTAAATAATGTCCTATGCTAATATCAAACATCTATTTTGACCCCTTCTTTATTTTTAACATCTACTAATTCTACTCCATCATTTTTTTCTCTTGAGATTTGCCTAATATAACTTTGTCTTTTTAAGCCAGATCGTTGTCTAAACGTTAAAACTATTGCACCAATCATTGCAACTAGCAAAATCATTCCGGATAATTGAAACAAGTGTATATAATCAGTATAAAGGACATTGCCAATAGAATGTGTATTAGTAATATTAGTAGTCGAAAGATTTATAAAGTCATTACTTAAATCAGGTTTTAATTTCCATCCACCAATAACAATTAATAATTCAAAGAAAATTATTAAACTTACAACCATTCCTACTGGAATATGTTTGCTTCCTGTGGCAGCACCAAACCATTGGTTTTTTTGCTGAGCAACGTTCAACATCATAACCACAAATAAAAACAATACAGCTACAGCGCCCACATACACAATCAACATTATCATTCCAAGAAATTCTGCGCCTATTAAAATGAATAAGCAAGAAATACTAATAAAATCTAAGATTAAAAAAAAAACTGAGTGAACTGTGTTTTTTGAAGCTGTTACCATTATTGCTGATACAATTGCAATTAATGAAAATATGTAAAAAAAAAATGCGTGAGCTGGCATGTAAATAATTATCTATGTGGATTATCTGCCTTAATATTTGCGGATAAAACACTTTCCCATCTATCTCCATTTTCAAGAAGTTTTTCTTTTGTATAATACAGCTCTTCTCTAGTTTCTGTTGCGAACTCAAAATTTGGTCCTTGCACAATCGCATCTACAGGACAAGACTCTTCGCATAAACCACAATAAATACACTTTAACATATCGATATCATATCTAGTAGTTTTTCTGCTACCATCTTCTCTTTCACTAGATTCTATTGTAATTGCTTGCGCTGGACAAACAGCTTCACATAACTTACATGCGATACATCTTTCTTCTCCATTAGGATATCTTCTTAATGCGTGCTCTCCTCTAAACCTTGGGCTTATTTTGCCCTTTTCAAATGGGTAGTTGATAGTTTTTTTTGTTTTAAACATTTCTTTTATTGCGATCATTAAACCTCTTAAAAAGTCAAACATAAAAACAGTTTTTATAAATCTTGATATTTTCATAATTAGCTTTTTGGTAACAGATCAAAATACAATAAGTAGCCAGAAGTTAAAACAACCCAAATTAACGAAATTGGTAAAAATACTTTCCATCCTAGTCTCATCAATTGATCATATCTATATCTTGGCACAATAGCTTTAACTAAAGCAAATAAAATAAATAAAAAAAGTATTTTTATAACTAGCCACAGTGGATCTGGTACCATTGTAAAGGGAAAAATATCTAAAGGAGAGAGCCAACCACCTAAAAACAATATAGAACCTAATGCACACATTAATAAAATATTTGCATATTCACCTAACCAAAACATTGCATACATCATTCCTGAATATTCTGTTTGGTATCCAGATACTAATTCTGCCTCTGCTTCGGGCAAATCAAATGGTGGTCGATTTGTCTCTGCTAACGCAGAAATAAAAAAAATTACAAACATAGGAAAAAGCGGAACCACAAACCATATGTTTTCTTGAGCTAAAACAATGTCACCTAAATTTAAAGAACCTACACATAGCAAAACATTTATTATTATTACACCTATTGAAACTTCATAAGAAACCATTTGTGCAGCAGATCTAATCGAGCCTAAAAAAGGATATTTTGAGTTTGAGGCCCAACCTCCCATTATAATACCATAAACACCTAACGATGAGATTGCAAAAATATATAATATTCCAACATTAATGTCTGCTAGCACAAAATCTTCACTAAATGGAATTACTGCCCAAGCCACTAAAGCAAGTGTCATTGTAACTATGGGAGCAAGAATAAAAATAATTTTGTTTGAGCTTGCAGGAATTATTATTTCTTTAAATATGTATTTTAAAGCATCCGCTAAAGATTGAAGTAATCCAAAAGGTCCAACAACGTTTGGTCCTTTTCTTTTCTGAACAAAAGCCCAAATACGTCTATCTAACCATACTATCATGGCGACTGAGACCAAAACTGGTAACAAGAGAAATAAAATTTTGTAAGTCTCTGAAAATAAAATATTTAAATACTCCACTTTATCCTTCTGTACCTGTTTTTTTTAATTTAGATCTAATATTTCTACATTCATTCATAGTTTTTGATGATCTAGCAATAACATTTGAATGATAATAATCTATAGGCAAAGTTAAAATCTTTTCATTTATATATTCTTCTTTGAATAAGTTTGAAAATTCGTTTTTTTTATTTGAGTTAATATAACTGTTCATTGCAGTCAAAAGTTCATTTTTATCTTTAAACAAACCATTTCCATCAATTAATTTAGATATTTCATTAATTATAACCCAATCTTCCTTTGCTTCACCAGGAGGGTAAGAAGCTTTAAATGCCATCTGCAACTTTCCCTCTAAATTTGTAAAAAATCCATTTTGTTCTGTAAACGCAGCACCTGGAAGCACAAGATCAGCTATTTCAGCACCTTTGTCTCCATGACTTCCTACATAAACAATAAATTCATTTTTTTTATTTATTGAGACATTATCTTGACCAATTAAAAATATTATTTCAAAAAAGTTTTTGTTTATTTTTTCTAATGTTTCATTTGTTTTACAAACTATATCTAGGTCATATGAACCAACAGCTGAAGCATTAGTATTAAGAATATTTAGTGAATTCCATTCCTCGGTGATTTTATTATTTTCATGTAGAAATTTTTTAAAACCTTCAAACATATATTTAGATGAATTCAATGTAAGAGCAGACTCACCAAATATTACTAAAGGGTATTTTGCATTTTTGATTTTACTTGAGATATCACAATTATTTTCGATAATTTTTTTTATTTCCTCTGTCGTATTTGAAAGTACTTTATAATTGTACGTAAGATCTCCTAAATTCTCTAAAGAAAAAATTTCTGTATTATTTTTTAAAAAAGACTTTCTAATTCTAGTGTTCAGCATTGTGGCTTCATATCTTGGATTTGTACCAATTAATAAAATCAAATCACTTTTTTCAATACCTTTGATTTCAGAGTTAAAAAGGTAGTTTTTTCTATCATTTAAATTTATATAAATATTTTTTTCTCTAGACTCTAAATTTTTAGATTTTAGAACTTTATGAAACAATTCTTTACACGCAAACAATGTTTCCATATTTGTAAGATCACCAGTTAAACCTGCTATTTTTTCAGGTTTTGTTACATTTATTTTATCTTTTAAAATTTGAAGTGCATCTTGCCAACTAATTTTTTTAAAACTATTGTCTTTTTTAATATAAGGAGCATCTAATCTCTGATACTTCAAACCATCGCATGCATATCTAGTCTTATCCGAAATCCATTCTTCATTAATATCTTCATTTATTTTTGGCAAAATTCTTTTTACTTCCCATCCATAAGTATCAACACGTATATTGGAACCTACTGCATCCATAACGTCTACAGTTTCAGTTTTTTTTAACTCCCAAGGTCTTGCTTCAAATACATAAGGTTTAGAGGTAAGTGCTCCAACTGGACATAAATCAATAACATTTGCTGATAGTTCAGACTTCATTGCCTTTTCTAAATAAGTTGTTATTTGCATATCTTCGCCTCTGCCAATAGCACCAATTTCTGGCACTCCAGCAACCTCAGTTGCAAATCTTACACACCTTGTACAATGTATACATCTAGTCATCTGAGTTTTTATTAGTGGCCCCATATATTTTTCTGGTACAAATCTTTTATTTTCCTTAAATCTTGATTTATCAATTCCATAAAACATTGATTGATCTTGTAAGTCACATTCTCCACCTTGGTCGCAGACGGGACAATCTAAAGGATGATTTGCTAAAAGAAATTCCATTACTCCTTTTCTAGCCTTTTCGACTAGTTTTGTATTTGTTTTGATGTTCATTCCATCTGCAACTGGCATTGCGCATGATGCAACTGGTTTTTTTGATTTTTCAATTTCAACCAAGCACATTCTACAATTACCGGCAATTGATAGTTTTTCGTGATAACAGAACCTAGGTATCTCCGCTCCTGCTATTTCACAAGCTTGTAAAACTGTTAGACCTTCCTCTACCTCAATATCAATGTCATTAACTTTAACTTTTAACATTTTTAATATCTTCCTCTAATATATGTTGGTCAATTAAATATGGAATATTTTTACTATTTTTAACTAATGGATCAAAATTATTTCTCTCGATAATTTCTTTTTTGAAATGTCTCAGTAAACCTTGTACTGGCCAGGCTGATCCTTCTCCAAACGCACAAATAGTATGACCTTCGATTTGTTTGGTGACATCAGAAAGCATGTTAACCTCATCTTTTGAAGCTTCTCCCTTTGCCATCCTTTCCAAAATTCTCCACATCCAACCTGAGCCTTCTCTGCATGGTGTGCATTGTCCGCAACTTTCATGTTTATAAAATCTAGCTATTCTAGCCATACATTTAATAATGTCTTGATCTTTATTTATAACAATTATTCCTGCTGTTCCTAAACCACTGTTATTTTCCACAAGTGAGTCAAAGTCCATAGTTATATTTTCACTTATTTCTTTGCTTAACATTGGCATAGATGAACCTCCTGGAATAACAGCTTGTAAATTATCCCATCCCCCAACAACTCCACCAGCATGTTTTTCTATTAAATCTTTTAATTTAATACCCATCTCTTCCTCAACGTTACATGGACTGTTAACATTTCCTGAAATGCAAAATATTTTAGTTCCAGTATTTTTTGGTTTACCCAAAGATGCAAACCATTTTGATCCTTTTCTTAATATTGTAGGTACTACCGCTATAGTCTCGACGTTATTTATGATTGTGGGACATCCATATAGTCCTACGATAGCTGGAAAAGGTGGTTTTAACCTTGGTTGTCCTTTATTACCTTCAATGCTCTCTAAAAGAGCAGTTTCTTCACCACAGATATATGCACCTGCACCATAGTGTATATAAATATCAAGTTCCCACCCAGTACCTGATGAGTTTTTTCCAATTAGATTAGCTTTGTAAGCTTCATCAATTGCTTTTTGAAGTTTTAAACCTTCATTATAATATTCTCCTCTCAAATAAATGTAACATTTGTGAGCGTTGACTGCGTATGATGCAATTAAACAACCCTCAATAAGTTTATGAGGTTCAAATCTCAAAATATCTCTATCTTTACATGTGCCAGGCTCAGACTCATCTGCATTTATCACTAGATAATGAGGTTTAGCTCCAACTTTTTTTGGTGCGAAGGACCACTTTAAGCCAGTTGGAAAACCCGCTCCACCTCTACCCCTTAACTCTGATTTTTTTACTTCTTCGATAATCCAATCTCGTCCTTTAGAGCAAATTTCTTTTGTATTAGACCAATCACCCCTATTTTTTGCTGAATCTATGTCTGCACCCAAGTCATTATATAAATTTTTAAAAATTCTATCTTTATCTTCAAGCATTCTTAATTTCCAGTAGAGTTTGTCTGTTTTTTTCAGGTTCTGAATTTACTCTTCCACGATATGAACCTGGTTTAGGTTTTACATCTTTTAAAATATCTTTAACTATACTTTCAAACTGTTTTACATTTAAGTCTTCATAATAATCTTCGTTAATTTGAGCCATTGGAGCACTTATGCAGGCACCTAAACACTCAACCTCAGTCCAAGAGCAATTTTTTTTGCCAGGGGATTCATTTTCTTTTTCAGAAATATTTTTTTTACAAACATCAACAAGTTTATACGCTCCTCTTATCATGCATGGTGTTGTTGTACAAATTTGTATAAAATATTTTCCAACTGGACTCAAATTGTACATTGAATAAAAGGTTGCAACCTCATAAACATTTATGTAAGAAATATCTAAATATTTAGCTATGTATTTCATAGCCGCTAAAGGTATCCAGTTATTATTTTGTTTTTGCGCTAAATAAAGCAGCGCCATAACTGCGCTCTTCTTTTTTCCAGTTGGATAATTTAAAACTATTTTTTTTGCTAAATTCAAATTCTCTTCACTAAATTCAAATTTATGTGGTTGCTCTTTAGAAACTTTTTTTAAACTCATCGATCAATCTCTCCAAAAACTATATCTAAGGAACCTAGCACAGCTGGTACATCAGCTAACATGTGTCCTTTAATTAAGTAATCCATTGCTTGCAGATGGGAAAAACCTGGTGCTCTAATTTTACATTTATAAGGTCTGTTAGTTCCATCTGAAATTAAATAAACACCAAACTCACCTTTAGGTGCCTCAACAGCAGTATAAATTTCATCTTTTTTAACTCTATATCCCTCTGTAAACAATTTAAAATGGTGTATTAAAGCCTCCATTGATTGTTTAATCTCTTTTTTTGGTGGAGGCGTAAGTTTGTTATCCATAGATTTAACTGGACCTTTGGGGAGATTTTTTAAACATTGTTCAATAATTTTTACACTTTCTCTCATTTCTTCAATTCTACACAAATATCTATCGTAACAGTCTCCATTCTTTCCAATCGGAATTTTAAAATCTATTTGTTCATAACAATCATAAGGTTGTGATTTTCTTAAATCCCAAGGTATTCCTGAACCTCTTAGCATTACTCCTGAAAAAGAGTAATTTAATGCATCTTCTTTAGACACAATTCCAATATCAACGTTTCTTTGTTTAAATATTCTGTTATCTGTCAACAATATTTCTAAATCATCAATTATTTTTGGAAATGTTTTACAAAAGTCTAAAATATCTTTTTCTAAACCTCTTGGTAAATCTTTATGTACACCACCTGGTCTAAAATAATTAGCATGTAGTCTCGAACCAGATACTCTTTCATAAAAACCCATTAATTTTTCTCTTTCTTCAAATCCCCAAAGAGAAGGTGTTAAAGCTCCAACATCTAATGCTTGTGTAGTAATATTTAAAATATGACTTAAAATTCTACCAATTTCGCAAAAAATTACTCTTATATATTGTCCTCTAATTGGAACTTCAACATTCATAATTCTTTCAATTGCAAGAGCAAATGCATGCTCTTGATTCATAGGTGCAACATAATCAAGTCGATCGAAATAAGGTATAGCTTGTGAGTAAGTTTTGTTTTCAATTAATTTTTCAGTACCTCTGTGTAATAAACCTATGTGTGGATCTGCTTTTTCAACTATTTCACCATCCAATTCTAATATTAATCTTAAAACACCATGCGCAGCAGGGTGCTGGGGTCCAAAATTTAAGTTAAGAGTTTTTTTTTCTTTAGTCATTTTTTTTTTGCACTTCTTTAATATATTCTGTTCCTTCCCAAGGACTTGCGTAATCAAAATTTCTATAATTTTGTTCAAGTTTTACTGGCTCGTAAATAACTTTTTTCTTTTCCTCACTGTATCTAACCTCTGAATGACCAGTTATAGGAAAATCTTTCCTTAAAGGATGTCCAGAAAAACCATAATCTGTAAGTATTCTTCTGAGATCTGGATGATCATTAAATTTAATACCATACATATCAAAAACTTCTCTTTCCATCCAATTAGCAGAAGGATAAACTTTCGTAAGAGAATTTACCATTTCGTTTTCATTTATATTAAAATATAAATTAATTCTTAGATTATATTCGTGACTTAAAAATAAATAAATCATTTTAAACCTATTTTCACTCCCAATATAATCTACTGCCGTAATATCTATTAGTTGCTTAAATTTAGTTGAATTATTTTTCTTTAAAAAAATTACAACATCTAATAGCGACTCTTTATTTATCTGAATTTCGAGTTGATCATGATTAATTCTTGATGAATTAATTTTTGTTGTTAGTTCAGAATTAATTTTTTTTTCTAAGTTTGATAATGACATTTTATCTTTGTAAAGATCCACGATTCCTTATTTTTTTCTGTAGTTGCAATATTCCGTATAACAATGCTTCAGCCGAAGGTGGGCAACCAGGCACATAAACATCGACCGGAACTATTCTGTCACAACCTCTAACAACCGAGTAAGAGTAATGATAGTAACCACCTCCATTTGCGCAGCTACCCATAGATATTACATATCTAGGTTCCGGCATTTGATCATAAACTTTTCTTAAAGCTGGTGCCATTTTATTTGTTAATGTTCCTGCTACAATCATTACATCAGATTGCCTGGGTGATGCTCTAGGTGCTGCTCCAAATCTCTCTAGATCGTATCTTGGCATAGATGTTTGCATCATTTCCACAGCGCAACATGCAAGACCAAATGTCATCCAATGTAATGATCCTGATCGAGCCCAATTAATCAAATTATCCATTGATGTAGTGATAAAACCTTTGTCTGCAAATTCTTTTGCAAGATCTTTAAACTCCTCAGGTATTTGTTTTTCTCTATCTACTAAATTCATATTATTCCCAATCTAATGCGCCTTTCTTCCATTCATAAATAAAACCAATAGTTAAAATAAATAAAAATAACATCATGGAAAAGAAACCAAAATAACCTATGTTGCCTAAAGTTATTGCCCAAGGAAAAAGAAATGCTATTTCTAAATCAAAAATAATGAATAGAATTGCTACAAGATAAAATCTTATATCAAATTCCATTCTAGAGTCGTTAAATGGTTCAAAACCACACTCATAAGCAGATAGCTTTTCTGGATCAGGATTTTTTGGTGATAAAGCAAAATTAAGTACAACAAAACCCAAGCTAAGTAATATAGCAATGGTTAAAAAAATTATTATAGTTAAATAATTATTTAAAAATTCTAAAGACATATCATTTATATATAATTTTTTATGCTAATTGAAAGTGCAGTTACGTCACGTTTTTATTGGCTTATTTGCTATAAGATTTCGTTAATTGATAATAGTTATCATTATGGCGGGAGTGACGGGACTCGAACCCGCGACCTATCGCGTGACAGGCGATCGCTCTAACCAACTGAGCTACACCCCCTAAATTTTTTTTGGTGGGCAGTAAAGGACTCGAACCTTTGACCCCCTCGGTGTAAACGAGATGCTCTACCAACTGAGCTAACCGCCCTCCAACGTGATTTACTAATACATCAGTGTGGATATAATGTAAATTATTTATTATTGAATACTTGCGGGAGTTTTTTCGCTTTTTTTATTATCAGATATACTATCAACTTCAACCCATTCGACTGATTTTAGATCTTTTATTAAGGCTATTTTTAAAACTTCATCAGCAGTCTCCACTGTGGTGATTTTTACATCATCTTTTACTTTTTTTGGTATATCTATCAAATCTTTTTTATTTTCTTTTGGAATTAAAACTTCTTTTATTCCAGCTCTGTGAGCAGCAAGTAATTTTTCCTTTAAACCACCTATTGGTAAAACTTGTCCTGTAATAGTTACCTCGCCTGTCATAGCAACATCTTTATTAACTGGAATTTTAGTTATAGATGAAACTATTGAAGTGACCATTGCGATACCAGCAGATGGTCCATCTTTTGGTGTAGCTCCCTCTGGTACATGAATATGAAAATCTTTCTTTTCAAAAGTAGGTGGTATGATACCAAAATCCAAACACTTAGACCTTACATAAGATTTAGCAGCTTTAACTGACTCCTGCATAACATCACCTAATTTTCCAGTTATTTGCATTCTACCTTTGCCCGGCATATTAACAGTCTCAATTTTTAGTATTTCACCACCAAACTCAGTCCAAGCTAAACCAGTCACTATTCCAATTTTATTTGAATCTTCAATTTCTCCAAACTTAAATTTTCTCACTCCTAAAAAGTCTGATAAATTTTGACTATCAACTTTAACTTTTTCAGACTCTTTATTCACAACTTTTTTAACAACCTTTCTAGATATTTTGGATATTTCTCTTTCTAAATTTCTAACTCCTGACTCCTTTGTATAATATCTAATTACATCTTTAATAGTTTCGTCGTCAAAGTTCATTTCTCCCTCTTTAACACCATTGTCTTTAATTTGCTTAGGTAGTAAATATTTATTTGCTATATTAATTTTTTCATCCTCAGTGTAACCAGGTATTCTTATTACTTCCATCCTATCAAGAAGAGGTGGTAGAATATTTAATGTGTTTGCAGTTGTAACAAACAAAACATCTGAAAGATCATAATCTACCTCTAGATAATGATCATTAAAAGTTGTGTTCTGCTCTGGATCTAAAGCCTCTAATAATGCTGAAGATGGATCTCCTCTATAATCATTTCCAACTTTGTCAATTTCATCGAGCAAAAATAAAGGATTTTTTGTTCCAGCTTTTTTCATCATTTGAATAATTTTTCCTGGAAGTGAACCTATATAAGTTCTCCTATGTCCTCTAATCTCTGCTTCATCTCTTACACCACCAAGAGACATTCTAACAAACTGTCTGTTTGTTGCTTTCGCTATTGATTTTCCTAAAGAAGTTTTACCTACACCAGGTGGTCCTACTAAACAAAGTATTGGTCCTCTAATTTTATTCATTCTTTTTTGAACAGCCAAAAATTCTATAATTCTTTCTTTTACCTTCTCTAGTCCAAAGTGGTCTTCATCTAAAACTTTAAGAGCTTTATTTAGATCTATATCTACTTTGTCTTTTTTAAACCACGGTATATCGATCATCCAATCTAAATAATTTCTTACTACAGTCGCTTCTGCTGACATAGGACTCATATTTTTAAGTTTTTTTAATTCTGACATGCATTTCTTTTCTACTTCTCTTGGCATTTTTGATCTTAAGATTGCTTTATTTAAACTTGATGTTTCATCTTTTCCATCTTCTATTTCACCTAATTCCTTTTGTATAGCTTTAAGCTGTTCATTTAAATAATACTCTCTTTGGGTTTTTTCCATTTGTGTTTTAACTCTTCCACGTATTCTTTTTTCAACTCCAATAATACTTGTTTCATTATCCATAATTTTGTTAATTAAATTTAATCTTTTCTTTAAATCCAAAGTTTCGAAAACTTGTTGTTTTTCAGAAATTGTAGCATTCAGGTGGGATGCAATATTATCTGAGATTTTTGATGGATCTTTTAAAAGTTTAATATTGTTTATTGTTTCATTAGAAATTTTTTTATTAATCGATGTAAGTTTTTCTAGTTTCTTTATTGAATTTAATGCCAATGGCATTAAATCTTCGTCTTTATTAATCATTTCTGATAGTTTTTCATAAGAACATGACAGAAACTCATTATTATCTTGAAATTCATTTATTTTAACTCTTGATATACCTTCGACTAAAACTTTAACCGTCCCATCAGGTAATTTGAGCAATTGTAGAATATTACTTTCACATCCGTAATTAAAAATATCATTTTTTTTTGGGTCGTCTACTTCAGAATTTTTTTGAGTTACTAAAATAATTTTTTTATCTTTCTTCATAACTTCATTTAAAGCGGTTATAGATTTATCCCTACCAACAAATAAAGGTATAACCATGTGCGGGAAGACCACTATATCTCTTAAAGGTAGTAATGCTGAATTAAATTTAACTTCCATAAAGTAATTATATGGATATTAAACTCAATAATGCAATAGTTTTTTATCTTTTATTAAGTGCAATATTACGCAGCTGAGGTTTTAGACTTATCTTTATCTTGTTTATTCTTTGAATGAACAATAATTGGCTGCGACTCTCCTTTAACTGAGCTAATATCTACTATAACTTCACTTACATTTTCCAAGCTAGGGATTTCAAACATAGTTTTTAATAATACATTTTCTAAAATTGATCTTAAACCCCTTGCGCCAGTTTTCTTTTTGATAGCTTTGACAGCAACTTCTTTTATAGCGTTTTCTTTAAAATTTAGTTTTACTCCCTCTAGTTTAAATAATTCTTGGTACTGTTTGATCAAAGAATTTTTTGGCTCTTGTAAAATTTTAATTAATGATTTTTCATCCAAATCATCTAGAGTTGCTGTTATTGGCAGCCTACCAATAAACTCCGGGATGAGACCATATTTCAATAAATCCTCTGGTTCTAAATTTTTAATCCATTCACCTGTTTTTTTGTCCTCAATAGATTTTACTTTGGCACCAAAGCCGATAGAAGAACCCTTATCTCTTTGAGAAATTATTTTATCTAGCCCCGCAAATGCTCCTCCACAAATAAATAAAATATTTGTTGTATCAACTTGCAAAAATTCTTGTTGTGGATGTTTTCTACCTCCTTGCGGTGGAACACTAGCTATAGTTCCCTCCATAATTTTAAGCAATGCTTGTTGGACACCTTCTCCAGAAACATCCCTAGTTATAGACGGATTTTCAGATTTCCTACTAATTTTGTCTACCTCATCAATATATACTATTCCTCTTTGAGCTTTTTCAACATTGTAATCTGCAGCTTGTAATAATTTTAATATAATGTTTTCTACATCTTCACCAACATAACCAGCTTCAGTAAGAGTAGTTGCGTCAGCCATAGTAAAGGGAACGTCTAAAATTCTGGCTAAGGTTTGAGCAAGTAAAGTTTTTCCACAACCTGTTGGACCTATTAAAAGAATATTAGATTTTGCAAGTTCAACATTTTTGCTTGTTTTGTTCTCGTAATTTAATCTTTTGTAGTGGTTATGAACAGCAACTGATAAAACTTTTTTTGCTAAGTCTTGTCCTATTACATAGTCATCTAATACTGAACATATTTGTTTAGGTGAAGGCAATCCGTCTTGATGTTTTACAAAAGTATCTTTATTTTCCTCTTTTATGATGTCCATGCATAATTCTACACATTCATCACAAATGAATACTGTAGGACCAGCAATTAATTTTCTAACTTCGTGTTGGCTTTTGCCACAAAAGGAACAGTATAAAATATTTTTATTATTACTCATAACTTTTAAAACGAATCAATGACTATACTTTATTATATTTTGTACACTTGTTTCAAGTTTAGTATAATACTTTATCTAGATCTGGTGGATAACTAAATTCTCTTGTCAACAACTTGATCAATTAAACCAAAATCTTTAGCGTTTTCTGGGGTCATAAAATTATCTCTTTCTAGAGCATCTTTAATTTGATCAACATTTTTTCCTGTATGTTTAGAATAAATTTCATTTAATCTTTTTTTTAAGGACAGTACTTCATTTGCATGTATTTCAATGTCAGTAGCTTGACCTTGAAATCCTGCCGATGGTTGGTGAACCATAATTCTTGAATTAGGTAAAGAAAACCTTTTACCTTTTTTTCCTGCGGCTAATAAGAAAGAACCCATTGATGCTGCTTGGCCGATACAAAGAGTTGATACATCTGGTTTTATATATTGCATTGTGTCATAAATACCTAGACCAGCTGTCACTAGACCGCCAGGACTGTTTATGTATAAAAAAATTTCTTTTTTTGGATTTTCGGACTCTAAAAATAATAATTGTGCTGTGACCAGTGAAGCTACGTTATCATTTATAGGACCAACTAAAAAAACTATTCTCTCTTTTAATAGTCTTGAATAAATGTCGTATGCTCTTTCACCTCTTGATGATTGTTCTACAACCATTGGGATAAGAGTGTTCATATACTCTGGTATTTTAATGCTCATAATTACGAATCAGTTACTTATACAACTTGTAATTACTTTTTGCTAACTTTTTTTGCTTTTTTCTTAACTAGGGCTTTATTTTCTTTTTTTTTAGATTTTATTTTAGTTTCATTTGGAGATAGAGCTTTTGTAGTTTTTTTTTGATCTTCTAAATTTTTTTCATTCTCAGCCTTTATTATTTTCTCAGCTTCATTTTTATCTAAAATTCGCTTGTTTGATTTTGCTTTTGATTTTATAAAATTAATTATTTTTTCCTCATAAAGTGTGCCTCTAAGACTAGCTGAAGCTGATGGATTTTTTTTATAATAATCCATAATTATTTTTTCTTGACCAGGCATCATACTTAACTGTTTTTGAATTTCTGCTTGAATTTCATTTGGGTCAACTTTTATTTTATTTTTTTCCCCGATTTCATTTAAAATTAAACCAAGTTTGATTCTTTTAGAGGCATTTTTTTCTAAATTATTTTTATTTTTTTTTAATTCTTCCTCAGTTTGACCTTGGCCTAGTACTTTTACTTCTTCGTCTATTAAAGATTGTGGAAGATCTTCAACTTTAATTTGTTCTAATCCTTTTAATATTTGATTTTTTGAAATTATGTTTAAAGAGTTTTTAAACTCCTCATTTATTTGTTTTGATATAATTTTTTTTAAATCATTTAAATCTTTAGCGCCAAGTGTTTTTGCAAATTCATCCGTAACTTCAACCTCTTTTGGTTTTTTGACTGAATTTATTTTGCACTTAAAAATACCTTTTTTGCCTACTAGTTCTTTTTTAGGAAAGTTCTCTGGCAATGTAACTTCTACACTAATCTCATCATCTTTTTTTGATTTCAATAATTGTTTATCGAAACCTTTGATAAATAAATCTTTACCAATCTCTAATTGAGTGTTTTTTCCTTCGTTACCCTCAAAACTATTACCATCAACTGTTGCTGTGTAATCAAATGAAATAAGATCTCCCTCATTAGCTACTTTGGATGGATCAACTTCAATAAAGTTTTTTTGGTTTTTTGCAATATCTTTGATTCTTTTATTCACTTCATTATCATCAATTTTTATTTCATAATCATCGAACTTTATTTTTTCTAAAGAGTCTAATTTAACCTCTGGAAACTCTGTAACACTAATTATGTATTCTAAATCTTTACCCTCACCAAAGCTTTTAAGATCAATTTTTGGCTGTAAGGCAGGCCTAATTTTTTTTTCGTCAATAGCTTTTGCGGAACTTTCTTTTAGAATTTTGTCAATAACTTCTCCATAGACTGCTTTTCCAAATTGTTTTTTAATAATGTCTGTTGGAACTTTGCCTGGTCTAAATCCTTTAAGAACAACATCTTTTTTGATTTGTTCATATCTTAATTCTAGCTCTTTGTTGATTGTAGTTTTGTCAACAAAAACTTTTAAATTCTTTTCTAAATTTTTTTTATTTTCTACTGTTACTTTCATAATTATATGGTAGGCGAGAAAGGACTCGAACCTTCACATGTTGCCATATTGGTTCCTAAGACCAACGCGTCTACCAATTCCGCCACTCGCCCAAATATTTAAAAGACTTATATATGATAGATTAAATTTGTCCAATTAGAATATTTGTGCAATAAATAATCCATTAAATTTATGATAGTTTCACCGTGTATTAGTATTTGTAAATCTGATCCAGTAACTGATTTTTGTTACGGTTGTGCGAGAAATTCTGAAGAAAAACTTCAGTGGAAAGATAAAAATACTTCAGATAATTGGAAATTAAAAAATTTAACAGAGATAAAGTCTAGGATGAAGGGTTGGAAGCTAGAAAGTTTTGAGAAATCATATAACTATAAATGCAAACATGGAATTTCTTTAGAAAAAAAAAGAAAAATGGAATTAAATGATTAAGTTAAAACATGTTGTAATTTTATATATTCTTGGAATTTTATTTGGTGCTGTGTTTCTAGATATATGGGGAGCTGAAACTAACATTAAAAAAGGTTTAATAGCAATGTTTTGGACTGCATTATTCTTAGTTGCTCTAATATTTGTAGAAAAAAATAAAGAAGAGAATTAATCAACTCTTTTAAAAAATTTAATGATGGAAAAGATATCTTTAATAATTCCTTGTAAAAATGAGGTGGAGTCATTGGGGGCTGTTCTTGAGGAGATTAAAGATAATAAATTTGTTGATGAAATAATTGTAGTTGTTGATAGCGAGACAGATAATTCGATACCTGTTACTCAAAAATTTAATTGTGAATTGATAATTCAAAAAAGTAAAGGATATGGCTCAGCTATTGTAGAGGGATTTAAAAATGCTAAAAATAACTTTGGATGCATATATAATGCAGATCACTCTTTTGATCCAAAATATTTTGATGAGTTAATTAAATTATCAAAAAATAACGATTTTATATTTGGTAGCAGATATAAGGGTTCTGGTGGTAGTGACGATGATGATATCGTTACTTTTATTGGTAATAAAATCTTTACTTTTATTACAAGATTTATCTTAGGAATAAAGTTATCAGATATTTTATATACTTATGTACTTTGTAATGTGGATAAATTTAACAATTTAAATTTAAAAAATAATGATTTTAAACTTTGTATTGAGCTACCTGTAAAAGTAAAAAAAAATAATCACACCTATGTGGATTTAGAAATGTTTGAGAGAAAAAGATTTGATGGTAAGAAAAAAGTAAATGTTATTAAAGATGGTCTTTTGATCTCTTATGAAATTATTAAAAGCTTTTTTTATATATATTTTAAATAGTTAATTTATTTCAATTCTATCTTTTATTTCATATTTTTTATTGGAAATTATTATTTCTCCTGATCCAGTTCCGATTCCAAATATTTCTAATATTACAACGTAATGGGTTACTAAAACTAAATTTGAGGTACTATCCCAATCACTTATAAATTTTTTAAGCTTCTTTATTTGATTATTTTTATTTTTATAAAATTTTTCACTATAAAAGGAGTTAAGTGCATCAAATGTTTTAAAATTCTCGAATGCATGATAAGCAGTATCTTTACATCTACACCACTCGCTCGAAAAAACATGTTCAACTTTAATATTATTTTTTTTAAAAAAGTTACCAATTTTTTTTGATTGTTTAATTCCTTCACTGCTTAAATTTCTTTGTGTTTTGCAATCTTTTAAATTTATATTTTCTGGATCTCCAGACCCTGGTGCAAGTGAATGTCTTATAAAAATAATATTATTGTTTTTTTTTAAGATTTCCACAATATTTTCTTCAGCATAACTTTTATTATTAAAAAGAAATAGAATAATTAGAATTATTATTTTAAAATGTTTCATCATGAACTTTGGTTTTATAAAACTAAATAAATCTATAATTAAATGTAGTAAATGTCCAAGATTGGTAAAATTTAGAAATAAGATATCAAATGAAAAAAGGAAGCAATATCAAAATGAAACCTATTGGGGCAAACCTATAACAGGATTTGGTGATGTTTTCGGAAAATTACTTTTTGTGGGACTAGCACCAGCTGCACATGGTGGAACAAGAACTGGTAGAGTTTTTACTGGCGATAGATCATCAGATTTTTTATATAAATGTTTGTATGGTGTTAAAATTTCAAATCAGTCGTATTCGGATAACATAAACGATGGATTAGAATTAAAAAATGCGTATATAACTACAGCCCTTAAGTGTGTACCTCCTGGAGATAAGCCCAATAAAAATGAATTAAGCAATTGTTTTAGTTTTTTTCATAATGAAATAAAAAATCTAAAAAATCTAAAAACAATTGTTGCATTAGGAAAAATTGCTTTTGATAGTTGTGTATTGTTTTTTAAAGAAAATTATGACTTTAAAGACAAAGTATATTTTTCTCACGGCAAAATTTATACTCTACCAAAAAATATTAATTTAGTTGCCTGTTATCATCCAAGTCCAAGAAATGTTAATACCGGAAGAATTAACGAAAAAAAAATGAAGCACCTTTTTAAAAAGGCACTTGAATTAAATTAGTTCTCTAATTTTTTTTTTAGGATTTCAGGTATTTTTGATGGTTTTCCTTTTTTATCAACTATAACTAAGTGTATTTCACAGTCAGTTATTAATACATTATCTCTGAAAGCCTTTTGTCTCATCTTAAAAGATGTATTAGATATTGAAATTATATTAGATTTTATTTCTATTTGGTCTTCAAGTTTGGCAGGTTTTTTGTATTCGATATTACAAGATTTCACTATTATAAAAATTCCATTTTCCTCTAATAGTTTTTTATTGCTTAAGCCAATTTGTGCAATTGCCTCAGTTCTTGCTCTCTCAAAAAACTTTAAATAATTTGCATAATAAACCACACCACCTGAGTCGGTATCCTCATAAAAAACTTTTAATTTATAGCTAAATTCATTCATTATAAATTTATTAATTGGCTGAAAAATATATGTTTTGGAAATAAGAAATTGATCGCTTTTTTGACTGATCAGTATCGGCCATTATCGCAACCCCGTCTAATATATCGACATCTAAATTATGCAATTTTTTATAATCTTCTTTTACATTAGTTTTCACCGTAACCCACTCATCTAAGGTATTTTTCGTAGATGATAACACATAGTCAATCGAACTTTTGGTATAAGGGCTAGTCCAATGGTCTTCAATTTCTTCATTGCTTGAAAAAACGTAGTTTATCGCTTTGTTTGAAAGTGGTGTTAGACCAGTTTTTTTAACTACGAAGAATCTCGCAGCAAAATCATGCCCTTTTTTTGTTTTCTCATTAATGCCGCTTAAGTCTTTTTCAACTTTCCAGGTAATATTTAAAAATGGGGTTTTATTAAGATCCACTAAAACTTCTTTTCCTAAACCTGATCCCCCATCTTCAACTTCAGCCCTCAAATAATTACCTTTTTCATTATTGCCCAAGCTATAATTAGTGAGATTTTTAGCGCCTCTAATTTTTCTTACTTTTAAAGTATCTAACTCCTCATTATTAAAATGAAATATTTTTAAATTATCCCCGTATACATTGTTAAAGAAGAAAATTGAGATAATTAATATTAAAATTTTTTTCATTTTGGGAAGCTATAGACTAAAAAAAAAAAAATTCAAATAATTTGAAAATCTTACTTTTGACATTTTTCAGACATTCGAAATTCATTATTTAAGGCTATTTATTACTCATGAAACTTTTAATACCCCTTATATTACTATTAGTTATGACTGGATGCTCAACACATTCAGTTAAACTTGGTAAAAAATGTACTAAATTAGCCGAAGATAATACTTACGAAAAATCTTTTGTATGGATTATCAACAATGAAAATTTAGAAAACTTTGATCAAAAAATAAATAAGCAAAATTGTGTAGTCAATGGAGAGAAACTTTGAAATTAGTATCAATCTTCATACTTTTAATTTATTGGTCAGTAATTATTTTAGCACCTGTTATCGCTAACGAAGATAGTTTATTTAAACTTGAAAATACAATTTTGCCTTTAGAAAAACCTAAAAATAAATAAATTAATAGGTAGATCTACCGCCGCTAATATCAAAGACTGCGGCGGTGGAAAACGAATTTTCGTCAGATGAAAGCCAACATATCATTGATGAAAGCTCGTTTAATTTCAGAAATCTTGCTCTTGGAACTTTAGAAAGCATTCTTTTAACGTGTTCTTTTGACATTTGATTTAAAATCCTTGTTTTAGCACCCGCTGGTGTTACTGCATTTACGGCTATATTTTTATGTGCTAATTCCTTTCCGAGAGATTTTGTAAGTGCAATTACGCCTGCTTTTGAAGAGCTATATGCGCTAGCTTTTGCATTACCATCTTTTCCAGAAACTGAAGCTATATTAACTATTCTTCCATAATTTTTTTTTATCATATGTGGAACTACAGCCTTACAGCAATTAAAAGTTCCGTGTAAATTTATATCAACAATTGTTTTCCACTCTTCGTAATCGTAATTCCACAGCTCATTAGTTGAACCGGTGATACCAGCACTATTAACTAATATATCAATTTTCATGTTTTTAGTGATTTTGCTGACAGCATCTTCAACGTTTTCAGGATCTGTTACATCGACTAGTTGTTTATATAAATTTTTATTGTTAATTTTCTTAACAATTTTTTTTAATTCATTTTCGTCATTATCCCAAATAATTACTTTCGCCCCTGATTTAAGAAATCTTTTTGTTATATCCAAACCAAAACCTTGGGCTCCACCTGTAACTATCGCAACTTTTTTTTTTAAATCAAATGTATTCATTTTTCACTTGCTAGCAGGTAATAGACAATACTTGAAACAACAAAACCAATTATCCAAGAAAAAGATTGAAATATATTAAGATTAGTATTCCAAATAGTTGAAAATGCAAAGATAGTTCCAATTAAAATTGAATATAATGCTTTTAAATTCCATCCTTTAGAATACATGTAGGCACTTTTTTCATCTGCAAAAAATATGTCTTTATTGATTAAAATTCTTTTTTTAATTACATAATAATCAACAATTACAATTCCAAATATAGGTCCAAAAAAACTCGCAATGGTATCTAAGATTGATAAGGACCCGTTTTGGCTCAAAAGTGGTGTCCAAAGTGCTCCAACAAAAAAACCAAAAAACAATATAGTTAAACCTGATTTTTTTAAAGTCATATTTTTCGGCATAAAATTTATAATGATATTTTGAGTTGGGATATAGTTTGCAATTAAATTTGTAGAGGACGACGCAAATAAAATAAATATTAATACAACCACTGTTAAAATTGTATTATTTAGTTTTCCTATAATATCTGTAGGGTTTGTAAGAACTGTTGAAATGTTAATGTTATTACTTCTAAAATATGTATCAGAACCAACAATAATAACTAATACAAAAAAAGAAAACAGAATTAAAGAAAAAGCTAAAGATATATTACCTTTAGTTAATTCTTTTGTATCCTTTACATATCGTGAGTAGTCACCAAAGTTCAAAATTAATATTGAATAATATGCAAATAATGTTCCTGTGATACCAATCATATTCGCTAATTTAAATTCTTCAAATCCACCAGATAAGTTTAACCTATCTGATAATGTTTCTATAACATATAGGTCACTTTCAGAAATAAAAATTAAAAAAAATAAAAATAGTCCAAAAAAAACAAACATTGCTGAAAAATTTACGAAATTCTTTATTCTTTTTTGTCCATTGCTAAAAATTAAAAACTGAATCAATAAAGTGAATACGAAAGATAACCAGTCAATCAGGTTCATTGACATGAAATATATTAAAAAAATATCGATATCTAAAAAATTACTATCAATATTGAATAAAGTAATTCTTATTAAGTATCCAATTGATTTAGAGATAAAAAAAGTTTGTACTCCAAAAAAAAATAAGCCAACAAATCCTCTTAAAAGACTAATATATTTTGCTCCCAAATAACCAGTTGATATTCTTAAAAATACTGGAAAAGGTATACCATGTCTTTGTGAAGGTGCTCCACCAAGGTTTGAAAAAAAACAAACTAAAATTGATGCTAATATTGAGCCAAATAAAACTTCATAAAAATTTAAATTATAAAGTAAATATAAAGAACCTAATAAAGCGAAAGAAATGATGCTTTGCGTTCCAACAGTCCAAAAACAAAATATATCTTTCCAATTCCAATTTTTATTTGTTGGATTTACTGAAACTATTTCCCAGTTTGTTAAATGAATATTTTCTTTATTAGGACTCACTATTCCATAATAATCATATATAAATTACTGTCCATACAAGACAGATGGCAGCCAAAGGACTATTTTAGGAAATATAATAATAATAATAAGACCAATTATTTGGAGTACCATAAATTGCATCATTCCTAGATAAATATCCTTTAAATCCCATTCTGGTACGACTCCTTTTAAAAAATAAGCTGATAATGCTACAGGAGGTGATAGCCAGGCGGTTTGTAAATTTACGGCAACTAATATTGCAAACCAGGTTAAATTAAATCCTAAAGCTTCAACTAAAGGTAAAATTATCGGAATTATAATCATTACTATTGGTACCCATTCAAGAGGCCAACCTAATAGAAAGATCATAACCATTATCATTGCAAGGATTAGATATTTGTTCATTTCTAATCCTAATAAAAATTCTGTTAATAAAGTTGGTGTACCTAGTCTTGCAAATACTGCACCAAAAAAGTTTGATGCCGCAACTAAAACCATTATAAGTGCAGTAATTTCCAATGTTTTTACTAATGCTTCTTGTAATTTTGGTAATGTCAATTTTTTATAAGCTAAAGACAATAATAATGCACCCATTGCACCGCATCCTGCAGCTTCAGTTGGAGTGGCAAATCCTAACAGAATACTTCCAAGTGCTGCAAACACTAAAGCTGCTGGAGGTACTAAACCTAAAAAAAATTCAATCCAAACTTTTTTCATACTTGTAGCCCTCATATCTTCTGGTAATGGTGGCCCAAGATTTGGGTTCATCATGCATCTTATTGTTGTATAAGCCGCGTACAATGTTGCTAATAAAATTCCAGGGAAAATTGCAGCCGCAAATAAGTCAATAACAGGAATCTCCATAATAGGACCCATTACAACTAACATTATACTTGGTGGGATTAATATTCCTAATGTTCCGCCAGCAGTTATGGTTCCAGCCGCAAGTCTCACATCGTAACTTGAACGGTTCATTGATTTTGCAGCCATAATTCCTAAAATTGTAACCGAAGCACCAACAATTCCTGTTGCAGCTGCGAATATAACTGAGACAAATAAAACAGCGTAATATAAAGAGCCTCGAACTTTAGCCAGCATTAGTTGAAAAGCAGAAAATAATCTTTCCATTAAACCAGCTTGTTCCATCATTATACCCATAAATACAAATAGTGGAACTGCTGCTAGGGTTTGCTCAGTCATTACCATGGAAAATTGTAGCGTCATTAAATAAAAAACTAATTTTCCAAATCCTAAATATCCGAAAACAAATCCTAAAAAAATTAATGTAAATGAAATAGGAAAACCAACAAATATTGCAAATAACATTACACCAACTAAAATAAAACCTAATATTGCTGGATCAATTAACTCTGCGATCATTTATTGTCCCCTGGCCATTCACCTTTTTTGCTTGCCCAATAACTTTTTAATAATTCTGATACACCTTGAATTAATAAAAAGATTATTCCAACCAATAAACATGTTTTAATTGGCCACATAAAAGGCATCCAAGTAGTATCCATGCCTCTTTCACCTCTTCTAATAGACTCTTCAACAAAACCGATTGTCATGTATAAAAAAACAAGAAGTCCTGGAAAATAAAATAAAATATATAACCAAAAATCTATTAAACCCTGTGTCTTAGTTTTAAAATTTCTATATAAAAAATCTGCTCTTATATGAACTCCTTTTGATAGAGCATAAGCTGCACCCAACATAAATAATGCACCATAAAGAAATCTACTTATATCGTATGCCCAAATTGTAGGAGCTAAAAATAATTTTCGAGCAATAACCTCATAAGTCATTGCAAAAATTAATGGAATTAAAATCCAACAAACTATATTTCCAACGATTTTACTAAATTTATCTACTCTTAATATGGTGTTTGCCATCCATGATGGCATATCTTCAGGCATTTTATTAGAGGTCCCTCGCCTCTCAGCAATCATTTCATCTGATATATCAAAGTTTGATTGTTTGTCTGACATAAAGGAATTTTAAACAAAAAGAGCGGACTGTAAAGTCCGCTCTTAATTAAATTTAAAAGTTATTACTTTTTTACTTTAATGTCGCTGCGTGAGCCATTCCAAGCTTAGCATTAGACATTTGAGCACCGCTCCAGAAAGGAACAGCAACATCAGCAAACTCTTTCATAGAGTCATATACTTTTTTGAAAAATGCGTTTTTCTCAGCATTTTTATTTAAAGTAGCTTTTGCTGCAGCCATATATTCTACGAAATAATCAGATGGAGTGTCTTCTAATTTAACCCCATGTTTAGTAGTAAGCTCTTGTAAAGCTTTACCGTTTTCGTAAATTCTGTAGCTTAAAGATTTTGCTAGTGATGCATTAGCAGCAACTTCAAGAGATTTTTTCTCGTGAGCTGTCATCGCATTATAAGTTTTTCCAGTTATGTAAAAGTCAGCATTAACTACAACTTGGTGTAATCCTTGTAAGTAGTAATGTTTTAAGACTTTTTGAAAACCAAACGTTAAATCTGGTTTTGGACAACACCACTCAGCTGCATCAATAGTACCTGCTTCAAGTGCTGGTAAAATATCACCACCACCCATAGCAACAGATGCTATACCAATGTCTTTGTAAGTTTGTCCTGGGATTCCTGGAGGAGTTCTGAATTTATATTTTCTAAAGTCAGCCATATCTTTAATTGGTTTTGGAAACCAACCTAAAGCTTCTGGTCCAACTGGTTGAAGCATAAATCCTTTTATGTCTCTTCCCATTTCTTTCCATAATTGGTCGTAAAGCTCTTTACCACCACCGTATTGGAACCATGATAGAAATGCTAAGTTATCTATACCTACTCCACCACCTGCTACAGGTGAACCAAATAACATAGCTGCTGGGTGATCACCTGACCAATAGTGTGTCCAAGCAAATCCACAGTCAATTAAACCTTTGTCAACCGCATCTAAAGTTTCTTTAACTCCAACAACTGCTCCTGCTGGTAAAATTTCAAATTTTAAAGATCCATCAGTTAAAGCTGTTACAGTATCAGTGA
The DNA here is from genome assembly GCA_902614905.1 of uncultured Pelagibacteraceae bacterium. Lineage (GTDB taxonomy): Bacteria > Pseudomonadota > Alphaproteobacteria > Pelagibacterales > Pelagibacteraceae > Pelagibacter. The sequence goes on along the minus strand of CACMMN010000004.1, from coordinate 24,891 downwards.
AGTCTTTAAGCATTTTTACTTCATCTGCTTTAGTATTAAGAACGGTCTGACATTTCAATGTTTTAGCGCTAGCGTTTGATACAAAACCAAAAACTAAAAAAGCGGTAAACAAGATTGAAATAATTTTTTTCATAATTTCCCTCTCTTAAGTTATTTTTAAAAAACTAATTCTGACAAAAATCTTGTAACGATACAAGAACCAAATATCTCAATAAACCTAGTAAAAATGAGAGATTCAGTATAAAAATAAACCCAAAGTGATTATGGAAAATTTTGATTACATTATTATTGGAGCAGGCTCAGCTGGTTGTGTTTTAGCTAATCGATTATCAGAAAATCCTAAAAATAAAGTTTTACTATTAGAGGCTGGTGGAAAAGATAATTATCCATGGATACATATACCCGTTGGTTATTATAAGACAATGCATAATCCAAAAGTAGATTGGTGTTTTCGTACAGAAAAAGATGAGACGATGAATAACAGGTCAATCAGATATCCTAGAGGCAAAACATTAGGAGGCAGTTCATCAATAAATGGCTTGTTGTGGATAAGGGGTCAAAGTAATGATTACGATAATTGGCGTCAGCAAGGTAACAAAGGTTGGGGATGGGATGATGTATTACCGTACTTTATAAAATCAGAAAACAATGAGCTAGGCAAAGGCAAATTTCATAGTGATGAAGGTCCAATCATGGTTGCAAATAAAAAAATTAAATTAAAAATGCTTGATGAATTTATAAACGCAGCAGAAGAGAAAGGGATTCCTAAGGTAAATGATTTTAATACAGGTGATAATTTTGGTGTTGGTTTTTTTCAATTTACTACAACTTTTAATAAATTAGGTTTGAAATTAAGATATAGTGCAGCAAAAGGTTACTTAAATCCTGCAAAAAAAAGATCGAATTTAAAGATAATAACTAGTGCTCATGTTCAAAAAATTAATTTTGAAGGTAAAAAAGCTTCAGGTATTGAATACTTTCTTGGAGAAAATTTGAGTAAAATTTCTGCCAATAAAGAGGTTATATTATGTGCGGGCTCAATTGGATCGCCTCATATCTTACAAGTCTCAGGAATTGGCGATGGTGATAAATTAAGTAAAATTGGGATAGATTTAATAAAAAATCTTAAAGGAGTTGGTAAAAATTTACAAGACCACTTAATGTTTAGACCGGTATATAAAGTTAAAAATTTAAAATCGTTGAATAAGAAAATTAATAGTCTTTTTGGAAAATTTTTAATTGGATTAGAATATATTTTTAATCAAAGTGGACCAATGACTATGGGGGCAAGTCAGGTGTGTGGTTTTGCTAAAAGTGATAGTTCTAGAGAAACTCCAAATCTACAATTCCATGTACAGCCCATTAGTACAGATATTTTAGGAGCAACTAAACTCCATGATTTTGACGGAATTACACCAACAGTTGCTAATATTAGACCAACAAGTAGAGGAGAAATTAACATTGTAAGTAAAAATATTAAAGATAATCCAAAGATTAAGATGAATTATTTATCAACTGATGATGATAGGTATGTTGCTGCACAAGGATTAAAGCTTGTAAGAAAAATAATGCTAGATACTGAAACTTTTAAAAAATATGAACCAGAGGAATACCGTCCTGGTGCTCACATTAAAGATGACGAGGAGCTAGTTAAAGCTGGTAGTGACTATGCACAAACAATTTTTCATCCTGTTGGCACTTGCAAAATGGGTCAAGATGAGAATTCAGTTGTAAACGACAGACTTAAAGTTCATGGAGTTGAAAATTTAAGAGTAGTTGATGCATCAATTATGCCTAATATTACATCAGGAAATACAAACGCACCAACTATAATGATTGCAGAAAAAGCATCTGACATGATATTAGAAGACAATCTGCAATGAATGAAGAAATAATAATTTTTACACAAATAGTTTTTATCGATTTAGTTTTAGCGGGTGATAATGCAATAATAATTGGTATGGTTGCATCTCAATTTCCAGCCGCGGAGAGAAAAAAAATTATTTTTTGGGGAATTGGTGGAGCTGTTGTATTAAGAATAATACTAACTCTTTTAACTGCATACTTGTTACAAATAACTGGTCTAAGATTGATTGGTGGTTTAGCGTTATTATATATTTGCTATAAACTTTATAAAGATATTCTAAAAAATTCTAATAGTGAACCAAATAGTAAGATAAAAATAGATAAGTCTAGTTTTATAAAAGCTATATCAACTGTATTAATTGCAGATTTTACGATGAGTTTAGATAACGTGCTTGGTGTAGCTGGGGCAGCAAAAGATCACTACGGACTTTTGGTTTTTGGTTTAGTCTTATCAATAGTTTTAATGGCAACTGCTGCTACTTTAATATCTGGATGGATAAAAAAGTATAAATGGATTGGTTGGGTTGGTTTATTAGCAATACTGGTAGTTGCAATAGATTTGATTTATACTGACCTTAAAATTTTAATTATTTGATGTACCTAAAAAAATATAACTTAAAAAACAAAACAGCTCTTGTTACAGGCGCCGGTAAAGGTTTGGGGAGAGCCTGCGCAATTGCTTTAGCTGAAGCCGGAACAAATCTAATAATAATTAGCAGGACTGAAAAAGATTTAAAAGAAGTGTCAAAAATTATTAAAAAATTTAGAGTAAATTGTAAATATTTTGTATGTGATGTTACAAAATATGAACAAGTTAAAAAAGTTATAAATTCTCAAAAAAGAATAGATGTTGTTGTCAATAATGCAGGAACAAATATTCCAGAACATTTTACTAAAGTTAAAAAAAGTAATATGGAGTATTTGGTAAAAGTTAACACTATAGCTTCATTTAATATAGCTCAGCTAAGCGCATTAAAGATGATTGAATTAAAAACAAGAAAAAAAACTGGGGGAGTTATAATTAATATGTCTTCACAAATGGGGCATGTGGGTGGGCCAATTAGAAGTGTTTATAATATGAATAAATTTGGTTTAGAGGGATTAACTAAAGGTATGTCAATAGATTTAGCTAAATACAATATAAGAGTAAATACTATATGCCCAACTTTTGTTGTAACTCCAATGACTAAAAAATTTTTAAAAGACAAAAAATTTATGAAAGAAGTTCTTGGTAATATTCCACTAGGAAAGTTTGCAGAACTGTCAGATATTGCAAGTGCTGTTGTTTTTTTAGCCTCAGATCAAGCATCAATGATTACTGGCACATCTTTATTGGTAGACGGTGGATGGACAGCAAAATAATAAAATATATTTTATTATTTATTTTCATTTTTTCATTTGAAGCAAAATCAATTGAATTCAATGGTAAATTTATTCAAGGTCACTTTATTTTAGGAAAAACAGATCCTGGAGCCAAAATTAAAATTGATGATAAAGAAATAAAAGTTACTGAAGATGGTGATTTTGTTTTTGGACTTGATAGAGATAGAAAAAATGATGTAGTGATCCTCAAAACATTTAATGGTAATAAGACTAAAATAGTTAAAAAGGTAATTAAAAGAGAATACAAAATTCAAAGAATTGATGGTCTTGAGCCTAAGAAAGTCACACCTCCTAAAGAAGTTTATGCAAGGATTAAAAAAGAAAATAAATTAATTGTTAGAGCTAGAGAAATAAATTCAAATTTGAAATTTTTCAAAAATAAATTTATTGCTCCCTTAGATGATGCAATAATAACAGGAATTTATGGTAGTCAAAGGATTCTTAACGGTAAACCTAGATCTCCACACTATGGAATAGATTTTGCAGGTAAACTTGGAACTCCAATAAAAGCGATGGCTAATGGAGTAGTCACACTTGCTGAAAATGATTTATATTACACTGGGGCAACGCTTATTTTTGATCACGGACATGGAATTTCTACATTATATATGCACATGGATAAAATATTTGTAGAAGAAGGTGATATTGTAAAACAAGGTGATATAATCGGTACTGTAGGTTCTAGCGGAAGATCAACTGGACCTCATTTAGACATTAGGCTAAATTGGTTTGGGATTAAGTTAGATCCCTCAACAATTATAGATATAAAATTATGAAACAAAATAATTTAGAAAAAATCTCAAATAAACTTGTAACTGCGTTTTTGAAAAATAAACTAATAAAAGCAATCCCTAATAAATATACAAAAAAAATAAAAGAAGCACAAAAATTGAGAAAACTTTGTGAAAGCAAAATTAAATTGCCTGTAATTGGTTTTAAAGCTGCTGGCACAGGTATTCCTTTAATTAAAAAGTTAAAAGAAAAGGAGCCTTTTTACGCAACAGTTTATAAAAGAAATTTTTTAAGTAGTGGTAAAAGTGTTAAAATAAATAAAGCAACTTTAGGTATAGAGCTTGAAGTTTGTTATAAAGTTAAAAAATCCTTTTTTTTATCTAAAGGTGTAATTACCATGAAAAACATATCGAAATATATTTCTCACATGGCGCCATGTATTGAGGTGGTTGGTTATAGACAAAGAAAAAAAGGAATTACTTCTTTTGGTGACTTATGTAGTGATTTTGGTGCAAATGTAAAATTTTTAATAGGTGCTAAAAAGAAATATAAAAGAATAAACATTGGGAATTTGAAAACTAATATTTCAAATAAAAAAATTAATCAAAGCGTAAGTGGTAACACTAATACAGTTTATATAAACCCATTAAACTCTTTGAGATTTGTTTTGAATAAAGTTAAAAAAGATAAAATAAATTTAAATAAAGATTTTTGGGTTTTTACTGGTTCTTCGGTTGGTGTAGTTCCAATTAAAGGTAAGGGTCTTTATACTGGTAAAGTTGATAAACTAGGCTCTGTTAAAGCAGTTATAAGATGAAAATTGTTTAAATTAAGAAATTAAAGAGGGTTGTTTCTTCATATCCTCTTTTTTAATACCTGCAACTTTAACAGGTTTTTTCATAGCATCTCTTCTAAAAGGTTCACCAAGCTCTTGATTTAAAATTATTTCAATAAAAGTTGTAATACCTTTTTTTTGATCTTCGCAAGATTGTTTAATTGCTTTGGTTGTCTCTTCCATTGTTTTACAAGTTACTCCTTTTAATCCACAAGCATTAGCAACTTTTGCATAACTTAATTCAGGATCAAGTTCTGTTCCAACAAAATTATCATCAAACCAAAGTATTGAATTTCTTTTTTCGGCACCCCATTGATAATTTCTAAAAATTACCATTGTGATAGCTGGCCATTCTTCTCTTGCACATGAGCTCATTTCGTTCATACTAATTCCAAAAGCTCCATCACCTGCAAATCCTACCACCGGAGTATCAGGACAGCCAATTTTTGCGCCTAGTATGGCTGGAAAACCATATCCACAAGGACCGAATAAACCAGGTGCCAAATATTTTCTTGGTTTTTCGAAAGTTGGGTAAGCATTTCCTATTGCGCAATTGTTACCTATATCGCTAGAGATAATTGCGTCTTGAGGTAAAGCGTCTTGAATTGCTCTCCATGCTTGTCTTGGGGACATTCTATCTTTATCTCTTTCCCTTGCTTCTTTGTTCCAAACTGTACCAGGATCGTCCTCCTCATGATCTAAACCAGATAAAGTTTGTAACCACGCAGATTTAGTTTTATGTATTAAATTTTTTCTCTCTTCTCTGCCAGTATTGCCTGCGTCTGAAGAAAGTTTATCTAAAATCTGTTGAGCTACTTGTTTGGCATCTCCACAAATTCCAACTGAAACTTTTTTAGTAAGACCAATTCTGTCAGGATTCATATCTACTTGAATTATTGTTGCCTTTTTTGGCCAATAATCAATTCCATATCCTGGTAATGTTGAAAAAGGATTAAGTCTAGTGCCAAGTGCTAGTACTACATCTGCTTTAGATATTAATTCCATAGCAGCTTTAGATCCATTGTATCCTAAGGGTCCTACAGCTAAAGGGTGGCTTCCTGGAAAACTATCATTATGTTGATAACCATTACAAACCGGTGCGTCCAATTTTTCAGCTAATTTTTTACATTCATCAATTGCTCCACCTAAAACAACTCCAGCTCCAGACAAAATTACTGGAAATTTAGCTTTTGATAAAAGTTTTGCCGCGTTCTCGATTGCTTCTTTTCCCCCGCCCTGTCTTTCAAATCTAACAATAGGTGGTAATTCAATGTCTATAACTTGTGTCCAATAATCTCTTGGAACATTTATTTGCGCAGGTGCAGAGCCTCTAAATGCTTTTTCAATAACTCTATTAAGAACTTCTGCCATTCTAGATGGGTCTCTTACTTCTTCTTGATAACAAACCATATCTTTAAATAAATTCATTTGTTCAACTTCTTGAAAACCTCCTTGACCCATAGTTTTATTTGCTGCTTGTGGTGTCACCACTAATAAGGGTGTGTGATTCCAGTATGCAGTTTTAATCGGAGTTACTAATCCAGTTATACCCGGACCATTTTGGGCTATCACCATCGACATTTTTCCAGTAGCTCTTGTGTAACCATCAGCAATTAATCCGCCGTTCGTCTCATGAGCTACATCCCAGAATGTTATACCAGCTTTTGGAAATAAATCTGAAATAGGCATAAAAGCAGAACCTATAATTCCGAAGGCGTGTTCAATTCCATGCATTTGAAGAACTTTAATAAAAGCTTCTTCTGTTGTCATTTTAGTCATAAAAAAACTCAATAAAATTTGTTTGCAATCGAACGATTAATATATAAATTCTTTCAAAGTTTCTACTAAGAAATCGTCACAATGGCTAAAACAGACATAATAATTCACGATAAAAAAGACAATGTTGGGGTAATAGTTGTTGAAAAGGTAACTAAAGGCCAAGATTGTGGTTGTTGGATCATGGAAAATGACGCCTCAAATAACATTAAATCTGAAGCAGAAATTCCCCTTGGACACAAAATTGCTTTACAAGATTTTAAAGAAGGTGACACAATTATAAAATATGGACATGATATTGGTAAAGTAGTTAAGTCAATAAAAAAAGGTGACCATGTTCATGTACATAATGTAAAAACAAAAAAGTGGTAAAAATGGATATTCCAAAAAGTTTTTTAGGTTACAAAAGAGAAAATGGAAGAGCGGGTACAAGAAATCATGTGATTATTCTTCCAGTTGATGATATTTCAAATGCATGTGCTGAAGCTGTATCTAACAATATTAAAGGGACTATTGCTTTGCCTCATTCTTACGGGAGGCTACAATTTGGTGCTGATCTTGAATTACATTTTAGAACAATGATTGGAACAGGTAAAAATCCTAACGTTGCAGCTGTCATAGTTATAGGTATAGAGCCTAAATGGACTAAAAGAATTGTAGATGCCATTGCAAAAACTGGAAAACCTGTGGAAGGATTTAGTATCGAGGGTGTTGGAGATATTGATACAATCGCAAAAGTTTCTAAAAAGGCTCAAGAATTCTCAATGTGGGCCTCTGAAAAACAAAGAGAGGAATGCCCAATAAGCGATTTGTGGATTTCAGTAAAGTGTGGAGAATCTGATACAACATCAGGGTTAGCATCAAATCCTACAGTTGGAAATTTGATGGATAAACTTGAACCTTTAGGTGTTCATCTTTGTTTTGGAGAAACATCTGAGTTAACGGGTGCTGAAAACGTTTGTGCTAAAAGAGGTAAAACTAAAGAAGCTCAAGACAAATTTATGAAAACTTGGAGTTCATATAACGATTTCATTTTAAAAGAAGCAACTAACGACCTATCTGAGAGCCAACCAACTGCAGGAAATATTGCAGGAGGATTGACTACAATTGAAGAAAAAGCTTTTGGAAATTTTCAAAAAATTGGATCAAGAGAATTTATTGATGTTCTTGAACCTGCCGAAGAACCGAGTAAGGGAAAAGGATTGTATTTTATGGATACATCCTCAGCAGCTGCTGAGTGTGTCACACTTCAAGCAGCAGGCGGATTTAATATTCATTTATTTCCAACTGGACAAGGAAATATAATTGGAAATCCAATAGAACCGGTTATTAAATTAACTGCAAATCCATTAACTGCTAAAACTATGAGTGAACACATTGATCTTGATGTATCTAAAATACTTTCTAGAGAAATGAATCTTGATCAAGCAGGTGATGAATTAATAAAAGCAACTCTTAAAGTTGCAAATGGTAGGTTAACTTGCGCAGAGTCACTCGGTCATAAAGAGTTCGTAATGACCAAACTTTATAGAAGCGCTTAAAATTACTTAGTTGATATCGTTGGTTTTGGAATATACTTATCTTTTAATTTAGACAAAACTTTTCGTAAAACTGCTGCTCCAACTCCTAATCCTAAAGCTAAAACTATGGATGCCATACCGTAAAGAAAAGGAACATTATTAGATAAATCTCTTACAAATTCTGAAACTGGCCCAAGTGAAGGTTTTGAATATTTATATATTTCTGATAAATTTTCTGCTGCAAAAAAAGTATCATAAGCAATTGCAACGCCAACCAACAATAATAAAACTGCTAAAATAGTTTTGAATTGTGAGCTATCCACTCTTTCCCCAAGTTTTTGTCCAATTTGTACACCTAATATCGAGCCTAAAATTAAAACTGTAACTAATATAAGATCAATTGTTCCATAGTTAAATGCATGCAATACAGTAACTATTGCGCTCACAAAAATTGTTACAAATAAAGATGTTCCTGGAATTAATTTTGTAGGCATTCCAATTATATAAATCATGGCAGGAACTAAAATAAAAGCTCCACCAACACCTAGTATTGCTGCAATAAAACCTACCAAAAACCCAATTACTATTGGAGTAAATGCGCTCTCATAGAGTTTTGATTTCTTAAATCTCATTCTAAATGGTAAGCCGTGAAACCAATAATGATCATGTAATTTTTTCTTAACTACAATTTTCTTTCGTGCTCTATCTATCTCAGTGACACCCTGGACAAGCATAATTGTACCAATGATTGCAAGTATATACATATACGCAAGAGATATTACGATGTTAATTTTACCGATATCTTGAAAATAACTAAAAGTATAAATTCCTAAAGCAGTACCCACTACTCCTCCAACTACTATCATCAAACCCATTTTATAGTCTAATGTTCCTTTAAGATAATGTGTGGTTGATCCTGATATAGAAGTTCCTAAAATATTGTTGGCCTCATTTGGTACCGCATAAGCTGGTGGAATTCCCAAAAAAATTAAAAAAGGCGTCATTAAAAATCCACCACCAACACCAAAAAGACCTGATAAAATCCCAACTGCTAAGCTTAATATAAATATGAATGGAAGGCTTACGTAAACTTCTGCTATTGGAAGAAAGAATTCCATGCCTGTTAATTATCCCGAAAATATTTGAAGTCAACTATTTGATTATTAAATTCCAAAAAATGTGCTCGAAAGAATTACTACCCAATATGCTGCTAAACCCATGTAGAGTACAAACTTAGCATTTATATATGAAAATATTTTTGAGTTTTTTATAAGCTTGAAAATGTTTAGGTTTTTATTTAAATTTTCAAGCATACTTATCAAGTACACCCAGAAAGAATATTTATCAAGTCTTATTTAAAAAATCGTTGCACCAAAAACTTTGACTGAGTCGCCTTCTTCTCCAAGAACAAGTCTTCCAAGAAACTCCCCTTCTTCAGTGGTGCTCTTCTGTTTAAAAAGAACGGTCACGTGTAATCCTCTTCTAAGGCAGCCAAAAGCCTTATAATCATCAGACAAACTACATATTAATTTGTTGCTGGCCCATTGCTTCCCGAGCTCCACTTCATTTGCTCCATAAAGCATTTGAGATGAAAAATCTTTGGTAAAACCGCCATAATCCTTCATATTTGATGATTTAATCAAATTTTGCCAAATTGGATTAGCAATTTCTATTATTTGTTCATCTGATTTTGATGTGAAACTCATATTTGTAATTGTTAGGACTTAAGATGCTTTTTTCTTCTCTTTATCGTCGACTATGTGATAGACAGGTTTTTTTTCCATAGTGAACTTGCCAGTTTCTGGATCACGTCTTGAAACAGTTAAACAATGCCAATTTTCATCATCAAGTTTCATATGATCGCCTCTATAATAGTACCCTGGCCAACGAGTTTCCTCTCTATATAAAGTATGTTCTGTAACACACTGAGATGTCAAAGTTCTGTGTTTTAACTCCCATGCTCTCATTAACTGATGGTAATCCTCAGCTCCTACGTTTTCCAAGTCTTCCTGAAGCCAATCTAGTAATTCTAAAGCTTTTTTAAGGAGATTGTCATTTGTCATGTAGTTATTGGTGATACCACCGCAATATTCATCCATGATTTTTTGAAGTCTTTGTAAACCTTGTATCGGTGAGATATAACTTGGTGAAACTGTGCCTCCAGTTATTTCATTTCTACCAACCGTATAATTCTCTAGTGGTTTATAAATTACTTCTTTTAGATCATTATATTGTTTTTCACTTACTTTAATATTGTTTGCTTTTTTATCTTCAATGTATTTAACCGCAGCTTTTGCAGCTAGTCTTCCCTCAGTGAAAGAACCCGATGAAAATTTATGTGCACTGCCACCTACAGTATCGCCTGCACCAAATAAACCCTCAACAGACATCATTCTGTTATATCCCCAGAAATAATCGTCCGGTGCAATATCTTCTGGACCGCTTACCCATGCTCCTGAACAAGTTGCATGTGAGCCCATAACATAAGGCTCTGAAGTTGTTAATTCTGGATTAGTATATTTTGGATCAATGTTTTGAGATGCCCAAACTACAGCTTGTCCTACTGTCATACCTAAAAAATTTTCCCAACCTACTGTTTCTAGGTGTGGATCCTGAAAAGCCTCTTTTGTAACCATGTGAATTGGTCCACCACCTGCTGCTACTTCTTGAATAAAAGCATGATTTCTTAGACAAGTTGGAGTTGGGTGATGATCAATGTACTCGCCAACAAGTTTTTTTGTAGCATCATACCATTTCTTTTCATAGTTCTCGCCATTTGCATTTTGAGTATAAGTTTTTAAATGTAAAAAATATGCACCAACTGGACCATATCCGTCTTTAAATCTACATAACACAATTCTATTTTCCATTTGTGTCATTTTCGCGCCTGCAGCAATTGGTAATGCATATGCAGAGCCATTACTCCAAGGTGCGTACCATGTTCTTCCCATTCCTTCTCCAACTGCTCTTGGTTTAAAAATGTGAGAAGCTCCACCAGCTGCAATAATGACCGCTTTAGCCTTAAACACGTGGTAATCACCCGTTCTCATATTAAAACCTACTGCACCTGCAATTCTATTTTCATTTTCTTCATCTTTTAAAAGATGAGTAATCATTATTCTGTTATAAATTTTATCAGCTGACTTTTTTGCTGCTTCAGCAACAATTGGTTTGTAACTTTCGCCATGAATCATAATTTGCCATTTACCTTCTCTTTGATATCTACCAGTTTCTTTATTTTTCATCATCGGTAAACCCCATTCATCAAACATGTGAACAGTTGAGTCAACGTGTCTTGCCATATCGTACCCAAGGTCTTCTCTTACTAATCCCATCAAGTCATTTCTTGCATATCTCACATGATCTTCTGGTTGATTTTCTCCCCACTGCATTCCCATGTAACAATTAATAGCGTAAAGACCTTGTGCTACAGCACCACTTCTATCAATGTTTGCTTTTTCTACACAGATTATTTTTAGATCTCTTCCCCAATGTCTAGCTTCAAAAGTGGCTCCGGTACCAGCCATTCCACCACCAACAATTAAAACATCGCAATCTTCAAATACAGTTTTGTGTTTTGGCATTAATAATAAACTCCTTTTTTAAAAGAGCTTTTATCAAGTGTTGGTAAATCTTTATCCGTATTTAAACCGTGAGGTTCATTGTATAAAATTTGAGAGTTTATTTCTCCTTGATTAGGTTTGTCACCTTCTGCAAGTTTAGGGATATATTTTCCCCAAGGTTTAGTAGTTATTGGGGAAACAAAATCTTTTTCTGTTCCATTTCTAAATTTTATTTTCCAAGATATCGTTCCTTTTTCTTCCTCTCTTCTTACTCTAACACTGTGTCCCATGGGAGCAAAGTCGGCATAACCTCTGACATCTATTGCGTGATTAGGACATGCTTTAACACAAGAATAACATTCCCAACAAAAATTCGGTTCTATATTTTTTGCTCTTCTAATATTTTTATCAATATGCATTATGTCTGAAGGACATATATCTACGCAGTGTCCGCATCCATCGCACCTAGTCATATATACAAATGTCGACATTTATTTTATCTCCTTTTTAAATCTTACCATATTAATAGTGTTTTGGCTCTTCTCTTTTTATACCAAGACCAAATTGTTCTGGAGCATCAGCTGGAGGTGGTAAATTATCTCTTGAACCATCAGCTTCAGCTAAATTTTTTTGTATAGCAGCACCAGGTTTATAAAACATGTGTGCAAATTTAGACCAATATACTCCACCGAATAAAACTATATTTGATAATGCAAAGAGCACTAGAAATAAATTGTCCCATCCAGAGATATTATTAAACTGCAAATAGGACCATATTAATCCAAATGTGGAAGATGCTAGTAAAGCTAGTACAAAAAGATCTGCTGTAATTATTCTAAATACAGAATTAGCTTCAGCTGCAACATCTACCCTTAAAAATAACCAGAACCAATATCCACCTAAGCATGTCATTATTGCTCCAACATGCCAAAGAATTGGCCAGATTGCCGGCGTGTCTGACGTTGTATAAAAGAAAATCATTGCACCTGAACCAATCCAAAATAAAATTGTGCCATACATCCCAAGAACATGAGCTATTCTTCTTTTGCCTAAGCCTAATTCTGAAGTAGTGCCAATGTCATGGACAATTGTTTTTGCTATTACTGCAATTCTCTCCCCACTACCTAATTCTCTTTTAGCATTTTTCTTTGCTTTCCTAGCGTTATTAAAAAAATATTTTACATTTTTTTTGTGTATCATATCCAATACAGTTCCTAAAATTACAAGTGCAACCATAATAACTACAAAAGATTGTATTCCTATTAACGGAACAGTTTCAGATAAAATAGAAAATGGATTAGTTGAGAACATAAAATTTATAAAATCGTTATATTAGTAGTACACTTAAAAAAATAGTTCAACTGCGATATAGACCCATTATGAGGGTTTTCAATAATCAAAAGTGTTATTTTTTTCTTATATAATGCTGTTTAGAAGGTATAACACTTCGAACACCGCCTTGAGGATTTTCTACATCGCCTTCTCTTCTAGGAATCACATGTATATGACAGTGAAAAATAGATTGACCCGCAACTTTTCCTGAGTTTGTGCCAATATTAAAACCTTTTACAGTGATATCTTCTGAGCTGATTTTTTGTTGTAATTTTTTAATTAAATCGTCACAAGCTAAAATTTCTTTATCATTTAATTCAAAATAATTTTTAATACACCTTTTAGGTACTACTAATGAATGAAATTTAGTTACAGGGTAACTATCTCTTGATGCATAAGCAAGACTATTTTCAAATATCAATTCATTTTTTCGTATTGAGCAAAATATACAAGGATTATTTGGATCTTTCATTTTATTAAATTAATAATTTAAAGTTTTTTTTTATTCTTTTAAAACCAGTCATACTCCTATTTTTCCATTTATACTGTTTAATAAATTTAACAGGAGTAACACCTTTCCCTGACCCAATCAGCAAGATTTCATCAAATTTATGTATATCTTTCAAATTTATATCTTTAAAATTTATTTTTACTTTTTTACTTAAATAATTAATTGTGTTTCCGATATAGCAGTTATTCTTTGGTGAATAATATTTATTATTTCTAATAAGTAATAAATTAGAGGTACAGGTCTCAAGAATTTTCTTTTTGTAAACTAATAATATATCCACCTTCGTAGCATCATAGAAATTTAATTTTTTTAGAATGTATTTATATTTTAGATTTTTATATTTAGGATCAGTTCTTTTATAATTTAAAACCTTTAATTCAAAATTATTTGAAAGTTTGAGCCTTTTACGAATAGAAATAGATATTAATTTTTTTGATAGAGCAATTCTAAACAAATGGTTATATTTAAAATTATTTCTTATATTTGCTCTTATTAGAGCTTTAATATTCTCTTCGATATTTTTAGAATAAATCTTATATTTTTTTAAAGACTTAATTAAGTTTATAAAATGATTATTAAATAAAACTAATTTACCTGGTTTACCAACAAGTCTTATTGTCGTGAACACACCATGTGATCCCCATAAATCCTTAAATTGTGAAATTTTAAGATTATTAATATGATAAGATTTTTTTAATAAAAAATTTGCCATTTTCGGTTAAGAATGAATCTGGGTGAAATTGAAATCCATAAACTTTATTAAAGTTATCTTCAAAAGCCATTGGAGTATTTGATTTTGTACAACGCATAGTTATATCAATATTATTAGATTTAAAGGGCTCATGTAATTTTAATGAATGATATCTTCCAATCTTAAATATTTTATTTTTTTGAAATATTTTACTTTTATTATTTACTTTTACTTTTGATTGATAGCCATGATAAATATTGTTCTGTTGTTTGATTATTCCTCCTTCATTAAATAAAATTAGTTGAAATCCTAAACATATACCTATTATTTTTTTTTTACCTTTAAATAATTTATATATTTTCGAAGTCTCTGGATAATTTTTGGGCGAGCCAGGACCAGGAGAGAAAACTATTACATCTGATTTTTTTAGTAATTTTAAATTCAAATTAAAATAATCTGAGCAGTATACTTTTTCAAATTCTGCAAATTGATGAACAACGTTCCATGTAAATGAGTCTTGGTGATCAATAATATAAATCATTTAAATAATTCCAACAAAGATTTTGCTTTTATAAAATTTTCATTAAATTCTTTTTTAGGAGAACTTTCTAACACAACTCCAGATGCCGCTGATATTTCAGATTTGTTTTGAAAATTTAAAATTGATCTAATTATTATATTAAAACGCAAATCTTTGTTAAACTTAATAAATCCAAAACTTCCAGTAAATATATTTCTATCTTCTTTTTCTTGGCTATTAAGCAATTCTAATGTTCTAATTTTAGGGCAACCTATTACAGATCCACCTGGCATCATTGATTTAATAATATTTATTAATTTAATTTTTTTTCTTAAATTACCTTCTATCGTGGTTACATAGTGAAAAAGATGTTTATATTCCTCAACATATTTTTTTCTTGTTATCCTTACAGTTCCTGGTTTGCAAATTCTTGATAAATCATTTCTTTCCATATCAACTATCATATTATGTTCTTTTGTTTCTTTATTATTATTCTTAAAAAAACTAAGTGCTTTTGATTTATTGAGCTTTGAGTTTTTTTTTAAAGTCCCGGCTATTGGTTTTGTTTTTAATTTTAAGCCTTTTTTTTCAATCAATGTTTCAGGGGAACAGCTGACAATTGAATAATTTTTATCTCTTATCATAAAAGACTCAGGCGATGAATTTACTTTCATTAACTTCCAGAAAAAATTAACTGGGTTAATTACTGAATTATTTTTGTATTTTGTGCAAATTTTAATTTGATATGTTTCACCTTGTTTAATTTTTTTTGAAAACAGATCAAAAATTCTTTTATATTTATTGAAATCAGTATTTATTTTAAAAGGACTTAAAATCTTAGTTGGATTGAATTTATTATTAAATTTATTTTGTTTTATATTTGAGGAAATTTTGACTTTATCAGATATTGTAATTACAGTCTCTGGTTTATAAAAAATACCTTTATAAAAATTAGTTTTTTTCTGATTTTTTAATTTTATATTTAATAGATTGCATAATATTTCATATCCGAAAAAACCTATAAATAAATCCTGCTCTTTTTTATATGTTTTATTTGAAAAACTATTTAAAAAACTTTTTATATTTGAATTATTAAGTATTATTTTTTTTGAAAAATCTGTAAATATTTTATACTTATTTCCAAATTTATAAATAATCATTGGCTTATCGGATTGATATAGTTTTTCCAGATAAGGACTAAATCTTAGTTTATGCTTTTTGTAATCTCTCAATAGCTTGCTCTTTAATTGGTAAGTGTATTAAACCTGCAAAAACTGATAATGCAATTGCCAAATACCACGCATAGTCATAAGAGCCATACAAATCATAAAATAATCCTCCTAGATAAGCTCCAAAGAATGATCCAATTTGATGGCTTAAAAAAACTAATCCATACAATAATCCCAGGTACTTTGTTCCAAAAATATGTGCAACTATCCCACTTGTTGCAGGAACAGTTGATAGCCACAAAATACCAAAGCTTGCCCCAAAAAAAATAGAACCTAAAGTGCTAGGAGGTAAGAAAATAAACAAACATATTGAAATACCTCTTAAGAAATAAATTATACTTAAAATTGTTTTCTTTTTTCTTTTTGTACAAAGATAGCCGCTCATAAGTGATCCGAAGATATTAAATAACCCTATTAAAGATAATATCATTGCAGCAGTCCAATCCTCTAGGCCTCTATCAATTACATATTTTGGAACGTGGGTTCCTACTAATGTTATATGAAAACCACAAACAAAAAAGCCAGACAAAAGTAATAAATAACTTTTATATCTAAAAGCTTCACTTAAAGCTTCAATAGTTGACTGGCTGCCTCCATCTTTTGTTACATTTATTTGAGGCGAACGAACAAAAAATGATATCAAAAAACCTAACGACAAAAATAACATGAAATAAAATAATGTTTGTACCCATCCATAATTTCCAAGTGAATAATTTGTAAATAATGGTGATAAAAAATATCCAAATGACCCTACTGCCGTTACAATACTCATCGCGATAGTTCTATTTGATAATGGAAAATGCTTACCGACAATCGACATTGGTATGCTTATGGCTGTTCCACCACATCCAATTCCAACAAGAACACCTAACCAAATTTGAAAGTAAATTCCTGTATTAGGACCATTATACAAAAAGTAGATACCAATAATATAAAACACAAAAGCTAAAGATATAGCTTTATTCCCGCCATATTTATCAGCAATTGCTCCAAAAACTGGGCCAGATAAACCCCAGCCTAACATTTGTATACCAATAGCTAAACCAAATTCAGTGTTAGTAATTCCTAAATCTGCATTAAAGTCCATGAAGAACATGCCAAACACTTGTCTTACACTTAAAGATATAAAAACTACAAGTGATGCTGCAATTAAAGTAACTAATGCTAAATTACTTTTTATGAATTTTTCGGAACTCATTTAATAAATTTTAATGAATTTTTTAAGTCTTTTATTAAATCTTTAGGATCTTCCAAACCAATATGCAATCTAACAATGTGTTCATCTTTTGATAAATTCAAGTATTTTCTTTTTCCTTGTTCTTTTATTTTTTGGTGCAAAGCTAAACTTTCAAAACCTCCCCAACTATAACCATAACCAAACAATCTTAAAGAGTTAACAAATCTATCTATGGAGCTTATATTTCTAGATTTTATTTTGAGGCCCATTAGACCTGAGGAGCCTTTATAATATTTTTTCCACATCTTATAATCTTTAGTTCCTTTTTTATAAGGATATAAAACTGTAATCTTTTTATGTTTACTTAAAAAAGAAGCAATTTTTTTTGTATTTATCTCGTGTCTATCTAATCTCGTATCTAAAGTTCTAAGACCTCTAATTATTAAATAAGCATCATCGGGTCCCATTCTTAAACCAGAAATTTTTTCTGCTTTTTGAACAAATTTAAATACCCTTTTATTGACTGCTAAACTTCCTCCCATTACATCTGAGTGTCCAGAATAATATTTGGTTGCCGATACGATAGCCATATCAAATCCTAATTTAATAGGTTTTAGAAAATATGGAGTTCCCCATGTATTATCCATAGCTGTAAAAATTTTATTTTTTTTGGCAATAGAAATTATTTTTGAGAGATCTTGAAATTCAAATGTGTTACTGCCTGGATTTTCAACAAATATCAATTTTGTTTTTTTTGTTATATTATTTTTCAATGTGGACAAATCTCTTGGATTATAAAATATGGCTTTAATATTAAAATCATTGAAAAAATCTTGAGTTAATATTCGCGTAGGACTGTATACTGGATCAGAAACTAGAATTTCATCTCCAGGTCTTACTACACTAAACATTGCAAGAAAAACGGAACCAAAACCAGTTGGTGTTAGGAAAACATGATATGATTCTTCTAATTTTGTTAAAATTTTTGATAATGCATGTGTTGTCGAAGTTCCTTGCCTTCCATAATCAAAATGGCCTCCAGTAGGATCTTTTAAGTGTTTTTTTTGAGTTTTTCTAATGTCATTAAGAGACTTAAACAAAATTGTAGATGCTCTAACAACTGGGGGATTTACTGACTGATTATAGAAATCTTTAGCAGTATGTTTTAAAAAAGTTTTAAATGAATAACCCATAAAAAATTTGATAACTAAATATGACAATGCTATATCCAAGATATATGTCAATAAAATAATAAATGGAGGTTATATATGGGATACCCAAAGAAACATCGTGGTAGAAGAAAAATGGGATCAAAAAAAAGAAGAGCTAGAAAAAAAAATAAGAAAAAATAAATCTACTCAAAATGGATACAATAAACAAAGTTAAATCCATTAGTATATGGATTTTTATAGTTCCCTTCGTTGCTATTAATACTTGTTTAATATTAATTACAAATTTTCACGATCTTTTTCCAAATAAAGAACACGTTATTCATTTTACAATTCCTTACATAGATGGTGGGGCTTCAATAAGTAGAACAGCTAGAGTTTTTCCAACATACTTAATTTTTAAGCCAGCCATGTTTATAACAGCCTACTTGTTAGTAAGATATTGGCTTTATATTAAAAAAATTATTTTAGCCATACACGGAGAACATAAAAATACAAAAAAAATTTTAATTTTTGGGGTAGGTTCAGCTATTTGTTTAGTTATTCATTCTATATTTTTAGGAATTAAATTTGATTATGATCTATATAAATTATTCAGAAGAGTAATAATGCTAATCTTTATTATTTTTGAGGTAGTGGCTCAAGCTTATTTGGTAATTACTTTTTACTCAATAAAGAATAAATTATTAGAATTTATAAATCTAAAATTTCTTAAATTAAAAGCTATTCTAGTATCTTTTTTAGTTTTTGTAATGATTGTTAGTATTCCAATAGTAAGTATGCCAGGTAATAAACATATAAAGCACGCTTTGGAATGGGATTTTTTTCTAGGGGTAATATTGTTTTATGTTCTAACTTTCTTTATGTGGAAGAAACAGAATTAATTATTTAGTAATCCATCCTCCACCAAGAACTCTATCTCCATATTTATCTTTTTGGTAAAAAACACATGCTTGGCCTGGCGAAATACCATATTCATCTTCTAATAGTGTTAAAGAAGTTTTACCATTATTTAAATTTAGTTTAGATTTCAAAAGCTTACCTGTAGATCTCACTTTTACAAAAATATTTTTATTAAAGCACATTTCGTCTGCTAAAAGATTTAAGTTTTTTAAATTAATATTTTTTTTTATTAATTCTTTTTTTTCACCAACGATTATCTCGTTTTTATCAGAATTTATATCAATAACATACAGTGGTTCTTTTGCTGCGATTTTTATTCCCCTTCTTTGACCAATAGTAAAGTTTACAATCCCATCGTGTACTCCTAAAACTTTACCTAAAGAGTCTTTTATATTTCCTTTTTTAAATGCATCAGGTCTGAATTTTTGGATAACTGATACATAATCACCATTTGGCACAAAGCAAATATCTTGACTATCAGGTTTGTCTGCAACATTTAATTGAAGTTTTTGTGCTATTTCTCTGGTTTCTTTTTTTAACAATTTTCCTAATGGAAATCTTAAAAAGTTTAATTGGTCTCTAGTAGTGTTGAATAAAAAGTAGCTCTGGTCTCTGTTTGTGTCAACAGCTCTATACATTTCCGTTTGATTATTTTTTGTTATACTTTTAACATAATGACCAGTAACTAAAGCATCTGCTTTAATATTTAATGACTCTTGAAATAAATCATTAAATTTTACTGTCTTATTACATTGAACACATGGAATAGGTGTTTCTCCTTTAAGATAGCTATCTACAAAGTTGTCTATTACACCTTCCTTAAACTTATTTTGATAATACAAAATTTTGTGTTCAATATTTAATTTGTTAGCTACTCTTTTGGCATCAAATATATCTTGACCTGAGCAACAAGTTTTTGAGGCAGCTACCTCTTTATTGTCATCATATAATTTCAGTGTTATCCCAATTACTTTATAGCCCTCTTTTTTCATCATGCCTGCAACAGTAGAAGAGTCTACCCCTCCAGACATTGCAACAACTATAGTTGTATCTTTTGGGCTCTTTTCAAATCCAAGAGAATTTAAAATATTTTTCATAAGTTTGGAAATTATACTTTTTTCTATTATAAGTTAAACTATATGATTTTAGATTTTGAGCCAGGTGACAAAGTAGTTAATCCCAAACAAAAAGACTGGGGAATCGGGCAAGTGCAATCTATTATTAAAGGGAAAGTGACAGTAAATTTTGAAAATGTAGGTAAAAAAGTAATAAATTCAAATATAGTTGAGTTAACTAAGTTAAAGTCAAATGGACAATAAGTTTAAAAAAAAAATTATTTATGAATTAATCAAAACTTTTATTAGTGCTGGAGATATTGCTCTTGATTTAAGAGATAAGGGTTTAAAGAAAATTATAAAGGATGATAATACTCCCGTTACTAATGGGGATTTAGAGGTAAATAAAATAATAATTAATAAACTAAAAGAAATAACTCCTGAAATTCCAATTGTTTCAGAGGAAGTATCTGAGAATAAAAATTCTAATAGTCTGTCAACTTTTTGGTTGGTAGATCCAATAGATGGAACATATGACTATTTAAACAATAAAGAAGAATTTACTTTAAACGCTGGTTTAATTATTAATAAAAAACCTGAAATAGCAATTATTAATGCACCAGCAAAAAAAAGGTTATTTTATACTTTTGGTATCAATAATAGTTTTGAGTTAAAAGATAATGTAGAAACGAAATTAGATTCTGGCGCTGACTCTAAAAATAAAGAACTAAGTGCTTTAGTTTACTCTGATAATATCAAAGATGAAATAAAAAATGTTCACAATAAATATAAACTAAAAAAAATAACAAAAATGAAAAGTTCTTATAAGTTTTGTACTATTGCCTCTGGGGAGTTTGACTTATATGTTGCAGACCCTAGAGCTTCGGAGTGGGATATAGCAGCAGGTGACGCAATATTAAGAAATGCTGGGGGTTCGGTTAAAGATATGGACGGAAATGAAATATTGTATGGAAAAAAGGATTTTAAAAATCCAAGTTTAGTAATAAAAAGTGCAAGATTGCTTAATAATGAGTGAACAATTAAGAATTATCTTAATTATAATTGTTAGCGTATCAATTTTTGGCTTAATTGTCTTTGTGATAGTTAAAAATTTTATTAAATCAAAAATTGATTATTATTTAATAGAAAAAAATAAGAAAACTAAAAAAGACGAGTGATTTTCTCGAACTCTTCTTTTGAAAGATCCATAACTCGTTTTGATGTATCAAAATCGAAACCATTTCTTGCTAAAACTGCAATATCTTTTTTATAAAATAATGGTCTATTGTCTTCTACTCTACATGGGCCTATTCGTCTTTTTTTACACACTTTTAAAGCAGAAAAAAAATCTTGATCCTCATTTTCATCTTTTATTTTGTTTAAAGTTTCCTTAACAAATTTTTGATTAATACCTTTTGACATTAAATAACTTCTTATCTTATTAATTGAGCTACCCCTTTGAATTAGATTTTTTGCTTTACTATTAGAATAAAATTTGTCATTTAAATATTTAGAGTTTTCAAGATCGTTCAGGACTACATCGATTAAATCTTTAATTTCATTTTTTTTTATACCCACAGCTCCAAATTTCAAATATTTTTTAAGTAAATAAGTCCTTAATTGCTGCTTTGATGGAGCATACTTTTCAACATACTTCATTGAAAAATCTCTCATCTCTTGAACTGTGTCTTCAAAACTCTTTTTTTTATTTTTTATAGGAATCATTTTAATTTTTAATATATTATAAATTTTAATGATTGAGCAAATTAATACCTTCTTCACAGTTCCAATGATTTACTTATGGTTGAATTTAGGTGTTCTGCCCTTTTGGTTAGTGCTATTATTTTTTCCAAGCTCAGGTGTAAGTAAATATATGGTTAGGTCAATATTTCCATTTATGATTTTTTCATTTATTTATGCTTATTTATTATATTACTTTTTTCTTACAGAATTTGATTTTAAGAATAATTTTAATCTTTATCTAGGTTTGGAACAATTGTCTGAATTATTTTCTGAAACAGGTTTTTTAATTATGTTTTGGTGCCATTTTTTAGCGATAAATTTATTTTGTGGTGCTTGGATTGTAAGTGATAGTTTAAAATTTTCTATGTCAAAATTTTTAGTTTTTTTTCCATTGTTGATTACATATTTTATAGGTCCAATTGGATTATTTTTATATTGGCTGATAAGAATCTTTTTTGCAAAAAAATTATCATTGTATGATTAAAGAAATTCAGTTTTATTACGATTTTTCAAGTCCATATACATACATTGCCCATAAAAAAATTAAAAAATTAAAGGATGATAAAAAAATTAATTTTTTATACAAACCCATGCTTTTAGGTGGTTTACACAAATTAGCTGGCATAACCGCGAATGCATTTATTGGTCATAAAAATGAATTTATGATTCAAGATTGTGAAATGATTTCAAAGAAACATGGTATCAATTTTTATTTTAATAAAAAATTTCCTATTAATTCTTTATATTTAATGAGAGGTACGTTGGTTTTAAAGGGTAATTTACTTGAAAAATATATAGATACTTTTTTTGACTCCTACTGGCAGTTAAATTTAGATTTATCAGACAGAAGTATTTTTGAAAAAAAATTAAAAGAGATAAGCATTGATGTTGATAAATTTTTTCAAGATATTGATAAAAAGGAGACTAAAGAAAAGCTAAAGTTGCTTACTGGTGAAGCTTTTTCAAAAAAAATTTTTGGCGCTCCGACTTTTTTTTATAATAATAAAATTTACTGGGGACAAGATAGATTAGATTATGTAATTGATGAGGCAATTAAATAATTTCGAAATCGCTTGCTTTAATACTACTAAAACCACCATCAACATGAGACACACTTTTAAAACCCATGTCTTGTAAAGTTTTGGTGGCAAGCGCAGATCTTAAACCAGCAGCACAAAATAATATTGTTTCTTTTGCTGGATCGATTTTTCCTTCTTTGTAATATGGACTAGATGGATCCATCCAAAATTCTAACATCCCTCTAGGAATATGTAGAGAATTTTTTACTCTTCCATCTCTTTCAAGTTCTCTTATGTCCCTAATATCGATTAAATTACATTTATTTTCCTTAAATAATTTTGCAGCCTCATTGCTTGAAATAGTTTTAATTTCTTTTAATGCATTATTAACTAGATCTTGTGATGATTTAATAGTCATATATGTGTAATCTGTTAATATCAAAAAAAATGAAAAAAAACATCTTTAAAAAATTGTTTATAAAATTATCTAAGTTTATAGGTTACGAATTAATAGATCAAAACGAATTTTACTCACCAACTCTTGAAAAAAATCTTGATGAAAAATTATCTAGTAAAGATAAATCAATAATTCTTCCTTTAGGTGAGGTAAAATTAAAGAAAAAAATTAAAAATTTGTCAATTATATTTAGGACTAATTCTAACATAGACATTTGGGACCAAAACAAAAAGAGAATTTTTGAAGAACCCAAAATTGAATATGTATTAAGATGTTTGTTTTCATTAATAAAATCTATTAACCGACTTAAAAAAGAAAATTTATCAATTAACGTTAACTTACTGATTATTGATGACAATTCTAAATCAGATAACTTAAATAAAATTAAGGATGTTTTAAATAAAAACCAATCAAAATATTTAATTATAAATCACAAAAAAGAGGAGCATAAGGAAAAAATATTTGAGAATACAAATGATCAAACATTTTCAAACCTATCTAGCCTATTAAAATGTTTCGAAACTGCGAAAAAGGAAAATAGCGATTTAATTTATTTTGTAGAAGACGATTATTTGCATTTTGAAAATTCTTTAACCGATATGATCAATACTTATGAAAGGGTAAGCTCACAAATTAAAAAAGATATCATAATTTGTCCTTGTGACTATCCTTTTAATTATATGTCTAATGAAAAAACAAATATTTTAATAGGCAGTAATCAACACTGGAGAACAGTTCAAAAAATTTTATGTACATTTATGATATCTAGAAATATGCTGGAAAAATATTGGGATAATTTAAAAAAAACTTGTGAAAAAAGACACGACCCTTTTGAAAAATATATCAATGAAATTTTGTTAAATGAGATTGGTATATCACCAATTAACACACTCTCTGTTCATCTAACCAATGTAAATTCAAGTTATGGTTTATCTCCCTTTGTAGATATCAAGAAGCTTTGGGCGGAAAACAAAATTAACTGATGCAAATATTTTTTTACATAACCTGCACTAATATTAGAGAAGCAAAAAAAATTTCATCAGTTTTAATCAGGAAAAAATTGATTGCTTGTGCAAATATTTTTAACAACATTCAGTCTGTTTTTTCGTGGAAAAACAAAGTTAACTTCTCAAAAGAAGTAATAATAATGGGAAAGACAACAAAAAAACTACAATCTAAAATAATTTCAGAGGTAAAAAAAATACACTCGTATGAAGTGCCTTGTATTATATTTTCTAAAATTTCCTCAGGAAATAAAGATTTTTTAAAATGGATTAGCAATTCTACACGATGAAAAAAGCAAAAAATTTTAAGCTATTAGGAACATCAAATAAGCTAGTTGAATTAAATAAAATTAAATCAAAATATACAGTTTTATACTTTTATCCAAAAGATGATACTCCAGGATGC
>CACMMN010000003.1 GCA_902614905.1 uncultured Pelagibacteraceae bacterium | reverse complement strand
AGGTATTTGGCAAAAAATATTGTAGCTTCAAAAATTGCTGATAAATGTTTAATTCAATTAGCTTATGCAATTGGAGTCTCAAAACCACTTTCAATATATGTAGATCTATTTGATAATGATGATGAAAAAAATAAACATGTAGAAGAATTAATAAAAAAAAATTTTGATTTAAGCCCAAGGGGAATAAGAGAAATGCTTGGATTAAATAAACCTATTTATGAAAAATCTGCTGCATACGGTCATTTTGGTAGAGACCCAGGATCTGATGGTTCTTTTTCTTGGGAAAAAGTTGATAAAAAACACATTTTTAGCAAGTAATAATAAGTTGAAAATTTAGAAATATTAATTATAAAGCTTATAACATTGTTGATATATCAAAGTGGGCTTCGGCCCATTTTTTTTTGGAGAATATAAAATATGTTAAATAGAAGAGCAGACAAGCTAGAATTATTAAGAATTGCAGAGGCGGTTGCATTAGAAAAATCTATAGATAAAGAGTTGATTATAAATTCTATGGAGAGCGGTATTGCGAAGGCCGCTAAGTCAAAATTTGGCAACGAAAATGAAATAAAAGTTAATATAAATAGAGATAATGGTGATATTGAAATTTTTAGGAAACTTATAATTGTTGAAAAACCTGAAAATAATAATACTGAAATTAGTTTAGAAAGAGCAAAAGCTTTAAATGATAAAAAACAATTAGGAGAGGAAATATTGCAACCCCTTCCCACATTTGATTTTGGAAGAATTGCGGCACAGACGGCTAAACAAGTTATTAGTTTTAGTGTGAGAGAAGCTGAAAAGGAAAGACAGTTTAATGACTTTAAAGACAAAAAAGACACAATACTTAGTGGAATTGTTAAAAGATTAGAATTTGGAAATGTAATTGTTGATCTAGGAAAGGCAGAGGCAATTATTCAAAAAAATGAAATGATACCAAGGGAAAATATTAAAGCTGGAGATAGAGTAAAAGCATATTGCTATGACGTTAGAAGAGAACAAAGAGGACAACAGATTTTCTTATCTAGAGCACATCCGAAATTTATGGAAAAACTTTTTATTCAAGAAGTTCCAGAAATATATGATGGATTAATTGAAATAAAATCGTCAGCTAGAGATCCAGGTAGCAGAGCGAAAATTTGTGTTAAAGCTATAGATACTTCATTAGATCCAGTAGGCGCATGTGTAGGAATGAGAGGTAGTAGAGTTCAAGCAGTTGTAAATGAATTACAGGGAGAAAAGATAGATATAGTAAACTGGTCTGAAGACATATCAGTGGTAGCTTCAAACGCACTTTCACCTGCAGAAGTTCAAAAGGTCAACATTTATGAAGAAGAAAAGAAACTAGATGTTATTTTAACAGAAGAAAATTTAAGTAAAGCAATCGGTAGAAGAGGTCAAAATGTTAGACTAGCGACTAAACTTATTGATTACGAAATAAATATCATGACTGACAAAGAAGAATCTGATAAAAGACAAGAAGAGTTCAAAGATAGAACAGAAAATCTCATGAAATATTTAGAAGTTGACGAAACGCTTGGTCAGCTTTTAGTAGCAGAGGGATTTTCAACAATTGATTTGATTAAAGATAGTAAATTAAGTGATTTAGTAAAAATTGAGGGTATAGAGGATGATACTGCTAAAGAGTTAATTGAGCGAGCAATAGAGTTTAACAAAAAAAATCAAGAGGAAATTCAAAAGAAAATTAAAGATTTAGGATTAGAAGCAGATCTTATTGAACATAAAGGCTTAACACCAGGAATGCTTTTAACTTTAGGTGAGAAAAAAATATTAACCTTAAATGATTTTGCAGATCTTGCATCTGATGAACTAATAGGAGGATTTGACATAATAAAAGGGGAAAAAGTCAAAATTAATGGTTATTTAGAAGATTTTGCATTATCTCGCTCAGAGGCAGATGAGCTTATAATGAAAGCTAGAGAAAAAGTTTACAATAACTAACTAATGAAAAATGGAAAAACAAAAAAAAAAATTAACAATATCTGGAAAACTGAAAAAAACATTTGTTCCTCAACAAAATTTTGAGAGTAAAAAAAAATTTTCATTCAATGAAAGAAAGTTTTCAAAACCTTTAAATAAATCACCTAATAATTTCAAAAAAAACTTTAAAACTAAGCCCTTAACATCAAAGTTAAGCGACTACGAGCGGAGAAAGTTAGCTGAGCAAAAAGCTATGAAAGGAATTAGGGGGGATAACCAAAAAGATAAGGATAACAAGTCAAAATTTAGCACAAAGAAAAGAGAGACCAAATTAACTGTATCTAGGGCTTTGAGCGAAGATTTGGAATTTAAATCTAGAAGTCTTGCATCGATTAAAAGAGCAAGAGAAAAGGAGCTCAGAGTATCAAAAAACAAAATCAATGAAGAGGCGAATGCAAATATTAAAAGAGATATTAATATACCTGAATTTATAACAATCAGAGATCTCGCTAATAGAATGGCTGAGCAGTCTTCAAATATAATTAAACATTTAATGGGTATGGGTGTAGCAGTTACAATAAACCACACAATTGACTCAGATACTGCAGAATATTTAGTTAAAGAATTTGGCCATAATCCTATTAGGGAAATAAAAACTGATGAAATAATAAAAAACATAAAAGATAATAAGTCTGAGAATTTAAAAAACCGACCACCAATAATTACTGTTATGGGGCATGTGGATCATGGTAAAACTTCAGTTTTAGATGTAATAAGAAGCACAAATATTGTATCCGGAGAATTTGGAGGCATAACTCAGCATATAGGCGCATATCAAATCACTAAAAATAATGAAAAAATTACTTTTATAGACACTCCAGGACATGCCGCTTTTACTGAAATGAGAGCCAGAGGGTCAAAATTAACAGATATAGTTGTGTTAGTGGTTGCGGCAAATGATGGGGTAATGCCACAAACTGTTGAGTCTATAAAACATGCTAAAGCAGCAAAAGTCCCTATCGTTGTTGCAATTAATAAATGCGATCTGCCCGATGCAGACCCACAAAAAATTAAAAATCAACTTTTAGAGCATGAATTAATATCTGAAGATTTATCTGGGGATACTATAATGGTTGAAATTTCTACAAAAACAAAAAAAAATATTGATAAATTGCTAGAACTAATTTTATTACAAGCGGAGCTATTAGATTTAAAATGTGATTTCAACAGTAATTCTAATGGAGTAGTTCTAGAGTCTAAAATTGATATAGGAAGAGGACCGATAGCAAATATTATAGTTACATCTGGCAACCTTAAAAAAGGAGATTATTTTGTTTGTGGTACAAAATGGGGGAAAGTTAGAGCAATTATAGATGATACTGGAAAACAAATTAACAAGGCATTACCATCTACACCTGTCGAAATATTAGGTATAAATGGTGCAGCAAAATCTGGAGATGATTTTTTAGTTCTTGACTCAGAAAAAGAGGCAAAGACTTTATCAGAGGCAAGAATTGAAGAAACCAAAACTTCAAAAAACCCTTTAACCATGTTTACACAAGAATCTGCTTTTAAAGATAAAAAGTCAGAGGATTTAAATATTATAATAAAATCAGATGTGCATGGGTCTTCAGAGGCAATAAAAGGTGCAATCAATCAAATTAAACATGATGAAGTTACGGTAAAGATAATTTTATCTGATGTTGGAATGGTAACTGAGACAGACGTAAATTTAGCTAAAGCATCAAATGCAATTTTAATTGCCTTTAATGTTAAACCTAGTAAGGAAGCAAAAAAAATAGCAGAACAAAATAACGTTAAAATTTCCTCATTTAATATAATCTATGAATTAATTGATTTTGTAAAAAATCATATGTCTGGATTATTATCACCAGATGTTGAGGAAAAGGTAATTGGTTCGGCTGAAATTTTAGAAATTTTTAAAGTATCAAAAGTAGGAAAAGTTGCTGGATCAAAGGTAATAGACGGTGAAATTTCACAAGACGCTTTGGCAAGAATTATTAGAGATGGATCAATAATTTATAATGGTAAAATAGGCACTATTTTTAGGGAAAAAAACCAAGCCAAGCAAGTGTCAGCTGGACTGGAATGTGGTATATCTTTTAAAGATTTTAATGACTTTCAAAAAAAAGACATTATAGAGGCTTACAGTTCCACAACGACTGAAAGGGTAATTTAATATTATGGCGAATGCAGGTAGACCAGTTACTCAAAGGCAATTAAGAGTTGGAGAAATGATAAAGCAATCATTAAGCATGATATTTTTAAAAGATGAAGCAAAAATACCAGGTATTAATACAAAAGAAATTACAGTTACAGAGGTAAGGATGGGTCCTGATCTAAAAACTGCTAAGGTCTATGTGCTACCACTAGGGGGTAAAAATTCAGAGGAGATTATAGGTAAACTAAAAGAATTTTCTTTTATTGTAAGAAAAGTATTATCTAGAAAAATCATAATGAAATTTTTACCTAAATTATTTTTTGTTAAAGATGAGTCTTTTGATTATGCGGAAAAAATTGAAAATTTAATAAAACAAGCTAACAAATAGGAAAAACGATGAAAAAAAATGTTTCAGAGGTAAGCTTACACAAAAAAGACACAGGTTCTTCAGAGGTTCAAATAGCTCTTTTAACAGATAAAATAGAATCTTTATCAAAACATGTTAAACAGTACAAAAAAGACAAACACTCATCTGTTGGATTATTAAAAGCAGTCAACAAAAGAAAAAAACTACTAGATTATTTAAAGAAAAATAAGATTGAGTCATACAAAAATATATTAACTAAATTAAATTTAAGGAAATAAATGTTTAAAATTTTTAAAAAGGAAGTTGAAGTTAGTGGAAAGAAAATTAGTTTAGAAACTGGAAAAATTGCGAGGCAGGCAGATGGAGCAATAATTGCTACATGTGGCGAAACGGTTGTTCTAGCAACTGTCGTAGGAGCAAAAAAAGTAAATCCTGATGTAGACTATTTTCCATTATCGGTAAATTATCAAGAAAAGTACTACGCAGCAGGAAAAATTCCTGGTGGATATTTTAAAAGAGAGGCGAGACCAACAGAAAGCGAAACTCTTATTTCAAGACTAATTGACAGACCTATTAGACCTTTGTTTCCAAGTGAATTTAGGAATGAAGTTCAATTATTACCAACAGTAATTTCTTATGATAAAGAAAATGAAGCTGATATCTTATCGATTATTGCATCATCAGCTGCATTAGCAATATCTGGAATGCCATTTATGGGACCAGTAGGCGCATCTAGAGTAGGCTTTATAGGTGGAAAGTATGTTTTAAATCCTACTAAAAAAGAATTAGAAAATTCAAAACTAGATTTAGTTGTAGCAGGAACTAAAGATGCTGTTTTGATGGTTGAGTCTGAAGCAAAGGGTCTAACAGAACAACAAATGCTAGATGCAGTAAAATTTGGCCACGAAGGTTTTATTCCTGTAATAAAAATGATCGAAGAGCTTGCAAAAGAATGTAAAAAACCTGATTGGGTTGTCGAAAAGAAGGACTTATCAGAAGTTAAGAAAAAGTTAGAGAGTGAATTTACTAAAGATCTGAAAAAAGCATTTTCTATTAAAGATAAACAAGAAAGATCAAATTTAATTTCTGAGGTAACTGAAAAAGCTAAAAAGTTATATGAAGAAGATGAAAATTATTCGGAACTAGATGTCATGCATGAATTGAAAAATCTAGAAAAAGGCATTGTAAGAACTGACATACTAAAAAATAAAAATCGTATTGATGGCCGAGGTTTGTCTGATGTAAGACCAATTAAATGTGAAGTTGGAATACTGCCAAGAGTTCATGGATCGGCATTATTTACTAGAGGAGAAACACAAGCAATTGTTACAACAACTCTAGGGACATCTGATGATGAACAAAGGATTGAAAGTTTAGAGGGTCTACAACGTGAGAGATTTATGCTTCATTATAACTTTCCACCTTTCTCAGTTGGAGAAACTGGCAGAATAGGAACTGGAAGAAGAGAAATAGGCCATGGAAAATTAGCATGGAGAGCAATAAACTCATCTTTGCCTACAAAAGAAAGTTTCCCATATACATTTAGAATAGTTTCAGAAATAACAGAGTCTAATGGTTCTTCATCAATGGCTACTGTTTGCGGTTCATCTTTAGCGCTTATGGATGCAGGTGTACCAATTAAAGAACCAGTTGCTGGTATAGCAATGGGATTAATTAAAGAGGGAGATGATTTTAGTGTTCTTTCAGATATTTTAGGCGACGAGGATCATTTAGGTGATATGGATTTTAAAGTTGCTGGTACAAAAGATGGAATTACTTCTTTGCAAATGGATATAAAAATAACAGGAATTACATTTGAAATTATGGAGCAAGCTTTAAAACAAGCTAAAGACGGTAGAGTACATATCCTTGATGAGATGAATAAAGCATTATCTAAATCAAGAGACGATGTAGGAAAACATACACCTAAAATGGAAAAAATAATTGTAGAAAAGAAAGATATAGCAACAGTTATTGGAAAAGGTGGTGCAACAATTAGAGAGATTGTTGAAAAATCAGGAGCTAAAGTTGATGTCAATGATGAAGGTGAAGTCACAGTTGCGGCACCAGATGAAGACTCAAGAAATAAAGCAATGCAAATGATTAAAGATTTAACAGCTAAAGCCGAACTTAATAAAATTTATAACGGTAAAGTTATGAAAATTATGGAGTTTGGTGCATTTGTTAATTTCTTAGGCAAACAAGATGGACTTGTGCACATATCAGAACTAGCTGACAAAAGAGTTGCTAAAGTTACTGATGTTGTCAAAGAAGGAGATGAAGTAAAAGTAAAAGTCATAGGTTTTGATAGAGGTAAAGTTAAACTATCTATAAAACAAGCAGCTGTTTAACCAATGTTCTCATTATCAAATTTTAAAAATATTTTATCTAAGAATAAATACGGTAAATATTTAGCTATTGGAGGTTTTGCTTTCTTTTTTATAAAAGGTCTTATTTGGTTAGCAGTCATATTTTCTATTGGTTTTAGCGCTTTTAACTTCATTTAAATCTCTGTTCATTTTGCGCTTGATATTCCTTAAGTAGTTGCAATAACTTTTTAAAAATGTAAGCTTTCTCTAACCATATCTCATGGTGATAAAGAGACCGATATCGCATCGGTTAAAAGCGAGTTTTGGAAAAACTAACAAGGAGTGTGTATGAAAAGAATGCACAGAGTTCTTAATTCGTTTAGCCGAGGCTCAAAGATCGCTAGGCTAAATCAATTAATGTTCCGAAATTTAAAATCTGTTGAAGCTAATGGCAATGGTACAAGCGGATACGTTATTAAATCTGGAAAAAACTCTGGAAAAGTTGTTGGGCATTTAAAAAAAGAGCCTAAAAACATTTAATTAAGATTGGGGTATGGGGGCACCTGGCAACAGAACGCCCCTTACACTTAAGTAATATTTTTTGGATCTGGCATTCCTACCTTATTATAACCAGCATCAACATAGTGTATTTCACCAGTGACACCTCCAGCCATATCGCTTAATAGGTATAAAGCAGAATTTCCAACATCAAGATTATCAACGTTTCTTTTCAGAAAGGAATGATCAGCATTCCATTTATATAAAAATTTTGCATCTCCAATAGCTGATGCTGCTAAAGTTTTAATGGGTCCAGCGCTTATTGCATTTACTCTAATACCCTTTGAACCTAAGTCTCTTGCAAGGTATTTCACACTTGCCTCAAGTGCAGCCTTACATACTCCCATCACGTTATAATTAGGAATTGCTTTATTGGCTTCATAACTTAACGTAATCATACTCCCACCTTGCTTCATGATTTTAGATGCTTCTTTTGCAACTTCTGTAAATGAGAAACAAGAGATTAACATACTTCTTAAAAAGTTTTCTCTAGTTGTATTTAGATATTCCCCTGATAATTCAGATTTATCTGAAAATGCTATTGCATGAACTACGAAATCTATTTCACCCCATTTAGATTTTATATCTTCAAATAATTTTGTTACTTCCTCTTTTTTTTCAACATCACAACTAAAAGTAACATTTGAGTTTAATTTTTCCGCTAAAGGAACAACCCTTTTCTTTAATGCTTCACCTAAATAGGTAAATGCTAGTTCTGCTCCAGATTCTGCAAGCTTTTGAGATATACCCCAAGCAATTGATCGTTCGTTAGCAACACCCATAATCAATCCTTTTTTACCTTTCATCAAACTCATTATTAAACCTTTTCAAATACTAAAGTTGCATTAGTTCCACCAAAACCAAAACTGTTAGACATTACAGAATTTAAATTAACATCTTTTTCAACTTTAGTTACTATTGGGTAATTTTTTGCTTCATCATCCATATCCTGAATATTTGCAGATGCAGCAATAAATTTATTTTTCATCATTATTAAACTATAAACAGCTTCATGCACTGAGGTTGCGCCTAAAGAGTGACCAGCTAAAGATTTAGTTGAACTTATTTTTGGTTTGTAATCTTTAAAAGCTTCTCCAACTGCTTTTAATTCTGTTATATCTCCAACTGGAGTAGATGTTCCGTGAGTATTTATATAATCGATTTTATTTTTTGTCGTGCTTAATGCCATCTGCATACATCTTACTGCTCCTTCTCCTGATGGAGCAACCATATCGTAACCATCAGAGGTAGCACCATAACCAGTTAATTCTGCATAAATTTTTGCACCTCTAGCTTTTGCATGTTCGTATTCTTCTAGTACCAAAACTCCACCCCCACCAGATATAACAAAACCATCTCTAGTTTTGTCATAAGGTCTTGATGCTTTTTCAGGAGTATCATTATATTTCGAAGATAGGGCAGTCATTGCATCAAACATTGCTGTCATTGCAAAATGCACTTCATCACTTCCACCAGCAAAAATTATTTTTTGTTTTCCTAATTGAATTATTTCCATTGCATTACCAATACAATGGCCACTTGTTGCACATGCTGAACTGATTGTGTAATTAATACCTTTAATTTTAAATGGTACAGCTAAGGTTGCTGATGCTGTACTAGACATTGTTCTTGGAACAATAAACGGACCCATACGTTTGGGACTTTTTGCTCTAGTTTTGTCTGCTGCTAAAATAACATTTTCAATAGAAGGGCCACCTGATCCCATAATCATTCCAGTTGAAGTATTGCTTACATCTTTTTCTTCTAGACCAGAGTCTTTTACTGCCTCTGCCATAGAAATATAATTATAAGCTGATCCTGGTCCCATAAATCTTATAAATTTTCTATCTACATGATCTTCAAGATTGATATTTGGCTTACCATGCACGTGGCTCTTTAAATTATATTCTTTGTATTCTTCTGAAAAAGAAATTCCTGATTTTGAATTTAATAGTGATTGATAAACTTCCTCTTGGTTGTTCCCTAAACAAGAAACAACACCTATCCCTGTTACAACAACTCTTTTCATTATTTAAATAAACCTACTTTTAAATTTTCTGTTGAGTAAATTTTTTTGTTGTCTGCCAGCAAAATTCCATTTGCTAAACCTACAGTAGTACCTTCTTTTATAAGAACTCTTTTCATATTAATCTCATAAACTGCTTTTTTGACATTTTTAAGAACTTCGCCGGTAAACTTTACCGTGTTAACTCCTAGAGCTCTTCCTCTTCCAGGATTTCCTAGCCATCCCAAATAAAACCCTACAAGCTGCCACATTGCATCTAATCCAAGGCATCCTGGCATTACAGGATCTTTTTTGAAATGACAGTCAAAAAACCATAGACTATCTTTTATATCTAATTCAGCAACAATAAATCCTTTACCAAATTCACCTTTGTTTTCACTAATTTCTGTGATTCTATCAAACATTAACATCGGGGGTGCAGGTAATTTTGCGTTACCTGGACCAAAAAGATCACCATTAGCACAACTGATTAAATCGTCATAAGTGTATGAGCTTTTTTTCATTTTTCGATATCCTTAATACTTGATTTAGCAAAAATATAATATAGATTTAGTTTAGAATAGTTATAAATTACTATGTTAAATAATAGCCAATATATAGAAAAATTAAGAAGTTCTGGCTTAAGACCAACGAAACAAAGAATAAAAATTTGCGAAGTTCTGTTTAATACACATAAGACTTTTCATTTTACTATTAACGAACTTGTTAAAAGAATAAGTAAGTCAACAAATGACAAAATCTCACTTGCAACTGTTTATAACACAGTTCATGCTTT
Source organism: uncultured Pelagibacteraceae bacterium (assembly GCA_902614905.1). Lineage (GTDB taxonomy): Bacteria > Pseudomonadota > Alphaproteobacteria > Pelagibacterales > Pelagibacteraceae > Pelagibacter. The sequence continues at coordinate 88,982 of CACMMN010000003.1, read as the reverse complement.
CAAAAATAAAGGGTACTTAAAAGAGATACCAATTAATTCTGATCAAAGTTATTTTGATACCAATACGTCGCATCACCACCATTTCTATGATGAGACCCAAAAAGATTTAATAGATATAGATGATGCAGATGTTGAGCCAGTTAAAATTAATACAAGAATTCCTGGAAAAAAAATTAAGTCAGTAGAAGTTCTTGTTAAAGTCGAAGACGACAAATCTTAATTCAATTTCTACATTATAATAGTTCTAAACTGTTGACAAATTTATTTAGAATTATTATAAAATATAATAAAGGAGATACATGAGCACAGAGTTTACAAATAAAGATTTCAAAAACACAGAATTAAGCAAATGCCCAGTAACAGGAGCAGGTACAACAGCTAAGTTTTCTGCGGGTAGAGGACAATCAAATAGAGACTTTTGGCCAAATAGTTTGAATTTAAAGATATTAAGTCAGCATTCTAATTTAACTAATCCAATGGATAAAAAATTTAATTATGCCAAAGAATTTAAAAAATTAAATTACAAAGCATTAAAGAAAGATTTAACAAAATTAATGACAGACTCACAAGAATGGTGGCCAGCAGACTATGGTCATTACGGACCTTTTTTTATTAGACTTGCTTGGCATGCAGCTGGAACTTATAGAACTGGCGATGGTAGAGGTGGAGCTGGAACAGGTAATCAAAGGTTTGCACCATTGAATGCATGGCCAGACAACGTCAATTTAGATAAAGCAAGATTATTACTTTGGCCGATTAAACAAAAGTACGGAAAACAAATTTCATGGGCTGATTTATTTATCTTAGTTGGAAATGTAGCTTTAGAGTCAATGGGTTTTAAAACTTTTGGTTTTGGTGCAGGAAGAGTTGATATTTGGGAACCAGAAGATGATATTTATTGGGGATCTGAAAAAGAAATGTTGGGCGTTGAAAGATACAGTGGAAAAAGAGATTTAGAACAACCACTTGGAGCTTCACATATGGGATTAATTTATGTAAATCCTCAAGGTCCTGATGCAAATCCTGATCCACTTTTAGCTGCTCATGACATCAGAGAAACATTTGGAAGAATGGCAATGAATGATTATGAGACTGTTGCTTTGGTTGCTGGAGGTCATACATTTGGAAAATCACACGGAGCAGCACCCGAGTCTCATAAAGGTCCAGATCCAGAGGCATCAAGAATTCAAGATCAATCGACTGGATGGAATAGTAATTATAAATCAGGAAAAGGTGTTGACACTATAAGCAGTGGTATTGAAGGTGCATGGACACAGTCACCTATAAAATGGGACATGGGTTACTTTGATTGTTTGTTTAATCATGAATGGGAATTAACAAAAAGTCCTGCGGGAGCTCATCAGTGGACACCAAAACAAAATGGCCAAAAAATTAAAATGGTTCCCGATGCTCATGATAAAAATAAAATGCATCCACCAATGATGCAAACAACAGATCTTTCTTTAAGAATGGATCCTTCGTATGGGCCAATATCGAAACATTTTTACAATAACCCTGCTGAATTTGCAGATGCTTTTGCAAGAGCATGGTTTAAATTAACTCATAGAGATATGGGTCCAAGAGCATGTTACTTGGGTAACGAGGTACCAAAAGAAGAGTTAATATGGCAAGATCCAGTAAAAAAACCAAAATATAAATTAAAGAAAAGAGATATTAAAACTCTTAAATCTAAAATATCTAAATCTAAATTGTCTGTATCAGAGTTAGTAAGTACAGCTTGGGCATCAGCATCAACTTACAGAGGATCAGATAAAAGAGGTGGAGCTAATGGAGCTAGAGTTACATTAGAGCCACAAATTAGTTGGGATGTTAATGATCCAAAACAGATTAAAAAAGTTATCAAAACTTTAGAAGAAATTAAAAACAAATTTGACGATAAGAAAAAATCTGTTTCGTTAGCCGATTTGATAGTGCTTGGTGGAAACGTAGGTATTGAAATGGCAGCTAAAAAAGCAGGAGTAAATGTCGATGCGCCTTTCTACCCAGGAAGAGGAGATGCTACACAAGAACAAACTGATATCCATTCATTTGGTCTTTTAGAGCCACAAGCTGATGGATTTAGAAACTACAATAAAGATGAGACATCTACAGTTTCAGCTGAGGAAAAGTTAATAGACAAAGCACAATTGATGGGTTTAACAGCTCCAGAAATGACGGTTCTTGTTGGCGGCATGAGAGTGCTAGATACTAATTTTGATCATTCAAAAAATGGAGTTTTTACTAAAAAGCCAGGGACTTTAACAAACGACTATTTTGTTAATCTTTTAGATATGAATATTACATGGAAAGAAACAGATAAATCCGAGCAATTGTTTGTAGGAAAAGATAGAAAAACAAACAAAGTTAAATGGCATGGTACTAGAGTGGATTTAATATTTGGTTCAAACTCACAATTAAGAGCATTAGCTGAGGTTTATGCATGCAATGACTCATCTAAAAAATTCGTTAACGACTTTGTTTCAGCATGGACAAAAGTCATGAATTCTGACAGATTTGATCTGAAATTAAATTAATAAAATGGAAACTGCAATTAATACACCAAAAGTAAGCTTTGAAGACTTCTACGAAGTGCCTAATTTAAAATTTGATATTGAAAAACTTAGAGCTGATTTAGATAAAATTCTTGAAGAAAAAAAGTTTAATTCCCCAGGTGTTACACACTTTGGCGCAATCCCGCTTAACCAGATACCTAATGATGAAAATTCTATTAAAGGTAATAACATTAGAGGTAAATATTGGACCATAGCAGACGAGACAGGAAAAGAAGTTTCAAGAGACGTAGAAATTGAAGAATATAAATATACTCAACTTTTACCAGAATTTGAAAAAACATATTTTAAAGAAGTTTATGAAACTTTAAGTAAAAAGTTTAAATTAGGAAGAGTAAGATTATTATTGAAAGAACCGAGATCTACTTTAAGTTGGCATAAAGATCCAGAGTGCAGATTGCATGTTCCAATAATAACAAACCCAGGTTGTTCTATGGTAATCGAAAACGTTGCAAAACATTTGCCAGCTGATGGCAGGGTTTGGATAACAAATAACACCAAATACCATAATTTTTTTAACGGAGGGGAGCAAGCGAGAATACACCTAGTAGCATGTGTATTAGACAGTCCATTCAAGTAATGACTGAATTTACCAAGGGCATATTTGAGGTAAGTAGAGACGTTTACAAAAATAACAAAGGCTCAATATTAAGAACAATTGTTTATACAATAGGTCATTTTGCAATCGCTATTACAGTATTAATGCTTGTAGCGGATGTATCTTTTATGATTGCCTTGACCGATGCAATTGTTGAACCAATAGCTAATTCGGTCTGGTACTTTGTGCTTGATAAGTGGTGGGCAAGCAAAAGTAAAAAGTCCTAGTTACCCCACAAATATTCATTATCAATCCATCCCACATAGTTTTCAGTTACAACTTTAAACCATTTTTTTTCTTCTTTTTTTACAATCAATAATCTACCGCTATTAATCACTGCTATTGGTGTTGAATATTTTGTAGAATTTTTAAAGAGTATTTTTTCTTGAAGTGCAATTAATGATTTGTTTTTTTTTAGCTGAGACCTATGAACCCATCCACCATTATTTTTATAATCTAGAATTTTTCTAAAATTTTCCTTTTCATCAATTACTTCAACTGGAAAATTTTTTTTTAAGTATACAAATTTGATTGGGTAGTCTAACCCAGGGCCATATCTTACATTTACCTTATTATATTTCAGAGAAAGAAAGTAATTTTCTTCTGCTTTTGTGTTATCTAAAAAAATTAAAAAAAAAATTATAAATATTATCCTAAACGTATTTATTGTACTAAATCGCATATTCTGAATTCTAAACTCAATAAATTAATAATTAAAACTTTTCCATTTAAACACTTTCCAACATCTAAAATATATTTAATAGCTTCATTAGCTTGAATATTGCCAACTATACCTGCAACTGTACCAATTACTCCATCTTCTTCACAAGTAGCTAAGTCATCATCAGGTGTACCCTGGTAAAAAGACTCCAAGCAAGGTTTTGGTTTTTTTGAAAAATTGAACCCAAAAATATGTCCATCAAATTTTCCTATTGCCCCTGAAATTAAAACTTTTTTTGAAATTTTGGAAAATTTGTTTATTAAAAATTTACTACTAAAGTTATCGGTCCCATCTATTATTATATCAAAAGATTGTATTATTTCTTTTGTGTTAAAATCATCAATTTTTTTCTTAAAGCTTTTTATTTTAATGTGAGGATTAACTTTTTTTATTCTTTGTTTTACAACATCAACTTTGTATTTTTTTATATCATTAGTCGTAAATATAGATTGCCTATGGATATTAGATAAATTAACTTTATCATGGTCAATTAAGCCTATTGTTCCAACCCCAGCTCGACTTAAGTATTCTGCTGCTGGACAACCTAGTCCTCCAAGACCAACGATTAAAACTTTTGATTTCTTAAGTTTTTTTTGTCCACTAATACCTATATCTTTAAGAATAATTTGCCTTGAGTATCTCTCTATTTCATTATTTGTAAGGCTCATTTTTTTCCTGTGGACCCGAAACCACCTTGACCTCTAATAGTTTCAGGTAAACTATCAACTTCCTCGAATTCCATTTTAAGAATTGGAACTAGAACCATTTGAGCAATCCTATCACCATTATTAATTACAAAATCTTTTTTACCATGATTAAATAAAATAATTTTTAATTCACCTCTATAGTCACTATCTATAGTGCCAGGAGAATTTAATACACCTATGCTTTCTTTTGCAGCCAGACCTGATCTAGGTCTTATTTGAATCTCCAATTCCTCAGATATTGCAACTTGCAACCCCGTTGGAATTAACGCTGAGCTGTTTGGTTTAATTACAACTTCTTTATCTAAAAATGCAGACAAATCAACCCCAGATGAACCATCTGTTTTATATTTTGGAGTAATTACTTTTCTATTAGTCTTTTTAATTAATATTTTGACCATTAAATCAAATTTAGCTGATTGATAACCCTTTTTACAATCTCATCAGCTACTACTGATTTATAAGTTTTTGGAATAATTTCATCTCCAACATTTTTGTCCTTATAAAATATTGAGACCTCATTAAAATCAGAATCAAACCCAATATCTTTTTTACTAACATCATTAGCTATTATCCAATCACAACCTTTATTTTGCAGCTTTTGTTTACTGTTAAGGTGTAAATTACTAGTCTCAGCTGAGAAACCTATAACTAATTTTGGCTTATTATTATTTTTAGATATCAATTTTAAAATATCTATATTTTTTTCAAAATCTAAATTTAGATCTTTATTTTTTTTAATCTTATCTTCACTTAGATTTTTTACTTTAAAATCACCTACAGCTGCACAGAAAATAGCAACATCACATGGTAAACTTTCTACTGTTTTCTTATACATTTCTTCAGCAGTATTTACTTTTAAAAAATTGATGTTTGGATCAGGGATAAGTTTTGATGGACCAGAGATCAAAGTTGTCTCAATACCATTATTAAATAATGATTTAGCTATCTCGTATCCTTGTTTACCGCTTGATCTGTTTGAAATATACCTAACTGGGTCTATATATTCTCGTGTAGGGCCTGCTGTAACAATTGCTCTAAATTTTTTGTTATTACTTTTAGATTTAAAAAAATTATCAAGTTCTTTAAGTATGTATTCTATATCAGCCATGCGCCCGTCACCGTATTCTCCACATGCCATTTCTCCATTAAATGGACCTATGATTCTGTAATTATAACTTTTTATTTTTTCTATATTTTGTTTATTTGATGCATGTTCCCACATCCTCACATTCATAGCAGGACAAACAAATATGTTTTTGTTAGATGCTTGTACAACAGTTGTTGCTAAATCATCGCTAATACCCTGACTCATTTTAGCAATTATATTTGAAGTAGCTGGAGCTATTAATATTAAATCTGCCCATCTTGATAGAGAAATGTGATCAATCTCAGTCTCATTTTCAGCAGAGTAAATATCTGAATAAACTTTATTTTTTGAAAGTGATGCAACAGATAAAGGTGTAACAAATTCAGTACCACCTTTTGTAAGTATAGTTTTAATTTCACACTGGAGCTTCGTAAGAGATCTAATCAAATCTAATGATTTATAGGCAGCTATTCCGCCAGAAATTATAAGCAATATTTTCTTTTTTTCTAAAAAATTCATAACAAATTAAAATACTATGACGCCTAAAAAAACAAGTATTAATAAACCAATAATACTTTGGTTTCTCAGAGATTTCATCTCGTTTTTCTTTTCAGTTAGCGAGGAATAAGAATTGGTATTTTGTGGAATTTGACCACTAGCTAAGAATACCAAAGCTTGATTTGCATTTTCCATTACTTTTGGAAATTCTGGAATTTTTTTTAAAATTTCTGCAGAATCTTTTAAAGAGTCTACAACATTTTTAATTGGATCTTTAGTTTCTTTTAACCAATTTTCTAATACAGGTCTTGAGGTTTCCCAAATATTAGTATTTGGATCTAATTTTCTTGAAACCCCTTCCACAACAACCATTGTCTTTTGCAACAACAAAAGTTGTGGCTGCGTTTGCATGTTAAATTTTTCGGTTATGTCAAACAATTGTTTTAACAATTTTCCACCAGATATATCTTTTACACTCTGACCAAATATTGGTTCTCCAATTGATCTTAGCGCTTGAGCAAGTTCATCAACTGAGACATTTTTTGGCACTAATCCTGCAACAAGATGAACCTCGGCTACTTTCTTATAATCTCGACTTACAAAACCAAATAATATTTCAGCTAGATATCTTCTATTAAGTTTATCAATTCTGCCCATTATCCCAAAATCTATTGGTACAATTTGGCCTGATGAATTTATAAAAATATTTCCTTGATGCATATCAGCGTGGAAAAAACCGTCTCTAACAGCCTGTCTTAAAAAATGTTGTATTAAATCAGATGCAATTTTTGAGGTATTTTTTCCACTCTCGATTAATTTATCTTTCTCTCTTATAGATATACCATCAACCCAATCTAAAGTTAGTACACTCTCACTGGTAAAATTCCAGTATATTTTAGGTACGTTAAAACCTAAATCATTCTTTGTATTTTCTAAGTATTCGTTAGCCGCCGCCGCCTCAAATCTTAAGTCCATTTCGTGATTTGTTATTTCTTTAAATAAAAAGACAACTTCAATTAATTTTAATCTTTTAGTTTTTGGAATAAACGTTTCTACTAAATATGCTAACATCATTATTGCATCAATTTCAGAATTAAATATTTCTTTAATATTTGGTCTTAAAACTTTTATAGCTACATCTTTTATGGTATTACCCTCGTTTATCTTAGCTTTATGAACTTGTGCAATTGATGCTGCTGCAATAGGGTCAGAGAATTCAATTATATTTTTTGCTGTTAATTCTCCAAGCTCATCTCGTATAATATTTTCTGCTAACAATTTTGAAAATGGAGGTAATTTGTCCTGCAATTTTTCTAAATTTTTTGTAAGTTCTTCTCCAATGATATCCGGTCTTGTTGCTAAAAATTGTCCAAGCTTTATAAAAGTAGTTCCCAAATCCTGAATTGTTGAGCTCAGATCATTTGTGTTCCTTGTTTTTTTTTGGTTTTTAGTAAAAGATAATGAAACTAAATTAAAAAATAATTTGATAAAAAATGGAACTTTGTGGGATTTATCAACAATTTCTATAATATCTGATGAACCTATCTTTCTTGCAATTTTAAATAATATAATAATTCTATTAATCATATTTTCCAACCTGAATGTATCGAAACTATACCACCTGAAAGATTTTTATAATTTGGTTTATAAAATTTATTACTCTTTAAAATTTCAATTAATTCCTCTTGATTTACAAAATTTTCAATACTTTGTATCAAATATTCGTATGGTTTACTTTCCCCCACAACTATTTTGCCAATTGTTGGAATAATTTTAGAGTAATTTTTGTAAAAAAATTCTAAATTTTGATTTTGAATTTTTGAAAATTCTAAACAAAAAAATCTTCCACCTTTTTTTAATACTCTGTAAGCTTCTTTAATAGATTTATTTAAATTTTTAGTATTTCTTAGTCCAAAACTTATTGTATAAAAATCAAAACTATTACTCGGCAAATTTAGTTTTTCGGCATTAGAAAGTTTCCATTTAATATTTTTATATGTTTTTAATCTTTTTTTTCCTTCATCCAACATTTTGCGATTAAAATCTACACACAATATTTTTGATTTATTTTGATTAACGTCCGAAAATAGTTTTGCGATATCTCCCGTACCACAAGCCACATCAACAAGTGTATCATTTGATGATGGATTAATTTGTCTTATCAACTCTTTTTTCCAATATCTGTGAATACCTAAAGACATAAAATCGTTCATTAAATCGTATTTATTATAAACTGTGTCAAAAACACTTTTCACTAAACCTTTTTTTTGCTGAAGATTCTGCTGCATAGTAATAATATTATTTTTATTAATATAATATTAAATGCCAGAATTACCAGAAGTAGAAGTAGTCACACGTTCACTAAAAAAAACGATTAAAAACCGTAAAATTATTAAAATTATTGTTAACAATCCTAATTTAAGGTTCAAGCTCCCTACAAATTTTGAAAGTATTTTGAAAAATAAAATTGTAAAAAATATTACAAGAAAATCTAAATATATCATTTTCGATTTTGGTAATAATTTTTACACAATTATACACTTAGGCATGTCAGGAACCTTACATATTCCATCTAACAAAAATGTCACAAATCTAAGTTTTTATAGTAATCCAACTTTGCCGAAAAAACATAATCATATAATTATCGAGTTTGATAAAATCAAATTAATTTACAATGATCCTAGAAGGTTTGGTTATTTCAAAATATTAAAAAATAAACATGACTTTAATAGCTATTTTACAAGGATTGGGCCTGAGGCTTTAGATAAAGGATTTAATTTGGTGTATTTAAAAAATAAGATTAAAGATAGAAAAAAAAATATAAAAAACTTTTTATTAGACCAGAAAATTGTTTCAGGCATAGGAAATATTTATGCAAATGAAATATTATATAAATCACAAATTTCACCTATGAAAAGTGTTAGAAAATTAAGCTTAGTAGAATTAAAAAAAATAATTAAATTTTCTAGAATAACCCTTAGGAATGCGATAAAATTTGGTGGCTCATCTATCAAAGACTTTAAAGGTGTTTCTGGTGGCGGAGGGAGTTTTCAAACTAAATTTACAGTTTATAATAGGGAAAATCTGAAATGTACTAAACGTAAATGTAAGGGAATTATAAAAAAAAGGTATATATCAAATAGGTCAACTTTTATTTGTAATTTTTGCCAATTTTAAAAAAAATATTGACCGCGTCTCTTTCTAGGGTTATACCATCGCGGTTTATGGCAAATACAAAATCAGCAATCAAAAGAATAAGAAGAATAAGAAAACAAACTTCTGTGAACAAAGCCAGAAAAAGCAGATACAAGACAGCTTTAAAAAAAATGAACGGTCTAATTGAAAATAAAGACAAAAAAAAAGCACTTGCCTACTTGCCTAAGTTGAATTCAGAACTCATGAAGATAGCTAAAACTGGTATTATTAAAAAAGGAAATGCTTCAAGAAACATTTCAAGGATTACTAGAAAGATTAGCGCTATTTAATCAACCTATAGTTACCAAAAAAAAACAACTTTAAATTTACTCACACTATATATAATCAGATTAAAATCAATCTAACTACATGTTGAGTCAAATAAATTTTAAGAAAATATCTAAAGTTTTAGTAATTATTTTTTTACTATCCTAAAAATTTCAAATTCAATTTTTAATTTATTCAATTAAGGATTTTATTTTTTTTTTTTAAATCAAAAAATTTTATTGAATATTTTTGACTAAGATTTTAGATGAGACTCCCAATGAAAAATAATTTAAATGTAAATATAGATAAAAATTTTAATTGGGAAATCATTCAAAAAGAATTACGCAATCAATTTGGAAATGAAATTTACGAAAGTTGGTTAAAAAAAATTGTATTTGAAGAAAAATTTACAAATCATATTTTAGTTTCTGTATCTACAAGATTTATTAGGGACTGGATTGTATCTAGATATTTAGATCAAATTTTAGGAACAATTAAAAAGTTTAATAAAGAAATAATTAGAATCGAGTTTAAGATAGAAAATAAAATAGATAGTATTAAAAATAATATTCACACGAATTCAGAAAATAAAATATCATTCATTAAAGACTCATTCCTTCAATACAATAGAATAGATCAGAATAAATCATTTGAAAATTTTGTTATTGGAGAAAGTAATAAGCTTGCTTTTGAGGCATCTAAAAAAGTTTCTGAGAATATCTCACATTATAATCCTTATTACCTATATTCTGGTGTTGGTATGGGAAAAACACATTTATTAAATGCGATTGGGCTTAAACTTAAGCAAGATAAAAAAGTCACATTTATATCAGCAGAAAGATTTATGTATCAATTCGTTAAGTCTATTAAATCAAATGAAATGGTAAAATTTAAAGATAATTTTAGAAATACCGATGTACTAATTATTGACGACATTCAATTTATGAATGGAAAAGAGGCAATGCAGGAGGAATTTTTCCATACTTTTAATTCATTATTGGAAAAGGGTTCACAAGTTATTTTATCAGCTGATAGACCACCAAATAAACTAGTTAAAATTCAAGAGAGGATCAAATCAAGATTTTCGGGAGGTTTGGTAGTTGATATTCAAAGCCCTGAACATGATTTAAGATTAAAAATTTTAAGAAAAAAAATTGACGAATTGAACATTTTATACAGTGAGAAATTACAATTGTCTGAAGAGATTTTAACATTTATAAGCAATGAAATACGAAATAGTATTAGAGAATTAGTTGGAGCCTTAAATAGGGTAGCATCATTTTCAAGAATTTATAATAGAGTGCCAAATCTTAACGAGATTAAGATAATTTTAAAAGATTTGTTAAATATAAATGAGACCAAAATTACCATTGATAATATTCAAACTTTGGTATGCAAGTATTTTAAAATAAGCAAAAATGAAATGCTTTCTTCTAGAAGGTCTAGGTATCTTGTAAGACCTAGGCAAGTAGCTATTTATTTATCTAAAATTCTTACTACTAAGTCATTACCTGAGATAGGTAGAGAATTTTCAAATAGGGACCACACTACAGTAATCCATTCCGTAAAAACAATAGAGAAGTTAAAAAGTGATGATAATGAAATATCAAATGGAATTAGTTATCTAAAAAATCAGATTTTATATAAAAAAGAAAATGAAATTTAGTATTAATCAAAAGGATTTACAAGAATCACTCAGTTTTTGCCAAAATGTTATTGAAAGAAGAAGCACATTGCCGATTTTATCGAACGTTTTAATCGAAGCAAAAAATAAGATTCTAAAAATAACTGCAACTGATTTAGATATGATTTTTATTCATAATATTATTAACGCAGACATAAATGAGGAGGGAGAAACTACAACTAACTCAACTATAATGCACGATATAGTTAGGAAATTTTCAGTTGGAAAAAAAATAAATGTCGAAAAGATTTCTGATAGCAAGATCCAACTCGAGTCTGAGAAATCGATTTTTAAATTAAATTGTATAGATGCAAAGGAATTTCCATTATCTGAGGACCATGCAAATAGTGAGAGTATAACAATTAACTCGCAAAAGTTTTTGAAGCTTTTGAATAAGTGTAAGTTTTCTATTTCAAATGATGAGACAAGACATTACTTAAGTGGTATTTTTTTACATTTTACACAGAACGATGAAAAAAATTATCTTACCGCTGTGTCAACAGATTCGCATAGAATGTCAATTTCTAAAATGAGACTTGATGAAAAAATTAATTTTGAACCAATAATTTTGCCAAAAAAAACTATCTATCAATTATGTTCACTATTAGAAAATTTTAATGGAAATATAAAAATACATAATTCTAAGTCAAAAATAAAATTTGTTTTAAACAACAGTACCTTAACTTCAAAAGTAATTGATGGAAAATTTCCAAATTATATACAAGTAATTCCAAAAAATAATAAAAAAAAATTAGAGGCTAATTTAGAATTATTTCACCATAGCGTAGATAGAGTAGCTTCGGTCTCAACAGACAAAAAGGATGGTGTAAGGTTTAGTTTGTCAAAAAATAAGCTAGATTTGTCGGTAAATAATGCAAATAGTGGTGATGGCAAGGAAACACTTTCAGTTAATTTTGATCATGATTTAGAAATTAGTTTTAATTCAAAATACTTAGTTGATGTTGCAAGTCAGTTGGAAGGTGAAAATATAGAAATATACTTAAATGATATTTCATCACCAGCACTAATAAAGGACCCAAGTGACTTTGACAGTATTTTTGTAATAATGCCAATGAAAGGATAATTTTAAGATATTTTATCAAGTTCATTATATATATTTTTTTCCACCTGATTTGTTAACTCATTCTGTTTAATTCCTGGAGACACCATACTTAAAATTGAAATAGTGATTTTTTTATTTGGAATTAATTTACCTTGTTTGGGCCATACTCTTCCAGAATTAATAGCGACTGGCAAACACGCAATATTTAAATCATTGTAAATTCTTGAAAAACCTTTTTTAAATTTTGATCTATCATCAAAACTCTTTCTAGTACCTTGTGGAAAAATTATTAGGATTTTATCTGTGTCATTAATCACCTTACCTACTTCATGAGAAAAATTTAGATTTTCTTTAGATATTTTATTTCTATCTATTGATATACATCCCATTTTTTTTAAATACCATCCAAATAAAGGAATTTTCATAAGTTCTTTCTTTAGTATAAAAACCGGTTTATCAAATATTGTATGTAAAAAAAAAGTCTCGAAAATTGACTGATGAGAAGATGCTACAAAATATTTTTGATTAATTGAAATATTTTCAATTCCTTTAATCTCAATTTTGGTACCCATTATATACTTAAGACAAAAACCAGTCCAATAACCTAAGAATTTACCACCTAGTGTAACTATATATTGAGGAAGTATTAAACTTGGTATGAATAAAATTAATAGAAATATTAAACCAAAATAGAAAACGAATAAAAAAATAATATTTCTTATCATTTAATTAAATTATGTCATTTAATCTTTGTTTTTTACTAATCTTTTTAATCTTTGAATTTTTTATAATAAATTCAACTGGGCGAGGTCTCAAATTATAATTTGAGGATAAAACTATTCCATATGCACCAACGTCTTTGATAGCTAAATTGTCTCCCTCGTAAATTTTTTGATAATTTTTTGTTTTCAGGAAACGATCAGATGTTTCACATATTGGTCCAACAAAATCGTGAGAGCTAAAATTTCTAGATGATTTTTTAGTTAGTGGTATTATATCATGTGTAGCGTTGTATAAAGCAGGACGTATCAAGTCGTTCATACCAGCATCTATAATAATAAATTTCTTGTTTGAACTGTTTTTTATATAAATTACTTTTGTAAGTAAAACAGCTGTATTTCCAACAATAGAACGACCTGGCTCAAAAATAATTTTACAATTATTTCTTTTTGAAAATTTGTGAATATTTTTTGAAAGTTTTGAATAATCTAGTTTTTTGTTATCTTTAATATACTTAATACCCATACCTCCACCAAGATCAATATATTCAAATTTATATTTAGATTTTGATAAAATTTTATTAATAGCAACAAGTACATTATTATAGGGTTTGTTTTGTGTTATCTGGCTTCCAATGTGAACACTCAAACATTTAATTTTAATATTTCTGGAGTTTTTAAATTTGTTTAAAATTTTGATTATATCATTACCGTTCAAACCGAATTTATCTTGTATTCTACCTGTTGATATCTTTGTATTAGTTTTTGCATCTATATTAGGGTTCAATCTTAAACCTACACTTACTTTTTTTCTAAATTTTTCAGCTATTTTTTTTATATTTTTTAATTCACTCTCAGACTCAACGTTTATTAAAAGTATATTTTTGCTAATTGCAAATTTTAATTCTTCAAATTTTTTTCCTACACCTGAATATACGATCCTATTAGGCTTAAAACCTAAAGATAATACTTTTTTTAATTCACCGTAAGATACAACATCAGCACCCAGTCCATGTTCTTTAATTATTCTAAGTATTGTTGAATTATAATTTGATTTAACGGAGAAACAAATTAAAGGATTGAAAGATTTAAATGAATTTTTAAAATTAATAATATTATCAACCAGTCTTTTATTAGAATAACAATAAATTGGAGACCCATACTTTTTAATTAAATTATCTGCTTTAATTTTTTCAATATAAAAATTATTATTTTTATAATTCATTAAATAGTAATTTTCTGACCTTGTATCATACTGTTACCTTTATATTCAGGATCACCTTTTTTCCCGCATGAGACTAAAGATAAAAATACAATTATAACTAATAACAAATTTTTCATTTAATTTCCTTTTTAAGTTTATTTACCATTTTCTTAATGTTTTCAAAAGATGTTCCTCCATATGATTTCTTTGAGTTAACCGAATTTTTTATGCTTGCTTCCTCTAAAATTTGGTTATTTAGTCTTTTGTCAATGTTTCTAACTTGATCTAATTTTAACTCCTCAAGTGATACATTTAATTTTTCTGCTAAATTTACTATTTTTGAAGTTATTTTATACGACTCTCTAAAAGTAATCTTTAAATTTTTAACCATATTATCAGCCAAGTCAGTTGCTGTTGTATAGCCTCTATTAGCTGCTTGAAGCATTACATTCTTATTAATTATTAAACCTTTTAAAACTTCATCAAATATTAATAAACTATTTTTTAAAGTATCAAATGATTTAAATACCAACTCTTTATCGTCTTGGAGATCTTTAAAATAGGACAAAGGTAATCCTTTAACAATAGTAAGCATAGAAATTAAAGAACCATAATTTACACCCGCTTTTCCTCTTAGATACTCTAGTGTATCTGGGTTTTTTTTTTGTGGCATAATAGATGAACCAGTTACCAAGTTGTCTTTTAATTTAATAAAATTGAATTGGTCAGAGTTCCAAATAATCAATTCTTCTGAAATTCTTGAAATATGCATTGAGCATATTGAGACATTATATAAAAAGTCTAAAACAAAATCTCTATCAGACACTGTATCTATTGAATTATTGGTTGGTTTACTAAATTTCAGTTTTTTTGTTGTATACCATCTATCAATTTTAAAAGATGTACCAGAAATTGCACAAACTCCCAAAGGGTTTTCATTTAAACTTTCCAAACTATTTTTAAACCTCTTTTTATCTCTATTAAACATTTCAACACATGACATAAAATAATGTGCTAAAGAAATAGGTTGGGCATTTTTTAGATGTGTAAATCCTGGTAAGACTGTTTTTAAATTTTTATCTGCATTATTTAATAAGCTTTTAATTACTTTAGTTAATAACTTGTCAATTTCACTTACAGAGCTCTTCATCCAAATTTTAAGATCTGTTAAGACTTGGTCGTTTCTTGATCTTGCAGTGTGCAAAAAACCAGCATCATCACCTATTAATTCAAATAATCTACTTTCAATATTCATATGAATGTCCTCTTTAGAAATATCGAATTTAAATTTTTTCTTATCAATCTCATTTTTAATTCTGTTTAAACCCCATAAAATTTTTTCTTTAACTTTAAGAGAAATAATTTTTTGTTTATAAAGCATATCTGTATGAACCATAGAACCTCTGATATCCTCTTTGTACAATCGTTTATCGATGTTTATCGAGGACCCTACTTTTTTAAAATTATTAGAAGTTTGTTTCTTGATACGAGTGCTCCAAACTGTATAGTTGTTTTTATTTTTTCCCATGATAATTATTTGTAATATTTAGTATGCCTAATTTAATTAAATTTTTTATAACAGTTATAATTATTTTTTCTACATTTAGTAGCTATTCGAAAGATTTAAATTTACCAAAAAATTTGATTATTTATGAAAAACCAAAAGAATATAAGGACGTAACTTTTAAGAATACATTAGAAAAGGATATAAATTTAATTAATTATGAAGGAAAGTTAGTGTTAATGAATTTTTGGGCAACTTGGTGCGAACCTTGCAAAGAGGAAATGCCATCACTTGATAAACTTTCTCTTGATAAAAATTTTAAGAATTTAGAAATTCTACCAATTAATATTGGTCAAGAAAAAATTAATAAAATAAAAGAATTTTATATTAAAACTAATATTGAAAATTTAGGTATTTATTATGACACAGACGTAAGACTGGCAAAAAAATTTTTACTTAGAGGTGTGCCAACAACATTGATAATTAACAAAGATGGTGGTGAAATTGCTAGAGTTGTAGGATCCATAGATTTCCAAGATAAAAACTTTAAAACGTGGCTTCAGAACTTTGATTAGTCTTTAAAAAAATAAGCAAGACAAACTAAAACTATGATGGCAATAAACTGTAAAAGAACTCTTAGCTGCATAAGTTTATTTGAATATTTTTTACTTGTAGAACCACCTTTGAAAAGAGTACCAATACCTAGAACTAAAACAATAGCAACAGCCAATATAAGAACTATAGCTATTACCTTTATTAATATTTCGGAAACCATTAAAAGTATCTATTACATAAATAGTAAAAAAAAAATAAAATAATTTATTTATGACATTTTGCCTTGATACAAAACTAATAAAACCAGAGTCTGGCAAAGAAATAAAAAATATAATTGTATTATTACATGGTTACGGTGGTGACGGAAATGATATTGCACAAGTTACATTAAACTGGAAAAGATTCTTGCCTAATACACTATTTGTCTGCCCTAATGCTCCAGAAAAATGTTTGATTAGTCCATCAGGTTACCAATGGTTTGATCTAAGCAAAGATAATGATGAATTCATTTTGAATGAGAGCAAAAAAAATGAGATAATATTAAAAAAATTTTTAATTGAGGTTAAAGAGAAATTTTCATTACCAAATTCTAAGGTATGTTTATCTGGATTTAGTCAAGGATGCATGATGTCAATTAATATTGGACTTTCATCAGATGAAAAATATTCTGGAGTTTTGGGTTTCTCTGGAAAAATAATCAGTAAAAAAGATTTATCTAAAAGAATAATTCATAAACCTGAAACATTATTAATACACGGTGAAAATGATGAAATTGTTCCTTGTGTTAAGTCTCTAGAAGCCAAAGATTTCTTGGAAAGAAACAAAGTCCCAGTCCAATTAGAAATAATTAAAAACTGTGGTCATCATATACCTATTGAGGCATCAAGTATAGGATTAAAATTTATTAAAAAAATATTTGATTTAAATTAAATTAAACAATTTGAAGCATTGAATTAATTTTTTTTTTAGGTTAATTTAATTTATGAATTTTCAAGATCATAATGTTTCATTAGAAAAATGTCCTGCACTTGTTTTAAATGCAGATTATAGACCTTTAAGTTATTACCCACTTTCTTTATGGAGCTGGCAAGACTCAATTAAATCTGTTTTTTTAGATAGAGTATCAATAGTTTCTTATTATGATAGAGTGATTAGAAGCCCTTCATTCAGCATGAAACTACCAAGTGTCATTGCTCTTAAAAGTTACATAAAACCACTTTCAAACCCAAATTTTACAAGATTTAATGTTTTTTTAAGAGACAAATTCTCTTGTCAGTATTGTGGAAGTAAACACGAATTAACTTTTGATCATTTGTTACCAAGATCAAAAGGAGGAAAAACTGATTGGGATAACGTTGTGACAGCTTGCTCAGCTTGCAACGTTAAAAAAGGAGGCCGATTATTAGAAAAATCAGGAATGAAATTAAATCAAAGGCCTTTTCAGCCTACAACTGAGGATCTACATAGAAATGGTAGAAATTTTCCACCAAATTTTTTACATAAAAGCTGGATGGATTATTTGTATTGGGATGTTGAACTAGAACCTTAACTAAATTTTTTCAGAAATATTAATTGCAATTTTAGAACCAGTTTTTATTACTTTATCAAAAATTGAGTACAACCCCTCTTTAGTTGCCCCCTCATCGTAAGCAATATCTTTATGATCTATTTCATCTTGTCTAAATTTTTCTATTTTTTTTCTAAGTAATTTCTCATCATTTTTAATTTCTTTTATCTGGTTTAAGTAATGCTCATCTATTACTTCTTCGACTGATGCAGTACAAAGCATTGCTGCTTTCTTTCCTAGTAATGTACTGCCAAAACCTAAACCTAAACCTAAAAGATCCCATAAAGGTAAAAATTTTGTTGGTTCAATTCCCCTTTTTTTTATTTCCTTTTCAAAAAACTCACAATGCTCTACTTCATGCTCTTTCATATGCTCAATAGTCTTCTTTAATTCTTCATTTTTGACTATAGTATTTAACGCTAAAAGTTGACCTTCATATATTTTGATAGCACCTCTTTCACCTGCATGATCTACCCTAATAAATTCTTCAATTTTTTTTTTATTACTTTTTTGCATACTTAAATATATAGACAATGACTATGGTTAAAACAAACGAAATTATAAAATTTAAGGTCGCAAGCGAAACTCCAAATAAAGAAAAATCTACATCTTTACAATCAGGCTGAATATTATTTAGAGATTTAAGTATTTCCTCTTTCTCGAGGGCTTTAATATTTTCACCTGTGCATGAAAATATTGGTTCAATAAATCCTTTTTCAATACTTACATGATATCCTGACAACAAAATACCTGCCAAAAAAGTTAATCCTAAAATTATTAATAATATATTTCTATTACCAATGAAAAAAGCAGTTAAACTTATTAATATTGCTACAGCATACGGTATTCTTTGGTAGATACATAGTATACATGGTTTAAAACCAAGTATGTATTCTATGTATAAAGCCACAATTAAAGAAAAGAAACTAAAAGTAAAAATTATAATATAAAATTTTTTGATGTTTTGATCTGACATTTATTTTAAAAATTTATAAGAAATTTATATACAAAAAATGCTAAAACTATAATAATTATCGATATTAATATTGATACTGGAACCAGTTTTTTTTCAAGAATCTTTTTCATTGCAGCGCCAAAATTACCCAATAGAAAGGCGATTATAAAAAATCTAGATCCTCTCGTTAGAAGAGAGACTATAACAAAATAAATAAAGTTAAAATGTACAAAACCACTAGTGATTGTCAGCAATTTAAATGGTACAGGTGTAAAACCTGCAATTGCAAGCAATGTAATCCACGCTATGGTTCCACCATCAGATGAAACCTTATCTTTCAAAAAATTAGTGTTATCAACTCCGTACAGCTCAAATATCTTTATACCAATCTCGTTAAAAAAAACGTATCCTATAAGATATCCCAAACATGCACCTAATACTGAACCTATTGTTGCTATAAATGCTATTTTTTTCCACTCATTTTTCTTTGCAATTGTCATAGGTATTATAAATACATCAGGTGGTATAGGAAAAATAAAGCTTTCAATAAATGATATAAAACCTAAAAATTTTTTAGAGTTTTTGTGACCTGCAATTTTAATTGATTTATTATAAATTTTTTTAATCATAATTTTGTGTTCTAAAAACACTCTTTATACTATAAATTTTAAATTAAATTAATTAAAAAGGGCGAATGGCGGAACTGGTAGACGCGTTGGACTCAAAATCCAATAGCAGCAATGTTGTGAGAGTTCGAGTCTCTCTTCGCCCACCAAAGTAAAATGAAATTAAATAATTATAATAACCTTCTAGAACTTTTTTTTGATCAATACAAAAAACAAGATAAAAATAACATTTTTCTAATTAACTTAGGTAACCCAAAACATAAATTAAGTTGGGAGAAAACATACTTATTAGTTAACCACTTATCCAATCAAATATCTAAAGATATTAAATTGAGTGATAGATGTGTTTTAATTTCAGAAAATAGGCCCGAATGGTTGATATCTGATTTGGCAATTATGTTGGCTGGGGGAATTAGCGTGCCTTCTTACACCACTTATACTACTAAAGATTATGAATATATCATTAAAGATTGTGAACCATCAGTATTAATAGTTTCAAATAAAACTCAGTTTAATAAAATTAAAGATATATTAGACTATAAAAAAATCAAAAAAATTATTTCATTTGATAGATTAGAAAATTTGGAATTTCAAAATTATCTATGCATTGAAGATATTATAAATAAAAAAGACGGTTTTGAAAATTTTGATAGCGAAATAAGCCTAAAGCGTTCAGATCCAGCTTGTATTATCTATACATCCGGAACGCAGGGTAATCCAAAAGGTGTAATTTTGAGTCACGGAGGAATTTTAAGTAATTGTGAAGGTGGTTATGAATTACTAAAATCAATCATATCGAAAGACATGAAGTTTTTGACTTGGCTGCCATTATCACATTCTTATGAACACACTGTACAATTTATCCAAATTGCTGTTGGTGCAAAGGTATTTTATGCAGAGAGCATAGATAAATTACTTAAAAATATTAGCGATTGCTCTCCTGACATAATGACCGCTGTTCCAAGATTTTATCAGAATCTTTACCAAAAGATAAACTCTGCTTTTAGTAAAGCAACAGGCATAAAAAAATTTCTTGTAAAAAATACTGTTAAGTTAGGATCCAAAAAATTTAATAAAGAAAAAATGAATATTAAAGATAAAATCGTTAACAAGTTGTGTGAAATTACGGTAAGATCTAAGATTAAAAAGCAATTTGGCGGTAGTCTCAAAACATTTGTATCCGGTGGTGGTGCTCTTGATCCTGAAATTGGTATTTTCCTAAACTCAATAGGATTACCAACATTGCAGGGATATGGCTTAACAGAAACTTCTCCTGTTGTTAGTTGTAACCCTATTGAAGATATAAGGATTGATACTGTGGGTATCCCTTTCAGGTGCAATAATGTGAAAATAGCTGAAGATGGGGAAATATTGGTTAAGGGAGAGAATGTAATGTTAGGTTACTGGAACAAAAAAGCTGAGACAAATAAAGTATTGGTTGATGGATGGCTTCACACTGGAGATATAGGTAAATTTGTAAATGGTTTTTTAAAAATTACAGATAGAAAAAAAGATATATTAATTACACCAGGCGGTGACAATATTTCACCTGTCAAGGTAGAGACAGCACTAAATAATTCAAATTATATAGATCAAAGCTTAGTATATGGTGATAATAAACCATATCTTGTAGCTTTATTAGTTTTAAGTTCAGAAATTGATATTAATGAAAAAAATTTGAATGATGAGATAGAAAAAATAAATAAAAATTTAACTAAAATAGAAAAAATTAAAAAGTTTTTTGTTATTAAAGAAAAATTTTCTATTGAAAATGGAATGATGACACCAACTTTAAAGTTAAAAAGATATAAAATTATTAATATTTATAAAAATAATTTTGAAGAACTTTACAAAAAATAATTAATAAACAACGTTATATTAAGCGCATAAACATTAATGTTTTTACGTTTATTAAAAATAAAATTTAGAAATTTAAAAATTTAATTTTACAACTTAATTTCTAAAAAATTATATAATTGACATAACATAAGAAAAAATTTAAAAATTACTTAAACAACGAATCAAAATGATTCGTACAAACAGGGAGCTAAAGATGGCTAAAAGAAGAAAAAAAGCTAAGAAAAAAGCTAAGAAAAAAGCAAAAAAAAGAAGAAGAAGAAGATAACATTTCTTTTTTAAAAACGCTTCTCATAACGTATGTGTGAGAAGCGTTTTTTTTTACTCTTCTTCGTTTTCTGTAACTAAATTAGTAGTATCCTCTCCACCAATTTCTTCAGTACTTTCTTTTTGAGGTTCAGTTTTTTGAATTTTATCGTTAGCCGTTATATTTTTTTCTAAGTTTCTTTTTAAGGCTTTATCAAGTTTTTTTTGCGTATTTTCAAGAGAAAGATTTAACACTATTTGAAATTCTGAAATAATTCTTTCATATGCTTTTTCAAATAATTGTCTTTCGCTGTAAGACTGGTCTATCATTATATCGTCACCTTTGTTTAAATCTCTTACTACTTCTGCAAGGTCATAAATTTTACCTGAAGTTATTTTTTGTTCATATTCTTGAGCTCTTCTACTCCACATAGACCTTTTTATTTTTGGTTTGCCTTTTAATATGGAAATAGATTTGTTAACTTGATTTATAGTAGACAATGGCCTTAAGTTAGCTTGTTTATTTATAGGAAGTAAGCCGATAGCTTTATCTTTTTCGAATTTGATATCATAGCATTGAACGTCTATACCTCCAATTTTTTTTGCGCTAACAGACAGTATTTGACCCACACCATGTTTTGGATAAACTACATAGTCTTTTACTTTATATTCCCTTTTTTCTGTTCCTTGTTTTTTGATCTTTATTATCTCAGGTTTTTGATCTATGGTTTTTGTAAGTTTTAAATTTTCATTTTTTTTAATATCTTTTTTTAAATCTTTTTTTTCAATCTTAATTGGTTTGTCTTTCTTTAATAATCTAGGTCTACCAACTCTCTTTAAGACCTTTTTTTTTTTTAGTTTAGGTTTTGTCTTTATTTTCTTTTGAGTTTTTTTCTTTTTAAAGGTTTTCTTTAAAATACTTTTCAAATTTATTTTCTTCATTTTTATATTTCTCGTTATCTGCCGGTGGCTCTTTTTTTTGAGTGATGTTTGGCCAAATTTCCGAAAATTTCTGATTTAACTCTAACCATTTTTCTGATCCTTTTTCTGTGTCTGGTTTAATAGCATCTATTGGACATTCTGGTTCACAAACGCCACAATCTATACACTCATCGGGTTTAATTACAAGCATATTTTTTCCTTCATAGAAACAGTCTACTGGACAAACTTCGACACAATCCATTAGCTTACACTTTATGCATTTATCATTAACTATATATGTCATTGTTTAAATTTATTTTGAATGCTTAATTTTATATCACCCATAGTCTTTGAGTCTACATATAGTAATCCTGCTAATCGTCTCATAAGATTTTCTTCGAATATATCTGAATTTCCATCTGACAAAATAATGCTCCAAATATTTTTGATGATTTCTATCTTATTATCTTTATTCATAGCTTTTATGTTTTTTGTAAAATCTTGAATGTGATTAGAGTCAGACTCCTTTTTTTCAGCCTCTAATATTAGTTGATCTATATTTTCATTATTATCATTAAGTTTTGTAAGGGTATTTTTGATAATTGTTTTTTCTTTATCAGTATAATTTTCATCTATTTTAGCAGCATGTATCATTAAACAAGCCACATTAATCAAATCACTATCGTTGTTAGATTTATCTTCTTTATTAAAAAATTTAAGTATCATTTTATATTAAACTCTTTTAAAACTGCAAAAGGGTTATCACCCTGAAATTTGCTCTTACTATTTTTGTTAATTTTTCTAATAGGATTATATTTAAAAAAGTATTTGTCATTTTCAAGTGAGACATTGTAGTTCATTTTCTTTATCAACTTTAGGAAATTTTCTTTATTACAGCCTAAAAGATTTAACATTTTTGGAACTAGCTCAATTTTACTATTTTTGATGGTATCTGTGCTTATTATTTCTAAAAATAGTCTTTCTAGAATATCTATTCTAACAAAATAATTGTCAAACTTTTCAAAACCACAAAGTAACATAAAATTTTTATCGTTAAATTTTTTATCATTCAAAAAATTTAAACCAAATGTTGGTGGTTCTAAATCATAATTTTTTTCATTAAAGTTTTTCCAGAGAATTAATCTTAATGAAACAACGCTTGGTTTAAATAGCTTGTGCAAAAATATGTGATATCTTCCAAATTTAACCCCTTGCTCTCTGAGAATTTTTCTTTCTTTTTGATCAATATTTTTTAATAACTTTTCAATATTATCTCTTTTTAAAACCCCGTTATTCTCGTATAGCATGTAAGATAATGCTCTTGTAGCGGAATTAGATGATTTTATATCTTTTAATTTTATAAGACTACCTAATTCAATATTTATCTTTTTATTTAACCAAGTCTTTAAAAAATTTTGTAGGTTATTTTTATGTTCAGTTTCTACTACATCGTCAACAATTGCATTAACATCAGGTCTTAAGTAATCGTTTCCTTTTACTAAATATGCTATTGGAAAATTATTCCAATAAATTTTGAGATCTTTTTTTAATTCAATATTTTTTGTTTTAATTATTTGATTAATTCTCTCCACTATCTCTGGTCCTACATTTTGTCTTGATGCTTTTTTTAACGATTTTATGTCGGAGTCTAAATCCCCAATTTTAAAATCAAGTTCAAGTTTTAGCCCTTTTAAATTTCCAATAAATTGGTTATTTATCATAACCTTTTCATTATCGACTATTTTAGTTTCAAAAATAATATCTTGTTTTAAACCCTTGGCTAATACGCTTGCTCTTTTATCAATAAAGCTTTTAGTAAGTTCCTCGTGTAATCTATCGGACAATCTATCTTCAAGAAATTTAGTTCTTTCTACCCAATAATCTTGGTTTTCCACCCATCCATTTTTATTAGCTACATATGACCATGTTCTTACATTTGCGATTCTGTTTGAAACAGAGTCTAAATTACCATCTAGTTTATCTAGTATAGACAACTGTTGCTTCATATATTTATTTGTTATTTTTCCTGGAGATTCTCTTAAAAAGTTGAAAACTTTACCAACAACTTCTAAATGATTCCCATAAGTTTTTTTTACAAAATCTGGTATTTGACAACATTCCCAAAGTAATTTTAGCTCATTTTCATTGTTAAATATTTGAAGTTTCTCTGTATCTTTCAGAATATATTTTAATACTTTTTCATCTTCACACTCTGAAATTTTTTTCAACCAACTTTTACTAGGTCTCTCCTCTAAAGATTTAATTAATTTATCACCATTTTTAAAATTTAAATTTGGATTTCTCCAAAATATAGTGTGTATTTCATCTATTTTATGGTTTTCCAATAATTCAATTTCTTCTGCACTTATTTCTCCACAATCTCCAGTTATTCCAAACGATCCATCATTTAGATATCTGCCAGCTCTACCTGCTATTTGAGATATTTCTGAAAGTTTTAATCTTCTTAATTTTTTACCATCAAATTTTTTTAGATTTGAAAAATAAACATTATTTAAATCCATGTTAATACCCATTCCAATTGCATCAGTAGCTACTAAATAATCAACATCACCTGACTGGTATAAACTTACTTGTGAGTTTCGAGTTTTGGGGCTTAATGATCCCATTACTATTGCGGCACCACCCTTTTGTCTTCTTATTAGCTCTGCAATTGCGTAAACTTCTTCAGCGGAAAAGGCAATTATTGCACTTTTTCTCTCAATTCTAGATATTTTTTTGTGACCTGAGTAAGTTAACTTAGAAAGTCTTTTTCTATCGATATATTCAATATCCTCCTCTAATTTTTCAATTATATTTTTCATGGAGTTTGAACCCATAAACATTGTTAGCTTTTCTCCTCTTAAATTAAGTAATCTATCAGTAAATATATGGCCTCTCTCGTTGTCACTGCACATTTGTATTTCATCTATTCCAACAAACTCCAAAATCTTATCAACTGGCATTGACTCTACAGTGCAAAAATAATACTTAGCATTAGCTGGTATTATTTTTTCCTCTCCTGTTATTAGAGCAACTTTTTGTGGGTCAACTTTTTTAATTACTTTGTCGTAAACCTCTCTAGCCAATAATCTTAACGGAAAACCCATCATCCCAGTATCAAATGAAAGCATTGTTTCAACTGCCAAAAAGGTTTTACCAGTATTTGTTGGACCTAAAACTGCTGTAATTTTATATTTTTTCATTTCTATTATTTGTGTGTCAAAATTTTTACCTACTATATATTGTTACCATCTAAGAACAAAACTGGTCTAAAACATGACCGAATCGAAGAAAAAAAAGTTCTCATTTTCATATATTTTATATTCAATCTAAATTTTAATACCTTTATATTTTCTCATACATACGTTCGCTAATAATAAATTAGGGTCTATAAATATTTTTGATTTCTTAGCTTTTTTGAAAGACTTAAAAGCAAAAATAGCAATTGGAATCTCCGTACATCCGAGAATAATTTTTTTACACCTTATTTTAATTAAATATCTTACAGCTGGACCAATGATTTTCTCAGCTTCTTTAACCTTGCCAGATTTAACTAATTGAATAGCTTTATTGACACATTTTTTTTGTAAATTTTTAGTTGGTGTAACTAATTCAAAATTTCTGGATAAATAGTTATGATAAATCTTTGTATTTATAGTGGCTTCAGTAGCTAATAATCCAATTTTACAATTTTTTTTACATGTTTTCTTAGTGTGAAGAAAAACTTCTTTAGGCATACTAATTATTGGAATTTTTATTTTTCTTTGTAAATCATTATACCAGTAATGTGCTGTGTTACATGGCATTACAATAAACTTACACTTATTTTTCTGAAGTAGTCGACAACCTTTAACAAGCTCATCAAGAACATTGAAATATTTTTTTAAATTTTCTGGTCTTCTTGGAGTATCAGATTTATTAAATAATATAAATTTAGGATATTGTTGGTCTTTTTTACCTCTATTTAAAACTGCAATTTTATTACAAAAATCTAATCCTGCTTGAGTTCCCATACCACCTAAAATTCCAATCATAATTTTCTAATCACTTTCCAAACTCCTGTTGCAGAGGCAATTAATTGATCTTTTTTTTTTAAGGTGCAATTAACAAATACCATACTTTTTGTTTTCTTTAGTATTTGCACATTTCCAATTAACTCATCCTCTTTTCTAGATGGTGCTATAAATTTGATATCAAGTGATACAGTAACACAAGATTTTTGACCTGTCGTTCTATATACGGCGGTTCCTGCTCCAGCGTCTATCAATGAGCAAATAAAACCACCATGCGTAATTTCTCGTTTATTTAAATGAAACTCTCTTATTGTAGCTTTAAATTCATATTCATTTTCAGAAATTTCTCTAAAATAAAGACCACCATTGTGGTGCATAAATCCAGATACTCTACTAATTTGTTCAAAATCTTGTTTCATATATAATTAAAGAATTACAGTTAGTAACAACAAAAATAAAAATACAATTGCAAAAAAAACTATTACACTTTTCTGTAAGGAAATTTTCATATAATTGGTGCGCCTGCTAGGAGTCGAACCCAGAACCTCCTGGTCCGTAGCCAAGCGCTCTATCCAATTGAGCTACAGGCGCTAATAAATTAACATAAATCATCTATATTTTAATGTAATTTTTAAATTTAAGTTTATTCTATCGTAATGTCAAAAAATTCTAAAGATATAGTTTTAACATCTGCCTTGAGAACATCAGTGGGCAAATTCGGCGGCATTCACAAGAATCTTCAAGCCCATGAATTAGGCTCAATTGTAATAAAAGGTATTTTAAAAAAAACTAATTTAGATCCGTTAGAGATAGATGAAGTCATACTTGGCCAAGTTTTACCAAGTTTAGGCGGACAAAATCCTGCAAGACAAGCCTTAATAAAATCTGGACTCCCCAAAGAAAAAACTGCTTTTAATGTTAATCAGGTTTGTGGATCAGGACTAAGAGCTATTGTTTTAGGATACCAATCAATTGGTATGGGCTCATCAAAATTAGTTATTACTGGTGGACAAGAAAGTATGTCAAATTCAGACGAGAAAGAAATGTTAACAAATGGTTTAATCGATGCTTTTAACAATTACCATATGGGTGTTACCGCAGAAAATGTTGCAGAGAAATTTAATATTTCAAGAGATGAACAAGATCATTTTGCTCTAGACTCACAATCTAAAACGGAAAGATCAATCAAAGGTAAAAAATTTTTAAATGAAATAATTGATAATAATCAAGATGAACACCCAAGGTTTAATTTAAATATTGATAATCTTAAAAAATTAAAACCTGCTTTTAAAAAAGATGGTACTGTTACTGCTGGTAATTCATCTGGTATAAACGATGGTGCAGCCGGTGTTTTACTCACCACAAGAGATTTAGCTGAGAAAAAAAATTTAGATATCCAAGCAAAAATTGTTTCTTGGGCTACTTGTGGGGTCGATCCAACTTTAATGGGTTTGGGACCTATTCCGTCCTCTACAAAAGCTCTTGAAATTGCTGGCTGGAGTATAAATGATTTAGATTTAATAGAGTGCAATGAAGCTTTTGCCGCACAAACACTTGCAGTTGTTAAAGAGCTAAAAGTTCCTAAAGAAAAACTAAATGTTAATGGAGGTGCAATTGCTATAGGTCATCCAATTGGAGCATCCGGTGCAAGATTGATAGTCACATTAATTCATGAAATGATCAAAAGAGATAATAAAAAAGGTTTAGTTACTCTTTGTATAGGTGGTGGTATGGGTATTTCTATGTGTATTGCTCGCGATTAATATTTTAAAGATTTTAAATTCTTATTTAATAGCGCCAATTGTATCCATACTTTTGCATCAAATTTTTTGTTATTTTCTCTTTTTAGTAATAATTTTTTTAATAAATTAATCATTTAAATACTTTCATATTTAAGGATGTCAAAAAAAAGATATAAATATGTTATAAATATAGCTTCAAATAATGAAAAAAGATCTTTTAGTACCTGATATTGGTGATTTTGAAAATGTAGAAATTATAGAGCTGTTAGTAAAACAAGGCCAAAAAATTTCTATTAACGATCCAATAGTAACATTAGAAAGTGATAAATCTAGTGTTGAAGTACCATCAACAGAGGAAGGGATTATAGAAAGTATATCAGTCAAGATAGGAGATAAAGTTTCAAAAGGTGATAAATTAGTTTCAATTTCTTTAAATGGCGGAAGTGAAAGAATCGAGGAAATTAAGGAAGTTAAAAAAGATACGGAAATACCAAAAGACACAGAAAAAATTATAAGTGATGCAGAAAAAATACAAAAAATTGATGAACCAAAAATTATCAGACAAGAAGTTTCTGAGACTAAAAAAACTTCCAAACTAGAAAATTCAAAAATTGAGATTGTTTCAGATACAAATGATATAGATCCTAGTGAGACTAAAGAGTGGCTCGAGTCATTATCTGCAGTGCTTAATAGCGATGGTAAAGAACGGGCACAATATATAATTAGACAATTAATAGAGCATTCATACAGAGAGGGTTCTGGATTAGTAATGTCTAGAAATACTCCGTACATTAATACAATACCTCCTGAGGAAGAAAAAAAATTACCTGGTGACCAAAATATAGAGAGAAAAATCAGATCTCTAATTAGATGGAACGCAGCTGCCATGGTTGTAAGAGCTAATAAAAAAAACCCAGAATTAGGTGGACACATTGGAACTTTCGCTTCAGCTGCAACTTTATACGATGTTGGAATGAACCATTTTTGGAGAGCAAAAAATAATAAATTTGGTGGAGATTTAATATATTTTCAGGGTCATAGTGCGCCAGGTATTTATGCAAGATCTTATCTTGAAGGAAGATTAACAGAAAAACAATTAGATAATTTCAGACAAGAGGTTAAACCGGGTGGACTGTCATCTTATCCACATCCATGGTTGATGCCAGAGTATTGGCAGTTTCCAACCGTATCAATGGGTTTAGGTCCTATGCTTGCAATTTATCAAGCAAGATTTATGAAATACTTAATTAATCGAGGCCTCATTAAAGATGAAGGTAGAAAGGTTTGGGCTTTCTTAGGTGATGGAGAAATGGATGAACCTGAGTCTTTAGGAGCTATAGGATTAGCTGCTAGAGAAAAATTAGATAATTTAATTTTTGTAGTAAACTGTAACCTTCAAAGACTGGATGGACCAGTAAGAGGTAACGGTAAAATTATTCAAGAGCTTGAGGGTATTTTTAGAGGAGCTGGCTGGAATGTGCTTAAGGTAATTTGGGGGTCATACTGGGATCAGCTATTAGCTAATGACAAAAAAGGTCTGTTAGTAAAAAGGATGAATGAAGCTGTTGATGGTGAATATCAGGCATTTAAAGCTAAGGGTGGATCATATGTAAGAGAGAAATTTTTTGGAAAATATAAAGAATTAAAAGATATGGTGTCTGCTATGACAGACCAAGATATTTGGAAACTTAATAGAGGTGGGCATGACCCACATAAAGTTTATGCAGCTTATCATCAAGCAGTTAACAATGTTGGAAAACCCACTGTTATTATAGCAAAAACGATAAAAGGTTACGGAATGGGTAAATCAGGAGAAAGTATAAATACCACTCACCAACAAAAAAAATTAGATGTAAAAGATCTTATGTATTATAGGGATAGGTTTGATGTTCCATTAACAGATGAGCAAGTAAAAAATATTCAATATTATAAACCAGACGAAAATTCAGAAGAAATAAAGTATTTAAAAGATAGAAGAATAAAACTTGGTGGAAATATCCCTGAAAGATCTACTTTTGCAAAATCAATTAAGGCTCCACCAAAAGATATTTTTGATGCTCTTAAAAAGTCGACTGGATCAAAAGAAATGTCTACTACCATGGCACTTGTTAGAATGCTTACCAATCTTTTAAGAGATAAAAATGTTTCGCCAAGATTAGTTCCTATTATTCCAGATGAAGCAAGAACTTTTGGAATGGAAGGTTTTTTTCAAAAAATCGGTATATATGCTCACGAAGGACAAAAGTATGAACCAGTAGACTCAGAACAATTATTTTCTTATAGGGAGGATAAAAAAGGTCAAGTTTTAGAGGAAGGTATAACCGAAGCTGGATCAATGTCATCTTGGATAGCAGCTGGCACAGCATATTCAAACCATGATATTGAAATGATCCCTATTTATCTATTTTACTCAATGTTTGGATTTCAAAGAGTAGGAGATTTTGCATGGGCTGCTGGAGATAGTCAAGCAAGAGGATTTTTAATCGGAGCAACATCAGGAAGAACTACGCTTGCAGGTGAAGGATTGCAACACCAAGACGGACATAGTCATTTACTAGCTTCAACTATACCAAATTGTGTTTCCTATGACCCTACTTTTGCATATGAGTTAGCTGTAATTTTTAGAGATGGTTTAAAGAGAATGCATGAAAACAAAGAAAATATTTTTTACTATATAACAACATTAAATGAAAATTACTCACATCCAGAAATACCAAATGAAAAAGGTATTGAGGATTCAATTTTAAAAGGAATGTATAAGATAAAATCTATAAATAATAATAAAAAAACAAAAATCACACTTTTAGGATCAGGTTCAATATTAAGAGAAATGTTAGAGGCATCAGAAATCTTAAATAAAGATTATAAAATTGATTCTGATGTGTGGAGCGTGACAAGTTACAACGAATTACGAAAAGATGGTTTAGAGATAGAGAGATATAATTTACTTAATCCTAATGAGAAACCTAAAGAAACGTATGTAGAAAAATGTTTAAAAAATTCTGAAGGACCTATATTAGCTGCATCAGACTATATGAGAATTTCATCTGATCAAATAAGACCATATACAAACAAGAGTTTTTATTCCCTTGGCACAGATGGGTATGGAAGAAGCGATACGAGAAAAAATCTAAGAAACTTTTTCGAAGTTGATAAAAAATATATTGTTACTTATGCTTTGAGTGTTCTTTCAAAAGAACAACTAATTGCATCAAAATACGCTGAGGATGCAATTAAAAAATATAATATTGATAAAAATAAACCGATGCCAACCAAGTTATAAAAATGAGCCAAATTATACATGCGAGTCCAAAGGTAAGAAAGTTTGCAAGGCAACTTGGTGCAGACATTTCTCAATTAGAAGGGTCAGAAAGAAATGGCAGGATTACAGAGGAAGACGTCCGAAATTTTATTAAAAATCAAATTAAACAACAAGAAAACCCTCCAAAGAAATCAATAAAAGATGAAAAAAAGAAATTAGAGTTTGATCATAGTGAATTTGGCGAAATAGAAGTAACACAAATGCCACGTATAAAAAGGTTGGCAGCACCAAATTTATCTGAATCTTGGCGAACGATTCCACATGTAACTCATCATGATGAAGCTGACGTTACTGAACTTGAAAGTTTTAGAAAAAATCTGAAGGATAATTTTACTGGTGAAAAGAAAAAAATAACTCCTTTAGCTTTTATTATTAAGGCTTTAGTAAATAGTTTAAAAAAGTTTCCACATTTTAATTGTTCTATTAAGGATGAAAAAAGCTATGAACTTATATTAAAAAAATATTTTCATATAGGAATAGCAGTTGATACAGAGCATGGTCTAATGGTACCAAAAATAAGAAATGCAGATAGCAAAAAGATAGAAGACTTATCAATTGAACTTAAGGATGTAAGTGAAAAATGTAGAAATTTAAAAATTGATAAAAAAGAATTTTTTGGAGGTTCTATGACAATTACAAGTTTAGGAGGTATTGGTGGGACTTTTTTTACACCGATTATCAACCCTCCTGAAGTTGCAATATTAGGTATTGGCAAAATTATAGAACGAAGTAAAAATTTAATGCTTCCATTATCCTTGTCTTATGATCACAGAGTAGTTAATGGTGCGGATGCAGCAAGGTTTTGCAACGAATTAAAAGACAACCTTGGGCAAAATTTCGCTTATAAATTATCACTATAATTAAATGACAAAAAAAGCTTCTTTAGCAAGTGCACTACTTTGTTGTTTTATTTGGGGAACAACTTTTATTGCACAAGACACAGGTATGGACAACATAGGGCCTTACACTTTCAATGGTGTAAGATTTATGGTTGGTTTTTTTGCTTTATTACCTATTTTTTTATTAATAGAAAAAAAAAATTTCGCATCTGAATTTAATAAAGACAAAAAAAAATTTGTATATTTATCTTTTTCAATTGGTATTTTTCTCTTTTTAGGAACTGCTTTGCAACAAGTTGCTCTATTATACACAGATATTGCTAATGCAGCATTTTTTACAATTTTTTATGTTCCAATGGTTCCCTTTATAGTTCTTTTTTTATTTAAAAAAAAAGTTCATTGGAGTGTTTATCCCTCTGTAGTTTTATGTGTAATTGGCGGGTATTTATTGACTAATTTTTATGATGCGACTGTTAGAAAAGGAGACATGTTAGTTATTTTTTGTGCATTTTTTTGGGCTCTACATATTATTTTTATAGGTGAACTCGTAAAAAGTTTTGAGCTCCCAATTACTGTTGGTTTAGTACAAACTTTTATTGTATCTGTACTCTCGTTGTTAATTAGTCTTTACGTTGAGGAAATAAACATTCAAAAAATACTATCTGAAAAATACGAAATCCTTTATGCAGGAGTTTTATCAGGTGGGTTTGCATTTGTTTTGCAAATTTATGCTCAAAAGAATATTAATCCTGCTCCTGCAGCTATAATATATTCTTTAGAGGGTGTTTTTGCTGCTATTGCTGCATGGCTAATTCTAAGTCAAGTTTTAAACATAAATAACATTCTTGGATGTGTTTTTATTTTAATTGGAGTTCTATTATCACAGTTACTTCCAGAAATTAAAAAGGCTAGCTATAAATAATATAAAAAATAAATAAAGATAAAATAATTCTATAAATTATAAATAAATTAAAATTAAAATTTTTTATGAAGATCAAAAAATATTTAATTGTGATATAAGAAAAAACAAAAGATAAGAATACAGATAATATTATTAATGAATTAAAAGTTGCATCGTTTGTTAATACATCTTTTAAACTTAAAAAACTTGCACCAGCTATTGCTGGTACAGATAAATAAAAAGATATTTTAGTAGCATCATATCTATCAAAATTTAAAAATCTTCCTGCTGTTATCACTATTCCAGATCTACTTACTCCAGGAAAAAGAGATGCAATTTGGAATAGTCCAACGATTAATATTGCTTTTAAATTCAAATCAGTATCTATTTTTTTTGTTACTTTAATTTTATCAGCAAAATAAAGTACTATTGCAAAAATTAACGATAACCAAGCAAGCAGTTTTAGGTTTCTTACAAAATCTATTAAACCAGTCGTATAAATTATAAAGCCAGCTATAATTAGAGGAATAGATCCAATGACCATTAAATTTAAAATTTGTTTATTTTTAAGAATATTTAAGAAGTCTTGCCTGAAATAGAATAGAACTGCTAAAAGAGACCCTAAATGCATTCCAACATCAATCATTAGTGATTGATTTTTAAAATCAAATAGTTCTGAAATTATATAAAGATGTGCAGAAGAACTTACTGGTATAAATTCTGAAACTCCTTGAATTAATGAAAGAATTAAAATTTCGTAGTAATCAAACAACATCTTATTTTCTTAAGATATTTCAAAATTATAGCAATAAGATGTATGCATACTTGCTATGCAAAATATGAATTAATGCCTAATTTTCTTACTTTTTTGAAAATTTAGGTCAATTATTATGTCCCAATTTTGATTTATATACTCTATCGCTTATTGTATAAGGACGGTCGATTATGTCAGAAAAAATGCTCAAATTTGTAAATATAGGTCAGCAAAATCCACCTAAAAGAGATACCGATAATAGGAAGGAGGATTTTAATGAGATCTATAAAGAATTTATTCATGGAAAAGCTCAAGAACAGTCTAGCCGATGCTCTCAATGCGGAGTTCCATTTTGCCAAGTACATTGCCCCCTAAGTAATAACATACCCGATTGGCTTAAGTTAACAGCTGAGGGTAGACTTGAAGAGGCTTATAATTTAGCTCAAAGCACAAATAACATGCCCGAGGTCTGTGGTAGAATTTGTCCCCAAGACAGATTATGTGAGGGAAATTGCGTAATAGAACAATCTGGTCATGGCACAGTTACAATAGGATCTGTAGAAAAATTTATCACAGATAATGCTTGGGCAAATGGTTGGGTAAAACCAATTAAAATAGAAAAAGAATTAAACCAAAGTATTGGCATAATTGGATCAGGACCAGCGGGCTTAGCTTGTGCCGAACAACTAAGAAAGAAGGGTTATAAAATAACTGTTTACGATCGTTATGATCGTGCAGGAGGTTTGTTAATTTATGGAATACCTAATTTTAAACTTGAGAAAGAAGTTGTTGAAAGAAGAATAAAACTTTTAAAGGATGGTGGAATTAATTTTAAATTAAATTTTGAAGTTGGAAAAGATGCAACTTTAGATGAATTAAAAAAAGAGCACGATGCAATACTTATTGCTACAGGTGTTTATAAGCCTAGAGAAATAGATATTAAAGGTAGTGATCTTGGAAATATATTTCCAGCAATGGAATTTTTAACAACTTCAAATAAAAAAGGTTTAGGTGATAAAGTTGAGAACTTTGAGAACGGAACTTTAAATGCAAAAGATAAGAACGTAGTAGTTATTGGTGGTGGTGACACAGCAATGGATTGTGTCAGAACTGCTGTTAGACAAAAAGCTAAAACTGTAAAATGCCTTTACAGAAGAGATAAAGAAAATATGCCAGGGTCCGCAAGGGAAGTTGCTAATGCAGAAGAAGAAGGTGTTGAATTTGTATGGTTAAGCAGTCCAAAAGAATTCATTGGAAAAAATAAAGTTGAAAAAGTTTTAGTAAATAAAATGAAACTAGGTGATCCTGATGATGGTGGAAGGAGAAAGCCAATTATTGATGAAGGATCTGAATATGAAATTGATACTGATATTGTTATTAAATCTTTAGGATTTGATCCTGAAGATCTACCTAAATTATTTGATGAAAAAGATCTTCAAGTTTCCAAGTGGGGAACAATTAAAATTGACTTCGATACTATGGAAACTAATTTAAAAGGAGTTTTTGCTGCAGGTGATATTGTAAGAGGTGCCTCACTTGTAGTTTGGGCTATTAAAGATGGTAGAGATGTAGCGGAGAGTATCGATAAATTACTAAAATCTAAAAGAGAACAGGATTTAAAAGTAGCATGAACAAATTAAGAAAAAAAAATTTAGACTTATTGAAAAAATCAGGTGTTTACCATGAATCTATGGAGCATGACGCCTGTGGTGTTGGTTTGGTTGCATCAACTGATGGAAAAAAATCTAGAAAAGTCGTTGAGTATGGTATTCAAGCTTTAAAAGCTGTTTGGCATAGAGGAGCGATTGATGCAGATGGAAAAACAGGTGATGGAGCTGGTATTCATATAGAAATTCCTTCTGATTTCTTTATTGAAAAAATAGAAGCTACTGGACATAAGCACGATGACTCTGAAGTTTGTGTAGGAATGCTTTTTTTACCAAGAAACAATTATTCAGCACAGGAGGAATGTAGATCAATTGTGGAGAGTGAATTAACAAAAAGTAACTTTAATATTTATGGATGGAGACAAGTTCCAGTTGATCCATCAGTGTTGGGTGAAACAGCAGAGTCAAATAGACCTGAAATTACGCAAGTGCTGTTTAAACATAATACTAAAGAAGAAAAAGGTAAGAAATT
This sequence comes from uncultured Pelagibacteraceae bacterium, assembly GCA_902614905.1. Lineage (GTDB taxonomy): Bacteria > Pseudomonadota > Alphaproteobacteria > Pelagibacterales > Pelagibacteraceae > Pelagibacter. Next base: position 52,728 of record CACMMN010000003.1, on the reverse strand, counting down.
AGAAATAAAACTTTATGAAGCTAGAAGAAAAATCGAAAAGAAAATTTTAGAGGCGAATTTAAATGACTTTTATATTTGTTCATTTAGCTCCAAATCAATCATCTACAAAGGAATGTTTCTCGCTGAAGCTTTATCCGACTTTTATTTGGATTTAAAAGACGAGAGATTTACATCTAGATATGCAATTTTTCACCAACGTTTTTCTACAAACACAGCACCTAGTTGGGACCTAGCTCAGCCATTTAGAGCTTTAGCTCATAATGGAGAGATAAATACATTAAAAGGTAATATTAATTGGATGAGGGTCCATGAGGAAGAAATGTTTAGCCCCATATTTGAGGATATGGAAAATTTAAAACCAGTTATACCAAGTGGTAACTCTGACTCTGCTTCATTAGATAATGTTTTCGAAATACTCAATATCTCTGGGCAACCAGCCCCTTTAGCGAAATTAATGTTGATACCAGATGCCTGGTCAAAAAAAAGTAAAATACTACCAGCTGATCACCAAAAATTATTTAATTTTTTAAACAGTACAATGGAACCTTGGGATGGACCTGCAGCTATTGCAGCCACTGACAATGAATGGGTAATTGTAGCAACTGACCGTAACGGTTTAAGACCTATGAGATATACATTGACAAAAGATAATCTTCTTTTTGCTGGATCAGAAACTGGAATGATAGAGCTTAATGAAAAGAAAATTATATCTAAAGGAAGATTAGGGCCAGGTGAAATTTTAGGAGTTAGAATAGAGAAAGGAAAAGTCTTTAATAATAAAGATATTAAAAATTATCTTGCTAAAGAATATAAACATTTCAATAACCAAATTATCGATTTAGATAAAAAACTACCTATCAAAAATGAAAAAAATATATTTTCAGGAGACAGTTTAAGAAAACTTCAACATTGTTTTGGATATAGCTTAGAGGATTTGGAATTAATACTTCACCCAATGGCAGAAGATGCCAAAGAGGCGACAGGTTCTATGGGAGATGATACCCCACTTGCAGTCTTATCAAATAAATATAGACCACTTTACCATTTCTTTAGACAAAATTTTAGTCAAGTAACCAATCCTCCAATTGACTCATTAAGAGAAAATAAGGTTATGAGTTTAAAAACTAGATTTGGAAATCTAGGTAATATTTTAGATTTTAATAATTTAACAGAGGAAAATATTTACGTTTTAAATAGTCCTATACTTACAAATAATCAATTTGAAAAATTTGTAAGTTTTTTTGATAAGAATAATAAAACTATAGACTGTACTTTTAATTCTGATGAAAACATTGAGTCTAAACTGAACTCTATCAAGCAAGAGGCTGAAATTTATGTAAGACAGGGTGTAACTCAAATAATATTAAGTGATAAAAATGTTTCTAAAGAAAACTATCCTGTTCCGATGCTTTTATGTATCGGTGCTGTTCATACTCATTTAACAAAAATGAAATTAAGAGGCTATGTTTCAATAAACGTACAGACCGGAGAAGCGCTTGATACACATTCATTTGCTACCCTAATAGGAGTGGGCGCAACTACAGTAAATCCTTATTTGGCCCTAGATAGTTTGTATCAAAGATTTGAAAAAAAATTATTTGGCAAATTCCTGTATGAGGAGTGTGTTGAAAGATATGCAAAATCAGTAAACTTAGGTCTTTTAAAAATCATGTCTAAGATGGGTATTTCAGTGATAAGCTCGTACAGAGGTGGATGTAATTTTGAAACTGTTGGTCTGAGTAGAACAATTGTAAGAGACTTTTTTCCTGGAGTTTTGTCTAAAATTTCAGGAATTGGATTAACAGGTATTGAAAAAAAAGTTAGAAAGATACACGAAGAGGCGTTTAACAATGAAAATAATGTATTACCTATTGGTGGAATTTATAGATACAGAAAAAATGGAGAAACACATCAGTATCAGGGTAAATTAATACATTTGCTTCAATCGGCTGTGACTGCAGGCTCTTACGATTTATATAAAAAATATTCAAAAGGCATACAAGATTTACCACCTATAAATTTGAGAGACTTAATTGATTTTAAAAAAAGAAGTCCGATATCTATAGACTTAGTAGAGTCAGTTGAAGACATACAAAAAAGATTTGGCAGCGGAAGCATGTCTCATGGCGCCCTATCAAAAGAAGCTCATGAAACACTTGCTATTGGGATGAATAGAATTAAAGGAGCATCATGCAGTGGTGAAGGTGGAGAAGATGCTTCCCGATTTAAAAAAATGGAAAATGGAGACAGTGCTAATTCACGTGTAAAACAAGTTGCTTCAGCTAGATTTGGGGTAACAATTGATTACTTAAATAATTGCAACGAAATTGAGATAAAAATTGCTCAAGGCGCAAAACCTGGTGAAGGAGGACAACTACCTGGATTTAAAGTCACAAAAGAAATTGCAAGACTTAGACACTCAACCCCAGGAGTTACTTTAATTTCTCCACCTCCGCACCACGATATTTACTCAATAGAAGATTTAGCCCAGCTTATTTATGATCTAAAACAAATTAATCCAAAAGCTAGAGTTGGAGTAAAACTCGTTGCATCTTCGGGAATTGGCACAATTGCAGCAGGTGTAGCCAAAGCAAAAGCTGATATCATACTTATATCTGGTCATAACGGAGGTACAGGAGCAACACCACAAACAAGTGTTAAATATGTTGGTATACCATGGGAAATGGGATTAACGGAAGCGAACCAAGTTTTAACTTTGAATAATTTAAGACATCAAGTGACTTTAAGAACTGATGGAGGAATTAAAACCGGCAGAGATGTAGTCATTGCAGCAATGATGGGAGCAGAGGAATTTGGAGTAGCTACAACCGCATTAGTTGCAATGGGCTGTATCATGGTAAGACAATGTCATTCAAACACATGTCCAGTTGGAGTTTGCACACAGGACGATGAGTTAAGAAAGAAATTTACAGGCACACCAGATAAAGTTGTAAATTTATTCAAATTTATCTCAGAAGAGGTTAGAGAAATTCTTGCAGAATTAGGATTTAAAACACTTAATGAAATAATAGGAAGAACTGATTTACTAAGGCAGATAAGCAAAGGCTCACCTAATCTAGATGACCTAGATCTTAACCCTTTGTTTGTTAAAGCTGACCCAGGTAAAAATAAAAGGTATTGTGAAGATCCTAAAATTAACTATGTTCCTGATACAGTTGATCAAAAAATCTGGCCAGAGATATTAAATAACTTAGATAACAAAACACCTCTTAAAGAAGAGTATTTAATTGAAAATACTGACAGAGCTGTTGGTACGAGAATATCTTACGAATTATATAAAAAATTCCAAAATAAAACTCTGGATGATGGTTTTTTAAAAATCAATTTTAAAGGTTCTGCAGGTCAATCATTTGGAGCATTTGGAATTAAAGGTTTAAAACTAATATTAAATGGTGATGCAAATGATTATGTTGGAAAAGGTCTTTCAGGTGCAACTCTTGTAGTGAAACTTCAAAAAGAAAGTAATCTAATTTCTTTTGAAAATACAATTATTGGTAATACAGTTTTATATGGAGCAACTTCAGGTAAATTATTTGCAGCAGGACAAGCTGGAGAAAGATTTGCTGTAAGAAATTCAGGTGCAACAGCAGTAGTTGAGGGCTGTGACTCAAATGGTTGCGAGTACATGACAGGAGGCAATATAGTAATTTTAGGTGAAACAGGTGACAATTTTGGAGCTGGAATGACAGGTGGAATGGCTTTTATTTACGATACAAAAAAAGAATTTGATAAAAGAGTTAACCCAGAGTCAGTAATTTGGCAAAAGATTGAGACAGATTATTGGAAATCTTTTTTAAAAAATCTGATTACAGAACATCATTATGAAACAGAATCTTTACTATCAAAAAATATAATTGATAATTTTGATCAAGAAATAGAAAATTTTATTCAAGTTTGTCCAAAAGAAATGATTGATAAATTAGAAAATCCGATTTCAAATAAAGTTGTTAGTTTTGCAAGTTAGGATATAAATGAATCTTTTATGTTTTGGTTATGGTCAAGTTGCCAAAAACTTAGTATCAAATCTTTTAAAAAAAAAAGTAAATTTAAATTTGACAATTTCAACAAGAGAAAACTCATCAATAAAAAAATTGGGTGACTTTGAATTTGAAAACCTAGAATTCAAAGAAAATGCCTACGATAAAAAAATTTTGGACAAATTAAATGAGTATGATTATATTTTAGTTTCTGTTCCACCAATTAATTCAAACGATTTATTTTTAAAAAATCTTGCTAATCACGTAAGTGAAAGTAGTAAAATTAAATCTATTCTATATTTGTCATCAACTAGCGTATACGGAGATCATAACGGCGCATGGGTAAATGAAGAAAGTGAAACTAAACCAAAAACTAAAATGGGGATTGACAGACTACATATAGAAAATAAGTGGATAGAATTTTCAAAAAAGAAAAAATTACCAATTCAGATATTTAGATTAGCTGGTATTTATTCAGAAAAAAATAATGCAGTAAGCAGGCTCCAAAACAAACAAAGTTTTTTAGTTGTTAAAGAAAATCATTTTTTTTCAAGAATACACGTTAAGGATATATCTGAAATATTATATCTGTCTCTAATAAATATTAAAGAAAATCAAATATTCAATCTTGCTGATAATAAACCAGCATCGAGTGTTGAGGTTACAAGTTATGCATCTAAATTGTTAGGATGCGAATTACCTACAAAAATAAATTTTGAAGATCTAGAGGATGGGGTTTTAAAGGATTTTTATAGAGATTCAAAAAAGGTTTCTAATGAAAAAGTAAAAAAAGAATTAAACTATGAGTTTATTTACCCTTCTTATAAAGAGGGTTTGGCGCAATAATCAATTATTTTATTCATATAATTACTCAAAATTTTCAAATCCCTCACTCTTGAAAGACTATGGTCTCCGTTTTTTATTTTTATAAATTTTTTCTTTGAATTTGGGAATATTTTTAATATTTTTCTTGATAAACTCTGAGGCACCACATTATCTTTTTCACCATGTAAAAGATATACTGGAAATTTTGAATTGTTTTTTTTATTAAGAACTTTATTTTTTCGACCATCTTTAATAATTTTCAAAGTAATTTTATATGAATAGTTATCGTTTTCTAAATTGTAATGTTTCTTTTTAATTACCAAGTTTTTACTTTTTCTACTTAATTTTTTCCATATCAACCTTTCTAAAAATTCTGGCGCTGCTCCAATTCCAATAAAACCTATTATATTTTTAAAATATTTTAGCTGAATTAAACCTAACCATGCCCCTAAACTAGATCCAATAATTATTATTTTTTTGTTAATTAGTTTTTGTTTAATTATGAATTTCACGTCATTTGACCAACTAGTAATGGTTCCTGTTTCAAATTTACCATATGATTTTCCATGACCAGAGTATTCGAGAGCCATAAAACCAACTTTTCTTTTTTTACATTGTTTCATTAAATAATTAGGTTTCTTCCCAGTCAAATCTGACTTTAAACCATGTAAAAAAATTACAAAAATATCCGATTTAGGATTTTTATATATAACCCTAATTTTCTTGTTTGTTTTATATTTTATAAATTTAAATTTAGTCATAAAGATTTACAAAATATGATAATATAAGAATATTATATGTCATCTAAATTAAAAGTTTTACAAGTAATACCCAGATTAGACTATGGAGGAGCTGAAATAGGATGTTATGATCTAGCGCACTATCTAAGTGAGCAAAAAAGCAAATCTTATATTGCAACTAGTGGAGGTAAATTAACTAAATATATCAACAAAAAAAAAGTTAAATTATTCAAAATTCCAGTTCACAGCAAAAATCCAATATTAATGATTTTAAATATCTTTATTTTATCATTAATTGTTCTTTTTTATAGAATTAATGTCATCCATGTTAGAAGCAGAGCACCTGCTTGGTCAAGTTATTTCGCTGCAAAAATTACTCGGTGTAAGTTGGTGACTACATTCCATGGGACATATAACTTTAATTCATCATTAAAAAAATATTATAATTCAATTATGCTTAAGTCAGATTGTGTAATAGCTGGCTCAAATTTTATATTTAAACATATTTCAGAAAATTATTCTGAGCATGTTCCAAAAATGAAAAAATTTTTAGTAATATTTAGAGGTATTAATACAGAATATTATGATCCAAATAATATCAACAAAAAAGAAAGAGCAAAATTTTTTGCAAAATTAAATATTGAAGCAGGTAAAAAGATTATTCTTATGCCCGGACGACTTACAGAATGGAAAGGTCAAGAGTTATTAATAGAGTCTTTAAATATTTTAAAATCCAATTTTGGCTACAAAAACTTTGTAGCCATTATTTTGGGGTCAGATCAAGGAAGAGATGCATATAAAAAAAAACTATTAAGACTGGTTGAACAACATAGACTTAATAATGATGTTATTTTTTTAGAACACGCAAACTCAATGCCTGTTGCTTATAGTATAGCGAATGTAGTTGTATCTGCATCAATTGAACCCGAAGCTTTTGGAAGAGTCTCTGTAGAGGCCCAATCAATGAAAAGACCAATTATAGCAAGTGATATTGGTGGTTCTAAAGAGACTATTATAGATAATAGAACTGGATTGCTATTTAAGTCAGCAGACCCAAAATCTCTAAGTGAAAAAATTGATAATATTTTTAGATCTGATGATACAACGCTAAATGCCATGGGAAATAGTGGAAGAAAAAACGTTGAACAAAAATTTAATGTTGAAAAAATGTGTTTTTCAACTTATTCAGAATATAAAAAACTAATAAATGCCTAATATAACTTTACCAGATGGAAAAAAGCTATCTTTTGATGAAAAGGTAACAGGAAAACAGATTGTAGAAAAAATTAGTAAGTCATTAGCCAAAGAAGCACTTATAATGAGTGTTGATGGAAATTTAAAAGACTTAAGTTTTGAAATAGAAAAAGATTCTAAAGTAAAAATTTTAACATCAAAAGATGATGATGGTTTAGATACCATTAGACATGACACTGCCCATATTTTAGCAATGGCTGTGCAAGAGTTATTTCCTGGAACCCAGGTCACAATTGGTCCAACAATAGAAAATGGATTTTATTATGATTTTGCAAGAAAGGAACCTTTCACGGAGTCAGATTTAAAAAAAATAGAGACTAAAATGTCAGAGATAGTTGACAGGAATGAAACTACTTATAGAGAAGTTTGGGAAAGAGACAAAGCAATTACTCATTTTAAAAAAATGGGAGAAAATTATAAAGCTGAAATTATTCAAGACATTCCCAAAGGTGAGGAGATTTCAATTTATTTTCATGGCAAATGGCATGATCTTTGCAGGGGTCCACATTTACCTTCGACTGGAAGAATTGGTAAACATTTTAAACTAACAAAAGTTGCGGGCGCGTATTGGAGAGGTGATTCAAAAAATGAAATGTTACAGAGAATCTATGGAACATCTTGGGCATCAAAAAAGGATTTAGAGGATTATTTAAAAAGATTAGAAGAGGCTGAAAAAAGAGATCACAGAAAATTGGGTAAAGAGATGAATCTTTTTCATTTTAGAGAGGAAAGTCCTGGAGCAGTTTTTTGGCATGAAAAAGGATGGAACTTATTTCAAAAGTTAGTTAATTATATGAGGAAAAAGCAGCAAGTTGCTGGTTATAAAGAAATTAACACTCCCGAAATATTAGATAGATCTTTATGGGAAAAATCTGGACATTGGGAAAAATTTGGTACTCATATGTATACTTCACAAACCCCAGATGAGAAAATTTTTGCAGTTAAACCAATGAATTGCCCTGGGTGTGTCCAGGTATTTAATCAAGGATTGAAAAGCTACAGAGATCTTCCACTTAAGATGTCAGAGTTTGGAAAAGTTCATAGGTATGAACCATCTGGTGCTTTACATGGATTATTAAGGGTAAGAGCTTTTACGCAGGACGATGCACATATTTTTTGCACCGAGGATCAAATAACAGAACAATCGCTTTCTATCACAAACTTAATTCTGGAAATTTACAAAGATTTGGGTTTTGAAAATGTTATTCTTAAATACTCAGATAGACCAGATCTTAGAGTTGGTAGTGACGCAGTTTGGGACAAGTCCGAAAAAGCTTTACTGGAAGCAGTGAAAGAAACAAAACTAGATTACAGTATAAATAAAGGCGAGGGTGCTTTTTATGGTCCGAAAATTGAATTTGTTCTAAGAGATGCAATTGGTAGAGATTGGCAATGTGGAACGTTGCAAGTAGATCTTAATTTACCAGAAAGATTAGGAGCATCATATGTAGAAAAAGATGGCTCTAAAAAAGTTCCAGTCATGTTGCATAGAGCTTTATTTGGATCACTTGAAAGATTTATAGGCATACTAATTGAAAATTATTCAGGTAAACTTCCATTTTGGATTTGCCCATTACAAACTGTTGTAATACCTGTTTCAGATGAATTCGACGAGTATTCAAAAAAAGTAAATAAACAATTAATCGATGCAGGTTTTTCATCGGAAGTAGATCTTAAAAATCATAACTTAAATTATAAAATTAGAGATCATTCTTTATCAAAAGTCCCGATTTTATTAATATGCGGAAAAAAAGAAGTTGACTCTAACAGTGTAACTATTAGAAGATTGGACTCTAATAAACAGGAAAACATAGAATTGAAAAAATTTATAACTATCCACCAAGCTTTAAATAAAGCTCCTTCTCTATAAGTGCCAGATTTTAAACAAAATTATTTTCAAAGAAGGACTAAACATAAAGGACCAAGATCCAATAATCGGATTGTTTCAGCAGAGGTTCAAGTTATTTCAAGTGACGGACAAAATCTAGGAATACTAAATACACAAGAAGCAATCACAATTGCAAAAAATGAGGGATTGGATTTAATTGAAATTGCTCAGAATGCTAAGCCTCCAGTTTGTAAAATAATGGATATGGGTAAATATAAGTATGATGCGCAAAAAAAAGCAAACAAAGCCAAAAAGAAACAAAAGAAAATTGAGATAAAAGAAATAAAATTAAGACCAGTTACTGAAATTCATGACTATACTTTTAAGATTAAAAATGCTCAAAAGTTTCTTTCAAAAGGAGACAAAGTAAAATTTACTATAAAATTTAAAGGAAGAGAACTGCAGCACTCAAATTTAGGCGATGAACTAATGCAAAAGATTAAAACAGACATGGAAAAACTTGGAAAAGTTGAACTCCAACCAAAATTTGATGGCAAACAAATGATTATGATCATACAACCTATTTAATAAATATCTTGTAAATTTATTGTTAAATTTGTATAACCCTCGCACTTATGCCAAAACTAAAGACTAAAAGTTCAGCAAAAAAAAGATTTAAAATTTCTGCAAGAGGAAAAGTTATTATGCCTCAAGCTGGTAAAAGGCATGGAATGATAAAAAGAACGAATTCACAAATTAGAAAACAAAGGGGTACGACTGTGATGTCTAAGCAAGACAGTAAAATAGTTAAATCATATATGCCCTATAATTTAAGAGGATAATAAGATGCCAAGAGTTAAACGAGGTGTAACAAGCAGAGCAAAACATAAAAAAGTTTTAAAAGCGGTAAAAGGCCAGTGGGGAAGAAGAAAAAATACTATTCGGGTTGCAAGACAAGCCATGGAAAAATCCATGCAGTATGCTTACAGAGATAGAAGAAATAAAAAAAGAGAATTTAAATCATTATGGATTCAAAGGATTAATGCTGGCGTAAGATTAGAAGGTTTAACTTACTCAAAGTTTATATATGCGTTAAATAAATCGGGCATAAAAATAGATAGAAAAATTCTTGCTGAAATAGCTTACGATAATCCTGAAGCATTCAAAACTATTGTTAAAAAAGCGCAAGCTGCATTAAAATAATCTTAGGTATTGTTTTTATTTGTTTAAGAAATAATCTGTAATTATGTCAGATTTTGAAAAAAAAGTTTTAGAATTTAAAAATCAATTAAACCAAACCCAAGATTTTAAATTAGTTGAAACCATTCGTTCAGAAATATTTGGAAAAAGCGGGTTTATTAATCAAGAATTTAAAAGGATTGGAAGCTTGTCAGCTGATGAAAAAAAGAATTTTGCTTCCTCTATAAATAGAGCAAAGCAAGAGCTTCAAAATATTATTAGATCTAAAGAAAAAGAAGTTTTAAATAAAGAGCTTAATGAAAAACTAGAAAAGGAAAAAATAGATGTAACATTACCTGAAAAAGATTTTAAAATCGGTAAAATTCACCCTGTTTCACAAGTAATAGACGAAATCTCCTGTATATTTTCAGAAATTGGTTTTTCCGTTGAGGAAGGTCCCGATGTTGAAAATGACTACAATAATTTTACAGCATTAAACACACCTGAAAATCATCCTGCAAAAGATATGCATGACACATTTTATCTTGACAAAAATATGAAAACATTATTAAGAACTCACACTTCTCCAGTTCAAGTCAGAACTATGTTAAAGGGAAAACCTCCTTTTAAAATTATAGCTCCAGGAAGAACATATAGAAGTGATAGCGACCAAACTCATACTCCTATGTTTCATCAATTAGAGGGTTTACACATTGATAAAAATATAAATATGGGTCATTTAAAAGGTTGCCTAAATTATTTTATAAAGGAATTTTTTGAGGTCAAAAAAATTAAAATGAGGTTTAGACCAAGCCATTTCCCATTTACCGAACCCTCTGCAGAAGTTGATATTGGTTATAGAATTGAAAACAATAAAATAATAATAGGTGAGGGAGATAAATGGCTTGAAATTTTAGGTTGTGGAATGGTCCACCCAAATGTTTTAAAAAATTGCAAAGTTGACTCAAAAATATATCAAGGTTTCGCTTTTGGAATAGGAATTGATAGATTGGCAATGTTGAAGTATGGAATTAATGATCTTCGATCTTTTTTTGAGTGTGATTACAGATGGCTGAATTACTACGGTTTTGATCCACTAGATGTTCCTACAAACTACAGAGGTTTAAGTAGATGAAATTCACAAAAGATTGGTTAGATATACACTTAAAGTCAAAAAAAAAAGAATCTCAAATTATAGATAAACTAAATAATATCGGTTTAGAGGTGGAAAAGATAGAGCCAATAAAAAATGAATTAAGTGATTTTGTAATTGCAAAAATTATTAAAGCTAACAAACATCCCAATGCTGACAGATTAAAAATATGCGAAGTTGATATTGGTGAAAATAAAATTGTTAAAGTTGTATGTGGAGCACAAAATGCAAAAGACGGTCTTTTAACTATATATGCTCCACCTGGATCTGTAATTCCAAAAAATGGAATGAAGTTAGAGGTTTCAAAAATAAGAGGTGAAACATCTTATGGAATGCTTTGCTCTGAGTCTGAATTAAAATTATCAGACGAAAGCGAGGGAATAATTGAGCTAAATATTAAGAATAATAACAAAATTGGCAAACCATATTTTGGCAATTCTGATAAAGATAACGTAATTGAATTATCAATTACTCCAAATAGACCAGATTGTTTGGGTGTGAGAGGAATAGCTAGAGATTTAGCAGCATGTGATTTTGGCGATTTAAAGGAACTAAAAAAAACAAAATTCAATAAAAAAATTAAACATAATTTTAAAGTAAAAATTGAAAAAGATAAAAACCAAGCCTGTTATGTTTTTGGTAGCTGCATAATTAGAAATATCAATAACACAGAGAGTCCAGGATGGTTAAAGAATAGAATTTTAGCATTAGGTTTAAGACCAATATCTGCAGTCGTTGATATTACAAACTATGTTATGTTTGATTTAAATAGACCCCTCCACGCTTATGATTTAGACAAAATTAAAAACAGAATCATTGTAAGAAATTCCAAAAAAGGTGAAATTTTAAAAGCACTCGATAATAACAATTATACTTTAGAGGAAAATATGTGTGTTATAGCTGATGACGAGGGACCACTAGGATTAGGTGGAATAATTGGTGGGACTAGGTCTGGCACAGAGATAGATACTAAAAATATTTTAATCGAGTCCGCTTATTTTGATCCTGAAATAACTAGAAAAACTGCTAAAAAATTAGATTTAAATAGTGATGCTAAGTTTAGATTTGAAAGAGGTATAGATCCTAATTCAATTGAGTCAGGTCTAGAGGTAGCAGCTGATCTAATAACAAATATTTGTGGTGGTGAAGTTTCTAAATTTGATATTAAACAAAACAAAAAATTTAAATCATTGGAAATCAATTTTGACCCAGGCATTGTAACTAAAACAATTGGAATAAAAGTTAAATCAAATCAAATTTTAAAAATTTTAACAAAATTAGGTTTTAATTTGAAAAAAAAAGGCAAGATTTTTTCTGTAAAAGTTCCAACCTGGAGACCTGATATATTTGGGGAAATTGATTTAGTTGAGGAAGTTATTAGAATTATGGGATTAGATAACATCAAATCAATTGAGCCTGAAAAAAATAGAATTAAACCAACACTTAATTTTTATCAAAAACATTTTCATTTAGCCCAAAGATCAGTCGCGTCCAAAGGTTATTTTGAGACTGTGACTTGGTCATTCACTGATGAAAATTTAAATGATAATTTTAAAGAAGAAATGGATACTATAAAAATTGTTAATCCAATAAGTTCTGATTTAAATGTCTTAAGAAATTCACTATATCCAAATTTAATATTTTATATGGAAAAAAATTCTAAAAGAGGCTTTGACGATCAGTCACTTTTTGAAATTGGACCAGTTTTTACTGGAAAAAAACCAGGTGAACAAATAACAGTTGTGTGCGGCCTAAAAAGACAAAGTGGTAGTGACAAACAATACGGGGAAATTGATGTATTCGAAATAAAAAAGGATTTAGTGCAAACATTAATAGAACTAGGAATTAATAAAGATGAATTTAAAATAGAAGCCACAACTCCTAGCTATTATCATCCTGGAATATCCGGATCTATTTATTCAAAAAGATATAATCTCCTTCTAGGACATTTTGGTGAACTGCATCCAAAAATTACAAAAAAAATATTTGGTTTTGAAATACTCCTTGAGAATATAGTAGAATATAAAAGCAGAACGAATAAAGTAAAAGAAAGTCTTAGTTTTTCAGATTATCAAAAATCAGACAGAGATTTTGCATTTGTTGTCGACAAAAATATTAATGCACAAAATTTAACGGATATAATATCAGATATTGATAAATCTTTAATAAAGGGCATTAAAATTTTTGATGTATATGAAGGTGAAAATATTCCATCTGGAAAAAAATCAATAGCATTAAAAGTAACAATACAATCTGACCATAAAACATTAAATGAAAATGATTTAACAGATATTTCAAATAAAATTGTCAATTCTGTTGAACAGAAAATTGGTGCAAAGTTAAGATCATAAATGTCCACTCTTGATAACATTAGAAACTTTGCAATCATTGCACATATAGATCATGGAAAATCAACAATAGCAGATAGAATAATTCAGTTGTGTGGTGGATTAACTGAGCGAGAGATGAAAGAACAAGTTTTAGACTCAATGGATATTGAGAGGGAAAGAGGAATAACTATTAAAGCCCAAACTGTAAAGCTTAAATATAAATCTAAAGATGGCAAAGATTACATACTAAATATTATTGATACTCCTGGCCATGTGGACTTCAGTTATGAAGTTAGCAGATCTCTTTACGCCTGCGAGGGATCTATATTAATTGTAGATAGCACTCAAGGTGTTGAAGCACAAACTTTAGCAAATGTATATCAAGCTTTAGATATAAATCATGAAATTATCCCGATTCTAAACAAAATTGATTTACCTGCATCAGACCTTGATAGAACAAGAAAACAAATCGAAGATGTTATTGGTATTGAGACTTCAAATTCAGTGCCTTGTTCTGGTAAAACCGGAGAGGGTATTGGAGAAATATTGGAACAGATCATATCTGTCTTACCGTCTCCTAAGGGTGATAAAAACCAAAATTTAAAATGTTTATTAGTTGATAGTTGGTATGACTCATATTTAGGAGTAATTATTTTAGTAAGAGTTATTGATGGTAAAATCAAAAAAAATATGAAAATAAAAATGATGTCATCAAATAGAGAATATACAGTTGAAAAGGTTGGAGTATTTACACCAAAGCCAACAGATATTGATGAGTTAAATTCAGGAGAAATTGGGTTTATCATAACAGGTATAAAAAATCTATCAGAGACAAAAGTTGGTGACACTATTTGTGACACGTTAAATCCTATTAAGGAAGCTTTGCCCGGTTTTAAACCTAGTAAACCAGTTGTATTTTGTGGCCTATTTCCTGTTGATAGCTCCGAATATCAAAAATTAAAGGATGGTCTCGCCAAATTAAAATTGAATGATGCTAGCTTCTCGTATGACCCAGAGTCCTCATCTGCTTTAGGATTGGGATTTAGATGCGGTTTCCTTGGCCTTTTGCATCTAGAGATAATCACAGAGCGATTAGAGAGAGAATTCGATATAAATTTATTAACAACAACTCCAGGTGTTGTCTACAAAGTACATCTAAATAACAGTAAAATAATTGACCTTCAAAACCCTTCAAGTTTGCCAGACCCAACATTAATTAAGACGATCGAAGAGCCCTGGATTAAAGCTACTATTATTAGTCCTGATCAATACTTAGGTTCAATTATGAAATTGTGCCAAGGCAAAAGAGGAATTCAAAAAAATTTGAACTACTCAGGAAATAGAGCTGTTATAAATTACGAGATACCTTTAAATGAGGTTGTTTTTGATTTTAATGACAGATTAAAATCAATGACAAGTGGTTACGCAAGCTTTGATTATGAAATAATTGGTCACAGAGAGGGAGATTTAGTTAAGTTAGGAATTTTAGTAAACTCTGAGCCAGTAGATGCACTCGCCATGATGGTTCATAAAGATTTTGCACAAAACATTGGAAGGGAAGTTTGTGAAAAATTAAAAGATTTAATACCAAGGCACAACTTTATGATACCCATTCAAGCGGCTATTGGAGGTAAAATTATAGCAAGAGAAACTATTAAAGGTTTTAAAAAAGATGTACTTACAAAAATACATGGCGGGGGTGCATTAGATAGAAAAAGAAAACTTCTAGAAAAACAAAAAAAAGGTAAAGCAAAAGCGAAACAATTTGGAAGAGTTGAAATACCTCAAGAGGCTTTTATTGGAGTGTTAAAAATTAACAAAGAGAGATAAATGATTTATGATTGTTTTTCTTATTGGGATGAGGATCTTCTTTTAGATTTACGTTTAAACATTTTAGATAATTATGTTGATTATTTTGTTATAGTCGAAGGAAACAAAACTTGGCAAAATAACACAAAAAAACTTAAATTTGATTTAAAAAAATTTAAAAAATTTGAGAAAAAAATTATTTATATTCCTGTCGAAGACATGCCTGATGGTGATAACCCTTATTTAAGGGAAAATTTTCAGAGAAATTGTATTAGTAGAGGCTTAAATAAAGCAAATGAAAATGATCTTATTTTGATTTCAGATTTGGATGAAATACCTAATCCAAAAAAAATAAATAAATTTAAAAAAAAAATGCGATTTGCTGTATTTAAACAATTACATTTTTATTACAAATTTAATCTTCTTAGCCAGATAAACCCATATTGGCATGGTAGTAGAATTTGTATAAAAAAATATTTAAAAAGCCCTCAATGGTTAAGACATTTAAAATTTAAAAAAAGACCTTTTTGGAGAATTGATAAGCTAAGACTAAATAATATTATAGAAGACGGCGGATGGCATTTCTGTAATTTAAAGGAACCAGAAAAGCTTCTTTATAAATATAAAAATCTTTGTGAAACAAATGACCCTTACATTTTTAAAGAGAAAATAGATAATAAGTATTTAGATATTAATGAGATAAAAAAAAGAATAGAGACTGGCGAGGATATAATTGGCAGAAATGAAAAATACAAGGCTATTAACTTGGATGATAAATTTCCTGAATATTTGATATCGAATAAAAATAAATATTTAGATTGGCTATTGATTAAATAATTTTATAATTGGCCTTTTTTCTTTTGGAAAACAAACAATATTTTCTTTTAGTTGAAAATAGAAATAATCTTTACTGTCAAGTAAATCTATTAATTTTTTAAATATATCATGATTTATGTGAACGTATTCTGAAATTATGATAGGTCTAAAATTCGAAGTTTCAAATAAATCAATCAAAATAAATCCATCATATCCTTCAGCATCAATTAATAATAAATCCAAAGTAGCAAAGTGTTTGTTTATTAAATTGGAAATATTGTCAGTTTGAACTTTTTCCTTAACTATGTCAGAAGATTTAACTCCATGAATTTTTAAATGTTTAATTTCAAATGAATTAATACCTGAAATGTGTTCATCGTATCTATCAATTTTTGATTTATCAACTTTGTATAGATATTGAATTTGATCTCGTACACTAATAGCTATATTTTCAAAAATTATATTATTAAAATCTTTATAATTTTTTTTTAAATCTTCAAAGTGATCTTTTACTGGCTCAACTAAAACTGTTTTAGGTAAATATTTTTTGATATATTTGTTTATATAATCAAATCTTAATCCATCGTTCGCACCTATCTGAATTAAACTATTAACATATTTGTTTTCGAATAAAAAATTTAATATTTCGCTAAGTGAAATAAACTCATTATCATTCAATAATCTATTATTCTTAATTAAGTCTTTACTAATTATTTTATATCCAAAAAGACCAACCAATTTCTTCAATAATTTAAATTGCATTTTGATATTATGATTAACTTAACTTATTATATATAAGTAGTAAATTTAAGATATATTTTTGATATGATTAACTATAAAGCTAATTAAGTGAAGTTAAGAACTTTTTATAAAATATTTTATCAGCATAGAATTGCTAAAGCTTCTTTTTTTTTAAGATTCTATACTTTTATAATAATACCTTTTAAGTACTTACATAATTTTTTATTCTTTGAAAAGAAAGTCAATCTTGATGAATACATAATTAAATTTTCACATTTAGTTAATAAAAATTTGAATAGTCTATTTGAGCATTTCAACAGTGATAAAGGAGAGTTTTTTATAAATCAATACTTGCAACCAGCCAAAAAAAATAAGGATAAGATTAAAGCACATGGATATGCTAAAATTTATGAAAATGCATTTGTTGATTTAAAAAATGCTAGCATAAATATTCTAGAATTGGGATCATTTTATGGTAATGCGGCTGCAGCTTTCTATTTCTATTTTGACAAAGCATATATATATAGTGGCGATATATATCCAGATTTATTTAAGTACAAATCTAATCGAATAAAAAATTTTTACGTTGACTCTTCATCAAGAAATTCATTGAGTAAAAATTTGCTGAGCAAACAAAATAATTTTGATATTATCATAGAAGATGCAAGTCATATGCTAAAAGATCAAATATTGTCATTATTTATGCTATTTCCTTTATTAAATTCAGGAGGGTTATTTATAGTGGAAGAATTGGATTTTCCTGAAACTAGAGACGATATGAAAATAAACCAAACAAAACCAGATTTGAAACAAATATTAAAAAATATTTTGAATAATTTAGATTTCAATTCAATATATATATCTGATGAAGAAAAAAAATACTTTTTAGAAAATTTTTTATCAATTGAAATTAAAAAAGGTAATTTTAATGAAATTGCTATAATAAAAAAAAAATGAAACCCATCAAATTTTTTTGTGTAACCGATAAAAAAGTAAATTTTCTTAATAAAAATAACCATAATTTATGTTGGGTAGGTAAAGAAGACTCGCCAGAAAATTATTTGAGATGTGATATAGGCGATAACATATATCATAAGGAGAAATATTACTCAGAACTAACTTTTCACTATTGGTATTGGAAAAATTTATTAGACAAGGCTGATAAAAATGATTGGATAGGTTTTTGTCAGAAAAGAAGATATTTAATTAATACAGAAAAAACACATTTAGTAAATAAATCAAATCTTAATGATTTTTTATTTGATGAGGCTCCATCAGAGTGGGAAAACTATGATGTATTAATTTGCAAACCTTTAAATGTATCGGGTGTAAAAAAAATGAAAATTATTAAAAGAGGTTTCAAAAATCTCATAAAAGATCCCTCTATTATATTTAATAAAAAAAAACAAAACCTTTATTTACATTTCGATATGCACCATGGTTACGGTAACTTAAAAAAGGCGATTGATTTACTAGATGAAAAAAATAAAGACAATTTTTTAAATTTTATGAAAAATAATAATTCTTTCAATCCCCATATCATGTTTATTTCTAAACCAGATATTATTAAAGAATGGTTCAACAATTTATTTCCTTGGTTAAAAGCTTGTGAACAAAAGTTTGAATTTAAACATTTAAAAGGTTACGACACAGAAAGATTATTTGCATACCTATCAGAAAGATATCTATCTTATTGGTTTAAAAAAAATTATCGTTTCAAAGAAATTAATTGGGTGCAATTAGATAATTTTTAACGGAGAGATGGCCGAGCGGTTTAAGGCGCACGCTTGGAAAGCGTGTTAAGGGGCAACTCTTTCGTGGGTTCGAATCCCACTCTCTCCGCCAATTATTTGATGTTTTATAATTTTTAAAATAACGTTAAGATCTATTTTGTTGTCGACTTGTCGTCATTAGATGAAAAACTATTAAGAATAATAAATTTTTATGCCTGGAGGAATATACATAGCTTACAATACTAGAGATAAGGGTAAAGATTTATTTAAAGTTGGAATAACTAAAAATTTTAAGAATAGACTTGAAAGTCTGAATACATCTGGAGTAGTAGGCAATATTAAATACTTAGAAACATTTTCTCTTGATAATGGTTTAGAAATTATTGAAAAAAAAATTCATCATGAAATCTCCAGAAAATACCCTCGTGAAAAAGGGAAAGAATGGTTTCACTGTCCATCTGAAATAATAATTGAAACAATAAAAAAAGTTATAAACCCTAGCAATAATTTAAAAATTGATATGGAGCATTTAAATAATGAAATATTTCAATTTTTAATAAATGATCCAAATCTAGACTTAGTGAAAATCTCATTATTTGCAAATCAACATAATTGGCCTTGTCATATTGGATCAGGTTTAACGCCATACCATAATTGGGAAAGAGCGTTTTATATTTTAGCAAACAAAGAATTAGAGATTAATAATAGAAATTTATTTAAATACTTAAGACTTAGAGGTAGCCTTTATGAAAATAATTTAAAAGAATTTCCAGATTATTGTAATTTTTTACAGGATTTACAAAACAAAATAAGAAAAACAAACTTAAGAAGGTATATAAATGAAACAAGTTTTTATTTTCAGCCAAATCGCAATAATCTTAAACACCTTGGAATGGCAATTTGGCTTTTAGAACCTCTTGAAAAAATAAACAAAGTTTTAACTATAGAGTGGGGCTCTCAAATTAAACAAATTTTAAATAATAATAATATAGTATGGCGAGAAGGGTATTTAAGATATTCAGATTTAGAAATTATGGAAAAGTTTTTAGAGGTTAGACGAGACAATAGAATTTAAAAACCTAGAAGCAATTTAACAATATAAAACAACCCAAAACACAAAATTATAAATAAAATAGTTCCAGATAAAAATTGCCAAATAAACACATTAAGAGTATATGTTATTATTGTAAAATGACAATCATTGAAAAATATCTTAAAAAAACCCTTGAGAAATATAAATCAAAAAACAAATTTAAATTTGAAGAAACGTATTTAAAACAATTTTTAGATATTCTAAAAAAGTCAAAAAAAGCTAAATAATCTTGTCGTCGTCTTGTCGTCACTAGAATTAAATCCTGAAAATTCAAAAAAAATAAACAAGTATAATCAATACAAGTAAACCGAGCGGTTTAAGGCGCACGCTTGGAAAGCGTGTTAAGGGGCAACTCTTTCGTGGGTTCGAATCCCACTCTCTCCGCCATTTTTTTATTTATTTTTAATCAAATTGAGTTTTTAAAAAAAAAAATAATTATTCTCTAAATTACCCCCAAGTTTAGTGGGTAATTTGATCTTAAAAGTTTATGTAATTTTATTTAATATCTAAAAAATGATATAGTAATTTTTTTCCAAAAAAAAATTTTATGACAAAAATTCAAAATAACCAAAGTTACGAAGCAGACTCAATAAAAGTTTTAAAAGGTCTAGAAGCAGTTAGAAAAAGACCAGGTATGTATATCGGTGATACTGATGATGGAACAGGACTTCATCATATGGTTTATGAGGTAGTAGACAACTCCATAGATGAGGCACTTGCAGGATATTGCAAAAATATAAAAGTTGAGATCAACAAAGATGGCACTATTACAGTTTCGGATGATGGAAGAGGCATCCCTGTAGATATCCACAAAGGGGAAAAAAAATCAGCTGCAGAAGTAATAATGACACAATTACATGCAGGTGGTAAATTTGACCATAATTCCTACAAAGTTTCCGGTGGCCTGCATGGTGTTGGTGTATCCGTGGTAAATGCTCTCTCAAAAAAACTTGAACTAGAAATAAATAGAGATAACAAAAAATATTTTATTGAATTTAAAGATGGTGATGCAAAAGCGCCTTTAAAACAAATTGGAAAATCAACAACAACTGGTACAAAAATTACCTTTTTACCTTCAGCAGAAATTTTTTCCTCAACTAAATTCTCAAGTTCTTTAATTCAAAAAAGAATGCGAGAACTGGCATTTCTAAATAAAGGCATAAAATTAGTAGTTATAGATAAAACACAAAAAAAGGATAAAGTTTTCGAATATAGGTTTGATGGTGGATTAAATGAATTTATTAACTATTTAAATCAAAAAAAAGAAAAATTAAAAAATAAAAATGGTAATGATCTTTTTAAAAAACCTATAAGTTTAGAAGGAAATAAAAATGGAATAGAAATTGAATGTTCTTTGGAGTGGAATTCATCTTATTCAGAAGATGTCTATGCTTATACAAATAATATCTATCAAAAAGATGGAGGTACGCATTTATTAGGTTTTAGAAGTGCATTAACAAGAGTTGTAAATAAATACTTGAGTGATAACAACGTTTTAAAAAAAAATAAATTATCTATATCTGGTGATGATATTAAAGAGGGATTAACGGCTCTTTTGTCAATTAAGATGCCAGATCCAAAATTTTCATCTCAAACAAAAGATAAGTTAGTTTCCTCAGAGATCAGAAATATCGTTGAAAGTTTTATTAATGAAAAACTTTCTATGTGGTTTGATCAAAATCCTGCTGTTATTAAAATTGTACTAGTAAAAGTAATTCAGGCTGCTCAAGCAAGGGATGTAGCTAGAAAAGCACGGGAAAGTGTTAGAAGAAAGGGAGCTCTTGAGTTAACTGGACTTCCTGGAAAATTAGCTGATTGTCAAAATCCTAAAAGAGATGGAACAGAGTTATTTATTGTAGAGGGAGATTCTGCCGGCGGATCTGCAAAACAAGGAAGAAATAGAGAATTTCAAGCAGTATTACCCTTAAGAGGAAAAATTTTAAATACCTATGTTGAGACAAATGGATCTAAGAAAAATGGAAACCATTCTGATGTAAGAACAAAAACACTAACTAAAATGATTTCATCTAATGAAATTGTCACCCTGATTAATGCACTGGGCTTAGATCCTAAATCTGAAGAAATTGATTTAGAGGATCTTAGATATGGAAAAATAATAATAATGACAGATGCCGATGTAGATGGTTCTCATATAAGAGCACTCTTATTAACATTTTTTAATAACAAACCTTTTAATAAACTAATTGAGAATGGTCATATCTACTTAGCACAGCCACCTTTGTTTAAATTAAATAAATCTGGAAAAAGCTTTTATATAAAAGATGAAAAAGAATTAGATAATTTCCTAACAAATAATTCTAAAAATTTAAAAAAAACCAAAAAAAATTCAAAAGCATATGAGGAAATTCTGTCTGAAGAGAAATCTAAACTAAATTTACAAAGATTTAAGGGACTAGGTGAAATGAATCCAGAGGAATTATGGAACACAACACTAGACCCAGAAAATAGAAATCTTCTACAGGTTAGATACTCCAAAGACCAAAAAAAAGACCAAGATATTATACATACTTTAATGGGTAACGACGTCAGTATTAGAAAAGAATTTATAATATCAAATGCAATTGATATTAATAATCTAGATGTATAAACTATATGGAAACAACTTCTGTTTCTAAAATTTATTCTTTAAACAAGTCTACATATATTAATTTGAGATGGATAGGTATAATTGGACAATTCTTAACTATCAACATTGTTTATTTCATTTTTAAATTTCAATTTAATATTTATCTAACAAATTTAATAATAATTTTGGGAGTTATTTCAAATTTAATATTAGTTTATTTTTATCAAAAAAATATTTTATCAAATAGAGCATCATTTATATTTTTATTAGCAGACATCTTACAATTAGGTTTTTTAATTTATCTGACTGGGGGAATTCTTAATCCATTTTCAATATTTTTAATAATTCCAAGCGTTTTTTCCTCATCTAATCTTAATTTAAAAGCAAGCTTAACACTTATTAGTTTAACTATTTTATCTATAATTTTATTAACATTTTATCATATTGAATTGACTTATCCTGGCACAAATAAAATTTTGGTTAACAATTTTTATTATTACGCAATCCCAACTTCACTCATAATAGCTCTAATATTCTTAAATTATTTTGCTATAACATTTGGTAGAGAGTCTATATTGAGAAAGGAGGCCTTAGATAAATTAGAGCAAGTTATTGCGAAAGAGCACGAATTAGTCTCTCTTGGTGGCCAAGCTGCAGCTGCAGCACATTCGCTAAATACACCTCTTTCAACTATAAAAGTTATATCACAAGATATGTACAAACAATTTAAAGATGAAAAAGATATAAAAAAAGACATTGAATTATTAGTCAGCCAAGTAGATAGGTGTGGTCAAATTTTAAAAAAATTATCTCTAAACCCATCTCAAGAAGACGATTTTATAAATCAGGAATTATCTATTTCAGAATATGTATCAGAGATCATTAAATCCTTCAGAGAGATATCAGATAAACAATTTATAATAAATCTTAGTCAAGATGCGAACTCTTTCAAAATTTCAAAAATAATTGAAATTATATATGGAATTAGAAATTTTATTGGTAATGCAAATAAGTTTGCTAAAAAAAAAATATATGTTTCCGTTAAAAGCAATAATGAAACTACTGAAATTTCAATTGAAGATGATGGGGACGGATATCCAAAAGATGTTCTGGGGAAAATCGGTGAACCCTATATTAAATCATCATCTAATAAAGATAATAATAAATCAGGTTTAGGATTGGGAATCTTTATAGGTAAAACTTTATTAGAAAGAAATAAAGCCAAAGTTATTTGCAGAAATTCAAAAACGAGACTTGGTGCAGAAGTAATAATTAGTTGGAAAAATACTTTTTTGAAAGATATTTAGTGAAAAGTTTTTTTTTCAGTTTTATTGTCAAATAACTGGCTTAATTGTTTTATCATTACATCACCAAGTTCTTGAACATCTGTAATTTTTATAGCTTTTTTATAATAACGGGATACATCATGACCAATACCTATAGCCAGGATTTCAAAATCTTTATTGTCTTGAATAGTTTTAACAACTTTTTTTAAATGTTTTTCTAAAAAGTCCCCAGAATTTACTGATAATGTAGAGTCATCAACAGGCGCTCCGTCAGAAATTACCATTAAAATTTTTCTTTCTTCTTTTCTTTTTTTTAGCCTATTAAACGCCCAAAGTATTGCTTCACCATCTATGTTTTCTTTAAGTAATCCTTCCTTCAACATAAGGCCTAAATTCTTTTTTGATTGTCTCCAATTAGAATCTGCACTTTTATAAATTATATGTCTTAAATCGTTTAATCTTCCTGGATACTGAGGTTTTCCATTTTTATTCCACTCTTCTCTAGACTCACCACCTTTCCAATTTTTTGTAGTAAAACCCAATATTTCCACTTTAACATTACATCTTTCTAATGTTCTAGACAAAATGTCTGCACATAATGCTGCAATAGTTATCGGTCTTCCTCGCATTGAACCAGAGTTGTCAATTAATAAGGTCACTATTGTATCTTTGAATTCAAAATCTTTTTCTTTTTTAAAAGAAAGAGAATTTTGAGGATCAATTATAATTCTTGTTAGCTTAGAACTGTCTAATAAGCCCTCTTCAAGATCGTACTCCCATGATCGATTTTGTATTGCCAACAACTGTCTTTGTAGTTTATTAGCTAATTTGGTAATTAAATCTTGAAAATTGATTAGCTGTTGATCAAGGTTTTTTCTTAGCCTTAAAACCTCTTCTTCTTTTTCTAAATTTTCTGCTTTTGCAATTTCATCAAATTTTGAGGTAAAAACTTTATATTCAATATTTTTTTTATTTATATTTAGTTTTTGAGTAACTCTCTCAAGACTTTCTTTTGAGTCTTCAGATTGCTCAGAATCTTCTTCCATCCTAAATTGATTTACATCGTAATCAGTCTCGACACTTAATTGATCATCACTTACTTTATCTTGACTATCTTTTTTATCATTATTTTCTTCATCTCTAGAAGTATCATTATTTGATTGATTTTGATTATCTTGGTTTTGGTTACTTTCCTGATTTTGATCATTTTCAAAAATATCCATTTTTTCAAGCAACTGTGAAAACTTTGAATTATAATTTTCTTGGTTTTCAAAATTTTCTATTAAATAATTAAGATGATTGTTGAAATTTTTATCAAAATCTTTTCTCCAGTAATTTAGAGTTTTCAGAGAAATTTCACTTAAATTAAGTTTAAAAAATTTTTCTATGATATACAGCTCAAATGCGTCAAGTACATTTATATCTTTTTTAGCATTAACGTCTTTGTATTTTTTATTATTTATTTTTTGGTAATAATTATTTTCAAGATTTCTTTTAACACCATTTAACATATTTGAACCAAGCATTTCACATCTTATTTTTTCAGATAATTCATAAATTTTGATTAAGGCTGGATTTTTAGGTTGATTTTTAATGAAAATACCATTGTCAGAAAATCTAAGTTTCAAAGCTTTTGAGTCAGTATTCGCTCTTAATCTAATATAGTCATTTTTAGATTTTAAATCTTTAATCTCAGAAAAATCTAATGTTTTAACCTTCAAATCTTTATTTTTTGAATTTTTGTCTTCTACGTGATTAGAAATTACTTTGAAGGTTGAAGTCAGCGCCTGTTTAATTTGCTCTTCTAGAATTTCCCTTTTTTTTTCCATGAGATTTAGGAATTAATGAGCGATTCTTGTAGATCTTCTCCAAAACATCTTTGATAATATTCAGAAATTATACTTTTTTCAGAATCGTCACATTTATTTAAAAACGTTACTCTAAATGCATACCCTAAATTTTTAAATATTTCAGTATTGTCTGCCCAATGTATTACTGTTCTTGGACTCATAACAGTTGAAATATCTCCAGCTATAAAACCTTTTCTAGTTAAAGTGGCTACCTTAATCATATTTGAAATTTTTTCTTTACCCTCAGCATTATTATAAGACTTGTTTTTTGCTAAAATAATCTCCATTTCTTTTTCTAGACTTAAATAATTTAAAGTAGTGACAATGTTCCATCTATCCATTTGACCCTGGTTTATTTGTTGGGTGCCATGGTAAAGACCTGAGGTATCTCCCAATCCAACAGTATTAGAGGTAGCAAAAAGTCTAAAATATTTATTTTGCTTAATAACTTTATTTTTATCAAGCAAAGTAAAGTTTCCTTCCGCTTCCAAAATTCTTTGAATAACAAACATAACATCTGGTCTACCAGCGTCATATTCATCAAAAACTAAAGCAACAGGGTTTTGAATTGACCAAGGCAAAATACCTTCTTGGAATTCTGTTATTTGTTTTCCATCTTTTAATTTAATTGCATCTTTACCTATAAGATCTATTCTACTTATGTGACTATCTAAATTTACTCTAACACATGGCCAATTAAGTCTAGCAGCTATTTGTTCTATATGAGTTGATTTTCCAGTTCCATGATAACCTTGGACTAAAACTCTTTTGTTAAAAGAAAAACCAGATAATATTGCAATTGTAGTATCTCTATCAAATTTATAATTCTTATCTATTTCTGGAACAAATTCATTTTTTTTTTCAAAAGCATCAACTTCTAAATTACTATCAATTCCAAATGTTTGTTTAACAGATAATTTTATACTTGGTACAATATTCAATTCATTATTCATTTTTTCAAAGCCCTTTTTAGTTGCGTATAAGCTAAAGTTATTATTTTAAGTTTTTCTTCGAATTTTTTATTCCCTGCATTCATATCAGGATGAAATTTTTTAACAAGTTTTTTAAACTTGGATCTTATATTTTCCCAATTTCTAGTAACATCTAAGCCCAAAATATCAAAAGCCTTCAAGTCTTTGTCAGTGAAGTTAAAATTTAACGAATTATAATTACTTTTATCAAACCCATTTTTATCCAAATTTTCATTTAAGGCATTGTTCCATAAAATTTTAAAAAAATTGTCTTGTGCACTAAAATTTTGGGTTGGCTTATGCCAAGTCATGTCAGCTTTAATAAATTCTAAAATTTCTGAGTCATTCATGTTTTCAAAGTAATTCCAATTTTTGTTAAATTCTTTAATATGCTCCAAACACAGTAACCTATATTTTTTGCTGTTATCTCTCTCTACTGGTGCCTTGTACTCCCCAATTTTATTACAATTATGCCAATCACAAATAGTTTTCATTAAACTATTATTATATAATTTTTATATGGAAATAAATAATTTAATAAAAATAGTCAAAAAAAAGATTTGTAATAAAATTAAATGTGAAAAAATTTCAGTTGAGGACAAAACATTTTTACATAAAAAACACAAAAATTTTGTCTCTAATAAATTTCATTTAAAAATTACACTCAGTTCTTTAGAACTAAAATCAAAAAAAAAAATTGAAGCAAATAGATATATATTTAATATCTTAGATAAAGAATTAAAAGATTATATCCATTCAGTACAACTATTTATCAAATAAAGAACTTAAAAAAGTTTTTACTTTATATTGAGAATATCTATTATTTAACACAGGTTTAGAGATTTTTTTTAATAAAATTAAATTTATATCTTTGCTGTTATTCTTTTTGTCCTTAATCATGAAATTTAAGATTTTATTTATATTATTCTTTTTAAAATAATTTTTTAAATTGTTATATTTTAGTTCTTTAATATGATTTTCTATCATCTTAAGTTCATTTTTTGGTAGAAGCTTCTCATTATTACTAAATTTTGATGCAGTTAGAATACCAAGTAGCACAGCTTCTCCATGATTTAACTTTTTGCTATAACCTAACGTAGACTCAAATGCATGAGCAAAAGTGTGTCCATAATTTAGGGTTTTTCTTAAATTATTTTCTTTCTCATCTTTTTCCACAATCTCTTTTTTAATCTTACAGCTACTTAATATTGCTTTTTTAGTTGTATTTAGATTTAAATTTAGAATACTTTTGAAGTTATTTTTTAAAAAAATAAAAAATTTTTTGTTGCTAACCAGTGAATGTTTAAGAATTTCTGCGTACCCACAAATCATTTCTCTTTTCGGAAGTGATTTTAGAAAAATTATATCAATAATCACTACATTTGGCTGGCTAAAAGTTCCAATCATATTTTTTCCAATAAAATTATTTATGCCAGTTTTCCCTCCAATTGACGAATCCACTTGGCTTAATAATGTTGAGGGAATGTTTACAAATTTTAGCCCCCTTTTATAAATACTTGCTGCAAAAGCGCATATATCACCAGCAATACCACCTCCAATTGATATTAGGCAATCATCCCTATTAAAATTATTTTTTCCTAAAACATTTAAAATCTTCTTAACAGTATTAAAATTTTTTACCTTTTCACTAAAGTGAAGTCCAAAAAAAATATTTTTATTTTTTTTTAATTTATTTCTAAACTTAGATAAAATTTTTTTAGGAATATTTCTATCATATATAACAATTAACTTCTTTGGATAAATTTTATTTTGCTCCAAAATTTTTTCTATTTTAAAACAATTATTTACACCAAAATAAATTGGATATTTTTTATCTTTAGTTTTAACAAATAATTTCATTTTTTTTACATTTTTGTAGAATTTTATCTACTATTTCTCCCTTTTTAAGGTTTTCGCAAATTATTTTATAATCTGAAAAATTATAAATTTTATTTCTTTCACCAATTAATTTTTTTATATCTGAGTGACTCATATCTTTAATTACTGGTCTTTTATTATTATTTTTAATTCTATTTATTAATGTATCCGCATTCCAATGTAGCCAAAAAGTTGAAGATTTATACTTAATAATTTTTCTCAATTCTTTATTCATAAAAGCGCCACCCCCAAGTGAAATTATTTTATTTTTATCTTTTAAAGATTGGACAGTAACATTAAACTCTAGTTCTCTAAAGTAAGCCTCTCCCTTCTGTTCAAAAATTTGACTAATCCTCTGATTTTGCATTTTTTCGATCTTTTTATCTATATCAATTAAAGCGATATTCAATTTTTTTGCTATCAAACTACCTATAGTAGATTTTCCTGAACCCATCATACCTAATAGCACTATATTTTTTTTAATTTCCATATTTTCATTATTGAAAAAACACAAATTTGTCTTAATTTGAAATTATTAAAAAATACATGCAATTTTATAAAAAAACAAGCTTTGTAAAATCTTATAACTACACAAGTCTGATTATTAAAATTCTTTTAGTTGCGCTATCCATTTCCTTAGTAATCTTTTTTGTAGGAAAAATTAATTTTCCAGCACCTAATAAACTAATTAAACAAGATATACCTAGAGAAAATTTAAAAATTGTTAAATAAATTTTTTATAAATATAATAGTACTTCTATTATCTATTTTTTTTTCACATATTTATGCAAATGAACCAGTTGACATATGGAGTCTAGATAAAAAAAAAAGTACAAATAATTCCAAAACTTCAAATATTGAAGATAATGATAATGTTTCTGAAAATAATATTATTCAAGAAAATTTAATAAGTAGTATTGAAGAAGATCAAATTATAAATAAAAGAAAAATAGTCGGATTATATGACCCTGAAGAAAACGGTTTTAATTTGGAAATGTGGAATAAAACAGATCCCAAAAAGATTTTTGAATTATCAAAAAAAATTAATAAAATGAAACTTTCAGAAGATGCAAAAAATATTTATACAAAACTTCTTTTAACAAACTCATACTCTCCTACTGAAAAGACATATGAAAAAGCCTTTTTAAATATGAAATCAGATTGGCTAATTAGATTTAAAGACATTGATTTAATTAAAGAGTATCTAATAAAAAACGTTGATATAGAACCTAATGAGAAATTGACTAAATATGTTTTAGATGAATTATTCTCAATCGGTGAAAATAAACAAGCATGTGAATTTTTAGAAGAACTCAACACTAATTTTGAAGACAATTATTTAAAAAAGTTTTCTGTTTATTGTCTTATTTATTTAGAAAAAAATGAACAGGCTTCACTTAAATATGATTTAGAAAAAGAACTCGGTTACAGCGACCCTTTTTTTGAAAAAAAGTTTCAATACCTACTAGGTTACATACCTAATTCAACTGACACCTCAGAAAAAAGTTTATTAAATTTACATTTATCATTTATAACAAATAAAGAATATAAATACTTACCAAACGACAAAACTCCCAAGTTATATTGGAGATATTTATCATCAAACAATTTATTGGAAAATACAAATAATATAGATATTGAAGATGAAAAACAAATTTCACTTCTTGAAAAAGCTACTCATCAAGGTAATTACGATGAATTAGACCTATTTAACTTGTATAAAAAATTTCAGTTTTCAGTGGATCAATTATTAAATATAGAACTTGAGATAGAGAGAATTTCAAAAATACAATCCAGAGCTTTATTATATCAAGGAATATTGTTAAATAAAGAACCTAATACAGTAATTAAGTTATCAAAACTTTTAAAAGAAAGTTTTAATAGTGAAAATATCCCAGACGCCTTTAACAATGAACTTAAAAAAATACTAAAAAATTTTAATTTAGAAGAATTGTCATCTGAACATACCGAATTTTATTCAAAAAGTTTAGAGGAAGAAAATCTTAATAAAGACATCAAATTTAATAATAAGATTTTACACCAATCAAAGTTAGTTAAATATTTTGGTAAAGAAAATATATCAATTAAAAAAATTGAAAAAGACTTAAATAATTATTTAAAAAAGATTAAAAAAAGTAAAAAAAATTACTTAATTACAAAAGATATTATATTGATAGAAGCTATGATTTCTGACGGTATTGAAATTAAAGAGGAATACCAAAATTTATATGAAACAAAAGAAAATACAATTCCTACTGATATTCAGGTTTTAATTAATGATCAAGAAATTGGAATGGCAGTTTTAAGACTAATAGAGATTATTGGACAAGATAAAATTAGTGATTTGGGGTCAGAAACTCTTTACTTCTTAATTAATGCACTTAATCAAATGAATATTGACCCAATAAGAAATGAAATTTTATATAACGTTTTGCCTTTAAGGGCTTAAGTTTTTAACAATTTTGTATTAAAACTTAACGATGGCAGTAAAAAAAATTTTAATTGAACCAAATAAACTATTAAGAGAAGTTTCCCAACCAGTAAAAGAGGTCAATAAAGAAATACAAAGTTTAATGGATGACATGTTGGAGACAATGTATTCGGCTAATGGCATTGGTCTTGCTGCAATCCAAATTGGTATACCAAAAAATTTAATAGTTATTGATTTATTAACAAAAGAAAAAAAAAAGGATCCCATATTCTTTGTTAATCCTAAAATTATAAAGAAAAGCGCTAAAAAGTCTAAATATGAAGAGGGGTGTTTATCAATTCCAAATTTATTTGCTGAGGTACAAAGACCTAGTGAATGTGAAATTGAATATTTAGATTATGTTGGTAAAAAAAAAAATTTAAAAGCAACTGGCTTATTAGCAACATGCATACAACATGAAATTGACCACTTAAAAGGAATATTATTTATTGATTATTTATCCAAACTTAAGAGAGATATAATTTTAAAAAAATTATCAAAACAAAAACTTGAGCAAAAAAGATTGGTTATTTAAACAATTATGAAAAAAATTGTTTTTATGGGAACTTCTTTATTTGCAGTTCCAATTTTGAAATCAATTTTTCAAAAAGGTTATGAAATACCTTTAGTCTACACTCAACCTCCAAGTAAAAGTAATAGAGGTTATAAATTGAGTAAATCACCTATACAGATATTCTGCGAGGAAAACAATTTAAGTATTAGGACACCAGAAAATTTTAATAAAATAGAAGATGAAAAAAAAGTTTTAGAAAAAATAGAAGCAGACATGGCATTAGTTGTAGCTTATGGTCAAATTTTGCCGGAAAGTATTTTAAATGTTTGCAAAAAGGGATTTATAAATATTCATGCATCTTTACTTCCCAAATTAAGAGGTGCAGCACCAATTCAACGTTCGATTATGAATCTAGATAACGAAACAGGCGTAAGTATTATGCAAATTAATGAAAAATTAGACCAAGGTAAAGTTTACAGTCAGCATAAAATTAAAATAAATAAAGATGACAATGCCGAGGACTTATCACTCAAGCTATCCAACCTTGCTGCTAAGAAAATTGTTGATGATATTGAGGGAATTTTCGAAAATAAAAAAAAATTTTCCGAACAAGACCATTCTAAAGCAACTTACGCAAATAAAATAAAAAAAGAAGAGGGAAGAATAGATTGGAACGATCAAGCTGAAAAGATCATTGGTAAAATCAATGGTTTATATCCTGTACCAGGAGCATGGTTTTATTTTGATGGTGCTCGATATAAAATATTAAAAGCTAGTGTATCAAAAAATAGTGCCACACCTGGAACAGTAATAGACGATGATATCGAAGTGTCTTGTGGGAAGAATTCTATAAAAATTTTAGAAATCCAAAGGGAGGGAAAAAAAATTCAAAATATCAAAGATTTCATTTTAGGCACAAAAATAAAAAAAGGCGTAAATTTAATCAATGCATAGATACCAAATATTAATAGAATATGTAGGAACAAATTTTTATGGATGGCAGTACCAAAAAAAACAAATTACCATTCAAGGCACTGTCGAAAAAGTTTTAAAAAAAATTCTTAAAGAAAAAGTAAAATTATATGGATCGGGCAGAACAGATACAAATGTCCACGCTATTGAACAATCAGCTCATTTTAATGTTAAAAATAAAATTAATAATATTAAAAAGTTTTTTAAAACTTTAAATTTTTTTTTAAATGGAAAGTTTATAACTGTTCTAAAAATTAAAAAAAGACCTTTGACATTTCATGCAAGATATTCGGCAAAAAAAAGAATTTATAAATATTTAATTCATAATCGTGAAAGTTTACCTTCAATAGATAGGGATAGAGGATGGTATGTTAAAAAAAAATTAGATTATGAATTAATTAAAAAAGCATCACATTTTTTAAAAGGAACACATGACCTGTCTGTTTTTAGAGCCTCAAACTGTGCAGCTTCCAGCCCTGTAAGAACTATCGACTCTTTAATAGTAAAAAAGAATAATGATATTATTGAAATAAAGATCAGATCTAGATCTTTTTTAAAACAACAAGTGAGATCAATCGTTGGATGTCTTAAATTTGTTGGGGAAAAAAAATGGACAATTGATAAATTTAAAAAAGTCGTTAAATCTAAAAATAGAAATTTATGTGCACCCCCAGCACCAGGCACAGGGCTTTACTTAGAGAAAGTTATTTACTGACTTTATTTACCCTGAATTTTTTATTAATCCTCCATCTAGAGCCTTCACGAACAATATAACCGCAGCATTTCTTAGAGCCACATTTACAAGGAAATTGCTTATAATCTTGGTCAAAACCAAAACCATAATCGTAACTTAATTCTTCTCCTTTTTTTATAAATCTTATTGATGTAACCCAGATTTCTAAACCTTTACCTTCAACTTCACAATTTGGATCACAGGAATGATTGATTAATCGAGCAGTATTCCATTTAAAATCACCGTCTAAATCGTATCTATTATTTAAATTAAATAAATATATATCTTTATCATTATCAAATTTATCATTGTTCTCTGTTTGCTTTTTAGTGATTAGTTTTCCAATATATTGAATTATTCTAGTTCCTGGAGCTATATCTTTTTTTGCATACAAACCTTTTTTGTCTATTTTTGAATCTTTGATTTTGTAAAGTTTACTCATTAATTTTATTAGCAATTTTTAAAATAAAAGCGTAATCAAATGCGATATCTTCAATTGCCCCATCTCTTCCAGACTTACCACCGTGGCCAGCTTCCATTTCAGTTTTAAGTAATAGTAAATTATTATCAGTCTTATATTCTCTGAGTTTAGCTGTAAATTTTAAGGGTTCATCAAACAATACTCTATTATCACTTAAACTCGTTGTTATTAAAATATTAGGGTAATCAGTTTTTTTAATATTATTATATGGCGCGTAAGAATATATATAATCAAAATGTTTTTTATTATCTTTTGCATTACCAAATTCGTCAAATTCTCCAATTGTTAAAGGTAGTGAATGATCCAGATTAGTCGTAAGACTGTCTACAAAAGGCACGGCCATAATCACACCTAAAAAT
The DNA here is from genome assembly GCA_902614905.1 of uncultured Pelagibacteraceae bacterium. Taxonomy (GTDB): domain Bacteria; phylum Pseudomonadota; class Alphaproteobacteria; order Pelagibacterales; family Pelagibacteraceae; genus Pelagibacter. Next base: position 19,128 of record CACMMN010000003.1, on the reverse strand, counting down.
AAATCTGGTTCTTCATTTACAACAACACCCATTAACAATCCACCTGCAGACCCACCCATTCCAATAATTTTTTTTTTACTTGTATATTTTTTTTCAATCAAGAATTTTGCACAAGCAATATAATCTTTAAAAGTGTTTTTTTTATTTAATAGTTTGCCCTCTTTCCACCATTTCATTCCTCTTTCCATACCTCCTCGGATATGAGCGGTAGCCCAGATAATATTTCTTTTTATCAAACTTAGTCTTGTTGAAGAAAAGGTTGGCGACATTGAGTGACCATATGATCCATATCCATAAAGCAACAACTCGGCAGAACCATCAACAGGTGTATTTTTGTGCCTGGTTATTGTAATTGGCACAACCCTACCGTCATGTGAAGGGCATTCCAATCTCTCAACTATATAATCATTTGGCTCATGTCCAGATGGTATTATTTGTTCTTTAACTAATTTTTTTTCCTTTGTTTTTATATTGTAAAGATAAGTTCTATTCTGAGTTTTAGGAGTAGAGTAGGAAATATAAATTTCATCTGTATCTCGATCTTTTTGTCTTAAAGAAACACTTGGATCATAAACTTTTTCATCAGTAAATATTAGCTCCTCTTCTTCATTTGTTATTATATTTCTTATGAAAACTTTATCCAAAGCATTAGTTAATTCTGTTCTTATAATCCAGTTATTTAAAAATACTAAACCTCCTATCAAAGTCTCATCTTTGGCACTTATAAAATCTTCCCACTGACTTGAATTTATATTTTTTGATACTAAAATCTTAAAGTCTTCTGCATCTTTATTAGTATGCATGTAAAAATTATTATTCCATGAATTTATAGAATAAATTATACCTTTCTCGCGTTCTTTAATCAGTTTAGGCTCAGGTATTTTCTCATCAACATGAAAATAATATTTTTCAGTTGTATTATGATCTGAACTGGTAATTAAATAGTATTTTTCATCTGATGTAAGACCAATACCAACAGTAAAAGCTTTAGTTTTTTCTTCAAAAATTAAAATATCATCTTTGACAGCTTTTCCAATTTCGTGTCTAAATATTTTTCTAGGCCTATGATTTTCATCTAGTTTTGAGTAAAAAATAAATTTGTCATCAAGACTAAACATTATTGACCCTGACGTATCTTTAATTTCTTCCGTAACAAAAGTATTAGTTTTGATATCTCTTACATAAATTGCAAAGTACTCAGACCCTTTAACATCCAACGAGTAAGCTAAATATTTGTCGTTATAACTAACTTCTAAATCACCTACTCCAAAATAATTTGTATTTAGTTTTTTTTTCTCTAAATCACCATTCCAAATTTCTTCAATATTTTCAGTTCCAATTTTTTTTCTGAGTTTTATAGAATAGTTCCCTTTTTCAGTAGTTTTAGTCCAATATTCATATGCTTTATCTTTGTACTTTAAAGATTCATCTTCTAATTTTATTCTGCCTTTTATTTCTTTAAATAATGTTTTCTGGATTTCAGAGGTGTCCTTCAATTGAAAGTCAGTATATTTATTCTCTTCATTTAAATAATCTCTGACTTCAGGGAGAAGTTTGCTTCCATCTTTAAGGACTTCAAGAATATTTTTTTGGTGGACCCAACTGTAATTATCTTCCCAACTAGTATTGTGGCAAGATTTAACCTCCAGTTTTTTTCTTAATTGTGGTATTTTCATTTGGATCTAATACATGAATTTTTTTTTAATATCAGTAGTTATTTTTGTCATCCTGTATTTATTATTAAATTGGTTTACCAAAACTTCGAGTAAAAAAATATCTAATTTAATTAGAAAGCTTATTATATTTGGCTCTATAGGACTTGCTTTATTAATGATCTTTGCTGGAAGATTTATTTTTTCTTTACCTTTTTTGTTAATGATTTTACCTATTATAAAAACAAAAGCAGGACTTTCATTAATACAACTCTTTAGAATTTGGGGATTATTAAGAGTTCTAAAAAATTCAGGTCGATTTAATTTTAATACATTTCAACAATCCAGTGCAAAAAGTATTCCATTAGATGAAGCATATAGAATATTAAATTTAGACCCTAAAAAAAAATATACAAAGGATGATGTCCAAAAATCATATAAAAAAATAATGAAAAAAATACATCCAGATATAAGTCCAGAATTAAATAGGCTTGCGTCCATAGTAAATGAAGCAAAAGATACTGTTTTGAAAAATTTATCCTAATAATTTTTTAAAATTATTATAAATTTCTTCAGGATTAATTTTATCTTTCCCCAAAGTATCATGAGTTACGTTCGTTTCTCCTTCTGGAAGGATGGGATACATATTTTTATTATAGCTCCCATATATTAAAGGAGTATCTACCATTAACACAATCGTCTTTATACCAAGTCCAGCAGATAAGTGACTAAAACTTGAGTCATTACAAATTGCTATTTGACAATTAGGAATAATTGGCAAAATTTCTTTAATGGTAAAATTATTTAGTGGTGTACAGTATTCTTTGTATTCACTTTCAATGATTTCATCCATAATTTTTAACTCGTCAATGTTATTACCTGTCATTAAAAAAAATCTACAATTAGATCTTTTTAGCACCTTGCTCATAAAACTTTTAAATATTGAAGCTGGTACCCTCTTAGTTTTACCTGAACCACCTATACCAAGTATTATATTAGTAATACTTTGATCAATAGAATGATCCTTTTTGGCTTTTAGAATATCTTGTTCTTTTAAAAATAACCTTGGTGTACTTTCAACATCCTTCCCAATTGATTTTAGAGTAAATTCTTTTGCTGCTTCTATAATTTGTTGATTTTTTTTTTTAAATAAAGGGTAGTGAAAGACTTCTTTTATACCTGAAAATTTAGAAATTAGGAAATATCTTAAGGATGAATTAAATATGAAAACTTTATCAAATTTTTTTAATTTTAATTCATTTACTAATTTAAAAAATCCCTTCACGCCAGAGTGTTTCTTATTATCTTCTCTTTCAAGATACATAATTTCTTCAACAATTTCTTTATTATTGAAATACATTTCTACTTTAGTATTTTTTTTTGCTAAAATAGTTACAGGCGTTTTGAATTTTTTAGAAATAGCCTCAATAAATGGAAGAAACATTATCATGTCTCCTATTCCCATTCTGTTTTGTAAAATTAATATTTTCATTAACTAACTAATATCTTTACTAAATTTTTCTTTAGAGATAAGCTTAATTTATGGTTGAAATTAAAGGCATTTATGCGGCATCAGTTTCAGTGCTTAATGATGATATGTCGTTAAATATTAAAAAAACTGCAAATCATTGTGAAAAAATTATTAAAGATGGTTGTCATGGTGTAGTCATATTTGGAAGCACAGGCCAAGCACAACTAATTTCTCTAGCTGAAAAAATTCAAATGGTCACATATTTGTGCAAAAACAAAAATAAAGATAATTTTATCATAGGTTGTGGATTGAATTCCTTGTTGGATACAATAAACCTCATGAAGGTTTCAGTTAACTTAGGCCTCAAAAAATTTTTAGTAATGCCTCCCGCATATTACAAGTATGGAGACAAAGAAGTTATTAATTACTACACAAAGTTAGTTGATTCAGTACCTGAGTCAAAAATAATACTATATAATTTTGAAAAATTATGTGGATACAAATTTTCTACAAAATGTGTGGAAGAATTAGCTAAAATTTTTCCAAAAAATATTATTGGGGTCAAAGATAGTTCTTATAATTTATATCAAGATCTTAAAATTAAAGATTTTTCAATTCTTCCAGGATCAGAGCTAAAATTATTATCTGGTTTAGAAATTGGATGTTCTGGAATTATAACAGCAACTTGTAATGTGACCGCAGAATTATCTAGAAAAGTTTATGACGATTTTTTTAATAATGTTACACAGACTGCAAACAATAAATTGTGCGAGGTAAGAAAAACGTTTGATCAATTTAATTTAATTTCTGGTTTACATTCCTTTTTGAAGGAAAATGATAGCGATTACACTAATATTTTACCCACTTTGTCACTGTTAGATCCTAAGGACGAAAAGATACTATTTAACAAGCTTAGAGCATTAGATTTTCCAGCGAAAAAAAATGCTGCAGCTTAAGTATCTTTCAGGTTGTGAAGGTAAATAATCGATTAATTATAAGCTGTTATTTTAAATATTATTAACTGAATAAAAAAATTTTCAATTACAAGTTACTATATTTATTAGTTATTTGCTGATAAATCAACATATCTAACCAATGAAAAAAAAAAAGAAAAAAAAAGTTAAGAAAATAAAAAAGAAAAAAATAAAAAAGAGCACCGTCAAAAGAAAAGTATTAAAGAAAAAAAGAAAAAGAAAATCCTCAAGTAGAAAAAAAAATGTAAATAAAAAAATTACAAAAAAAAACCACTTTCTTTTAAATTTATTGAGGCTTCAAGAAAATATAAAAATAAATATAAAAAAAAATTTTAAGATTAATCTAGAAGAAAAAATAAAAAGTTTCTTTGATTTTATTGATAATAAAATCGATCAATATAAATCATTGATAAAAGAAGAAAAGCAGAGATTAAAAATAGAGGCATATGAGAAAGAGCAAAAAATCAAACAACAAGAAAAACAAGAGGAACTAGAAACTATTAATTTACAATTAAAGCTTAAACAAAAGCAATTAAAAGAGGAAATTTTGCTTGAAAAGCAAAGATCTAAAGATTTAAAAAATTTCCTTAGAAAAGAACAAGCAATTCTTAGACAAGAACAATCGGAAAGACAGAGAAAATTTTTAGAGGAAATAAAGTTACAAAAACAGATTGAAAAATTTAGAGTTAGAGAAATAAAAGAATTAGAGAAACTAGAAAAAGTTTCACTTAAAGAGCAAAGAGAAGATTATGCTGGTTTGCAAGACAGGATCGATAAACTTAAAGAAAAATATAGATTAATTAGAGACCAGAAAATTAGAGAGAGGGTAGAGGCGTTAGGTATAAAAACTTCTGATAAAGATGATAGAGATGCACTTTTAAAGAAAGAGCATGATTACATAGTCTCCAGACAAAAAATTGAAAATTCTTTAGAAAGTTTTTACAGGAGCGCTAGCAGTTTAGTTTTTCAATTAAATAAAAGACATCTAACAAGAGAGATGTCTATTTTTAGATGCATAGATAGAAGATTTGAAACAGGTGAAATTTTTATTAAAAAAGATGATTCGAAAGATGAGGAGTGGTTAATCTTAATATACATTAAAGATAATTCCCTAAGTGGTGATATAGTTATAGAGGATAAAAGTAATCCAGAGAAAAATCACTCCCACGAATTTAAGTCGACAGACATATTTACCGCATCAGACTTAATGGTAGACTCATTAACCCAGTTGATTTCTAGAGAGAGAAGCAAGACAAACTAAATAATTATTTTGAATAAATAACTTGTTTTAATTTATATTCCCATAAACCATACTTTGAGTATGTCATTTTTAAAATATGATTAGTATTTATATCTAACCACACATCATATCTGCGTTCTTCGCTATCTTTTTTATTGAGTCTTTTTGATAAAATTACAAAATGCTTAGTATCGTAAACTTTACCATACAAGTTTAATTTTTCCTTTTTTATAAAATTTATAGTTTGCTTATTTATACTTCCTGAAATTGGACTTATGTTTTTTTCAGTTTGGATTATTTTATGATTCCACCAGCTACCAATTACTATATCTAAATCAACCTTACCGGTGTAAGAGGATCCCTTAATAAAATAACTCTCTTTACTTTCATCTAAATATAAATCAACAAATTTTTTTTTTTTGTTTTGAATAGTATCTGATTTAAAACTAAAAAGTTTGTTGTTTTTATAAACTTCTTTGCTAGCTCCTTTAATTGAAAAAGCATTTAATCCTAATATAGAAACATTAAATTCTGTCTTATTATCAATTTCCAAATTTTGATTATTCCTACTAAAAGTATAATTGTTAAAACCGATTTTTTTTCCATCTTTAAAAATTTCCATCAAAAATTTCTCAACTTTTTCATAGTGTTTTACATGTGCAAAAGATTTGAGGGGGAAAAATATTAATATTATGGTAAGAAGTAATATTTTAGTAATTATTTTCATTTTAAGATTAAAAATACATTCTAATAATTAATTATGTTTTTAACTATAAAAAAAATTCCAAAAAAATCATGGAGTTCTAAATACCCATTTAACTTAAGACCAAAATTGATAACTATTTTTTTCTTAGTTTTTGGATTAACATTATTTGGTGCAGGCGAAGGTTTGCTTATAGTCTCATTTACAGGTGCATCTCCATGGAGTGTATTAGCTCAAGGAATATCTCTTAATACAGATATATCTGTAGGTATAGTTACTTTCATGGTGAGTGTATCTGTCTTATCTTTATGGATTTTTCTCAAACAAAAGCCAGGTCTTGGAACATTATTTAATATTTTAATAATAGCTACCATGATTGATGTTTGTATAATTTTTGTTCCTACTCCAGAAATATATTTCAATAAACTTTTATTAGCCATAGCATCGGTTTTATTAGTAGGATTAGGCACTGGTTTTTATTTAATTGCTAACTTAGGACCTGGACCAAGAGATGGTCTTATGACAGGTCTACAAAAAAAAACAAATTTTCCAATAGCATCTGTAAGAGCGTTTTTAGAAATTTCGGTTGTATCAATAGGGTGGTATTTAGGAGGCACTGTAGGTATCGGAACATTGCTTTTTGCTTTTGGCATAGGTCCTGCTGTAGCTTTAGGATTATATTTAGTGGGAAAATTCTTTAATTGATTTTTTCGTTTAAAATACTTAAAAAGTAGTATGTCCCTTAAGAAATTCATGATTGACTCTGCAAATATACTATTTGATGATAGTAAAAATGATTTAAGAGCACTACCAAAAACAGTTAGATTACAAATTTTGTTGGTTTTAAGTTTTATTTGGTCGGTAGTATTTAGCTTATATATATTTTCATATACAACTTTTATATTTGGATGGGCTGGAGTTTTTTTAGCTCACGCTGGTATAATTTTTGCTGTTTATTATACTTTTAAACAATTTCATAACGCTGAAGCACAATCGGTAAGTGTTTTTAAGACTAAAAATTTTAATCCATTTAAAATTATGTCATTAATATTTATTTTGATGTTTATATTCATATTTTCTAAAGGTATCGAAGTTTTAACTAGGACAAACTCATACGAAATTAAGTATGATGGACCTGATAAATCAGCTTTTGAAAAATGGCTACCGTTTACTCAAAAAGACAAAAATAAATAGCTTCTTATTTTATAGAGAATCAATTAAATTAAATTTGTGAAAGATTTAGTTAAAAATATTCAGCTAATTTTACTTGCAGTTATACTTATATGTACAGTTCTTGCGGTCTTGTTGGAAATACGAAACATGTTTATCAATCAAACTGTTACATTAGCAGACTTACTACTTATGTTTTTATACCTAGAAGTTTTAGCAATGGTACGTGTTTTTTGGGATGAACAATCAATTAGTATTACTTTACCTCTTTTGATTGCAATAACTGCTTTATCAAGATTTATAATTTTACAAGGAAAAGAGATGGACGCCTCACAACTATTATACGAGTCTTTAGCAATTGTATTTATAGCTATTGCAATAGTTGTATTAAGACTAAGACACAGCGATAAACTTGGCTTATCAAAAAAAAGAAAATAATTGAATACAACCTAGCTATTTAATAAAGTTATAGCATGTGGTTAATCAGAAAAAGACTACATAAATTTGTAAGAACAACTTTTAGACCCCCATGACAGGTAAAATTTAATAAAAAAAAAGGGCAGAAAAATCTGCCCTTTAAATTTTTTTTAATGAAATTTCGGAATTACATTCCCATTCCACCCATTCCACCCATACCACCCATGCCGCCCATTCCACCAGCTGGCATTCCACCTGCTGAGTCTTTTTCTTCTGGCTTGTCTGCGATCATAGCTTCGGTTGTTACTAATAGACCAGATATAGAAGCAGCATCTTGCAAAGCTGTTCTAACAACTTTAACCGGGTCAATAATACCTTCTTTGAACATATCAACATATTGTTCTGACTGAGCATCATAACCAGTGGAAGGTTTATTAGATTCTAATAATTTTCCAACTACGACAGATCCATCAACACCTGCATTTTTTGTTATTTGTCTTATTGGTGCTTGAAGTGCACTTTTTACAATTTCAACACCAGCTTTTTGATCATCACCTTTAACTTTAACTTTATCAAGGTCTTGTGAAGCATACAACAAAGCACAACCACCACCAACAACAATTCCCTCTTCAACAGCTGCTCTCGTTGCGTTTAATGCATCCTCAACTCTGTCTTTTCTCTCTTTTACTTCAACTTCTGTTGCACCACCAACTTTTATTACGGCAACACCACCAGCAAGTTTTGCTAGTCTTTCTTGAAGTTTTTCTCTATCGTAATCTGAAGTAGTCTCATCAACTTGTTGTTTTATCTGATTACATCTTGCTTCAATGTCAGCTTTTTTTCCTGATCCGCTGACAATTGTACTATTTTCTTTGTCAACTTTTACTCTTTTAGCAGATCCTAAGTCAGTAAGTTTTACGTTTTCAAGCTTTATTCCTAAGTCCTCAGAAATAACTTGTCCGCCAGTTAATATAGCTATATCATCTAACATTGCTTTTCTTCTATCACCAAAACCTGGGGCTTTAACAGCAACTACTTTCAAACCACCTCTTAATTTGTTAACAACTAAAGTAGCAAGTGCTTCACCTTCAACATCTTCTGATATAATCATTAATGGCCTTCCAGCTTGAACAACTGCTTCTAAAAGTGGAACCATAGGTTGCAAGTTAGTTAGCTTTTTTTCATGTAATAAAATTAAAGGGTTCTCTAGCTCAGTAGTCATTTTATCACCATTAGTAATAAAATATGGAGATAAGTATCCTCTATCAAACTGCATACCCTCAACTACATCGAGCTCTGTTTCAATTCCTTTAGCTTCTTCGACTGTAATTACACCTTCATTACCAACTTTTTGCATAGCTTTAGAAATCATATTTCCAATTTCTTTATCACCGTTTGCTGAAATTGTGCCAACTTGAGCGATCTCATCACTATCTTTAACTTTTTTTGCTGATGATATTAATTTTTCTCTTACATGATCAACTGCTGCATCAATACCTCTTTTAACATCCATTGGGTTCATACCAGCAGTCACATACTTACAACCTTCTTTTACAATCGCTTGTGCAAGAATTGTTGCAGTTGTTGTTCCATCACCAGCTTCATCGTTTGTTTTGCTCGCAACTTCTTTTACCATTTGAGCACCCATGTTTTCAAATTTGTCTTGCAATTCTATTTCTTTTGCAACAGACACACCATCCTTTGTAGTTCTTGGTGCACCATATGATTTATCAATAACAACGTTCCTACCCTTAGGACCCAAAGTTACCTTCACTGTATTTGCAAGAATATCAACGCCTTTAAGCATTGCTGTTCTAGCTTCAGAATTAAATTTAACTATTTTAGACATTATATTTTACTCCTTAATAAATATTATTTTGATGTTGAAATACCCATAATGTCTGATTCTTTCATTATGCTATATTCTTTTCCATCTATTTTAACTTCGGTTCCAGACCACTTACCAAATAAAACTTTATCTCCAACTTTTACATCCATTGGTATGATTTTGCCATCTTCAGTTTTAGAACCACCACCAACAGCAACTACTTTTCCCTCTTGAGGTTTCTCTTGAGCAGAGTCAGGTATAATTATTCCACCAGCAGTTTTTTCACTGCTATCAAGGACCTCGATAAGAACTCTATCATGCAAAGGTTTAAATTTCATAAATTACTCCTTTAAATATTGAGGTCATATAGTCTTAATGCTGTAATTTTTCAAGATGCTGAAAAAAAATATATGGTAAAAAAACCAAAGAAATTCATAGATTTTTAAGCTATATCTCACTGATGACCGTAAATTTAGATAAAACAGGTCTTAAATCTATAATAAATGATATTGATTTATTGTTTATTGATATTTGGGGCGTCCTGCATAATGGAATCAAATTATATAAAGAGTCTATCAATGTACTTGATAAACTTGAGCAGTCCAAAAAAGAATATATTTTGCTAACAAATGCTCCAAGACCAAATAATACAGTTATAAACTTTCTAAAGAATCTGGGATTAGATCAAAGTAAATGTAAAAAGGTATCTACTTCTGGTGAAGTAGCATTGAAATATTTGAAGTCTAAATATAAAGCTTTGAAGTTCTTTCATGTTGGACCTCCACGTGACTTTGATTTATTTAAGTCTTTTGAAGAATTTAAAGTAAATAACTTAGATGAGTCTGATTTTATTATTTGCACAGGATTATATGATAATTTTTCAGAAAATTTAGACTATTATAAAAATCTACTTAAAAATAAAATAGATAAAAAAATGGTTTGCACCAACCCAGATCTAGTTGTTGATAGAGGAAGCAACAGAGAATTTTGTGCTGGATCTGTAGCTAAAATTTTTGAAGATCTTGGCGGAGACGTGGAATATTTTGGTAAACCTTATCCACTAATTTACACCCAATCAGCAGACATTAAAAATAAAAATATTCTTTGCATTGGAGACAATTTGAACACAGATATCAGGGGAGCTAATGTACAAAATTTTAAATCACTATTTATAATGAGTGGTATACACAATAATGAAAATAATATTAATGAGTTAAAAAAAAAATATGATGTAGATATAGATTACACACAAAAAAATTTAGTATGGTAAAAAAAATAAATTTATACAAAAATTTTAATATCAAAAATAAAGACAAAGGTTCAATTATTTTAATTGGAAGTTTCGATGGATTACATTTAGGACATCGAAAACTTTTTGAAAGGGCAAAAAAATTAAAATCTAAATCAAAACTAAAAATCGGTGTTTTTACTTTTGATCCAATTCCAAAAATGTTTTTTTCTAAGGGTTTATTAAATTACAGAATTTCTAATCTTAATGAAAAAATTAGAATACTTAAGAATTTTAATGTTGACTTTGTTATTAACCAAAAATTTAATAAAAAATTTTCAAAAATAAAGTGTAATGATTTTATTAAGAAGATCTTAATCAAAAAAATTGGAATGAAATATATTTATGTGAGCAACAATTTCAAATTTGGTAATAAAAGGGAAGGAGATGTAAAATTATTACAAAGGTATCAAAAAACATATAATTATAAAGTTATAAAACCTTCGCCACTTAAAATAAAAAATAAAGTGGTTTCATCGTCATTAATAAGAAAGTTGTTACAAGATGGAAATTTAAATACTGCTAATAAATACCTAGATAGATTATGGACTGTTGAAGGGATTGTTAAAAAAGGAAGACAGTTAGGAAAAACAATTGGATTTCCCACATGCAATATCGAAATGCAAAATTACGTAATATCAAAATTAGGTGTCTATGCCGTTAAGGTTAATTTATTGTCAGACAACAAGATTTATAATGGAATTGCTAACTTAGGGATTAGACCAACTTTTAATCAAAAAAAAATACTTCTTGAGGTAAATATATTTAATTTTAATAAAAAAATTTATGGTAAAAGAATTAGAGTTGAGTTTGTAAAATTTATTAGAGGAGAAAAAAAATTTAAAAATATAAATGATTTAAAAAAGCAAATAAAACTTGATATAAAAAAAGCAAAAAAAATCAATTAATGAGCAAAGAACAAATAAACTTACCAAAGACAGCTTTCTCAATGAAAGCAAATCTTCCTGTTAAAGAACCAGATTTAATTAAGTATTGGACTAATATTAATCTTTACAAGCAATTAAGAGATAAAAGCAAAGGTCAAAAAAAATTTGTTTTACATGATGGCCCCCCTTACGCTAATGGAAATATTCATATGGGGACAGCTCTCAATAAGATTTTAAAAGATATTGTAACCAAATTTCATCAAATGAGTGGTCAAGATTCAGTTTATGTGCCAGGATGGGATTGTCATGGTTTACCGATAGAATGGAAAATTGAAGAACAATATAAAAAAAATAAAAAAAATAAAAACGATGTTCCGATAGTTGAATTTAGAAAAGAGTGTCGAGAGTTTGCTGAAAAATGGATTAAGATACATAAAGATCAATTTCAAAGATTAGGGGTAATTGGCGACTGGAATAATTATTACTCGACAATGAGCTTCGATGCTGAGGCCCAAATAGTTAGAGAATTAGGCAAGTTCTTAAAAGAAGGGAGTTTATACAGAGGCTATAAACCAGTTCTTTGGTCTACTGTCGAAAAAACAGCATTAGCTGATGCGGAAGTTGAATATTTAGATCATACATCAGATACCATATATGCCTCTTTCCCAGTGAAAAATTCAAAAAATAAAAATCTATTAAATAGTGAAGTAATTATTTGGACTACCACACCGTGGACAATTCCTGCAAATAAAGCTTTGGCTTATAATAAAAGTCTTAAATATTTAATTATAGAGGTTGCTAGTGAGTCTGATTTTAAAAATAAAAAGTTAATAGTTGCTAAAGATTTATTAAACTCATTTGTGGATGAGTGTAGAATTGAAAAATTTCAAATAATTTCTGAATTTTTGGGAAATGATTTTGAAGGGACAATCTGTTCACATCCATTTCATAATCTTGGTTATGATTATAATGTTCCAATGTTAGAGGCTAGATTTGTTACAACTGAGCAAGGAACGGGTATTGTTCATTGCGCGCCGAGTCACGGCCCAGATGATTTTAATTTATGCTTAAATAATGACATTAAAGCTTTAGAGACAGTTGATGATGATGGTAAATATACTAACAATGTTCCTTTATTTGAGGGTACACACATTTTTAAAGCTAATGCAATTGTTATAGAAAAACTCAAAAAAGAAAAAAAGTTGGTATTCAATGGTAAATTAAATCATTCATACCCCCACTCTTGGAGATCAAAAGCTCCTTTAGTTCATAGAGCAACCCCACAATGGTTTATCTCAATGGAAAGTCATGGTCTGAGAGACAAAGCGCTTAAAGCAATAAATAAAACAGTTTTTTATCCTGAAAAAGGAAAAGAGAGATTGAAGTCTATGATTGAGACCAGGCCAGACTGGTGTGTTTCAAGGCAAAGAGTTTGGGGTGTTCCTCTACCAATATTTATAAATAAAAAAGATGGAAAGGTTCTAGTTGATGATGAAGTTTTTGAAAATATTGCAAAAATTTATGAGAAAGAGGGTTCAGATTGCTGGTTTAAGGACGATGCTCAAAAATTTCTTGGAAAAAAATACAAAGCAGAAAATTTTACAAAACTGTCAGACATTGTAGAGGTGTGGTTTGATAGTGGCTCTACACACTCTTTTGTTTTAGAAACTAGAAAAGATCTTAAATGGCCTGCATCTATGTACTTAGAAGGTTCAGATCAACATCGTGGCTGGTTTCATTCCTCACTTCTACAATCTTGTGGAACTAGAGGAGAGGCACCTTTCGAAACAATCTTATCACATGGATTTGTTGTAGACGGAAAAGGACTTAAAATGTCCAAGTCATTAGGTAATGTTATTTCACCTGATGATATATTAAAAAAATATGGTGCTGATATCCTAAGAATTTGGGTTGCAGCTTCTAATTATTCAGAGGATCTAAGAATAGACTATACAATTTTGGAACAGCATGCAGACGCATACAGAAAGATAAGAAACACTTTTAGATATATTCTTGGAAATTTAAGAGATGAATTTTCAGAAAATGATTTCAATAAGATAAATTATGATGAACTATGCGAACTTGATAAGCTGATGTTGCATAAAATTTATTTGTTAAATAATAATTACCAAAAAAATTTTAAATCTTATAATTTTCATTTGCTTTATAAAGATTTATTAAATTTTTGCACAGTCGACCTATCTTCCTTCTATTTTGATATAAGAAAAGACTCTTTGTATTGTGATGATTTGAAATCGAAGAGAAGAAAAGATTGTTTACAAATATTAAATGTACTTCTCGATTGTCTTCTCAAATGGTTTGCTCCCATTCTATCTTTCACTACGGAAGAAATTTTCAAATTGATAAATAAAAAATTGAATGAAAGCATTCATTTAGAAAAGTTTGTAACAATTCCAGAGAATTGGAAAAACGAAAATCTTGCTAAAAAATGGAAAGAAATATTAAATGTAAGAGAGATTGCTAATTCAAGTATAGAACTTAAAAGAGCTGATAAACTAATTGGTTCTAGCTTAGAAGCTGAAATAATAATTGAACTCAATAAAGAAAAATATGATCTTTTAAAAGACTATGATTTTGCTGAAATCTGTATTACCTCGAATGCAGAGTTAAAATTAAATCAAGATATTAAAGCAAACACGAATGTAATAACAAAAAAAGCTATTGGTGAAAAATGTCCTGTTTGTTGGAAAATTTTTGAAAAAAAATGCGAGAGACATAATTGTGGTTTTGATGGAAAAAAAAAATAAAATATTTTTATTAAATTTGTTTATTGTAACTATTATTTTTTTAATAGATAGATTATGTAAACTATATGTAATAAATCTTTACGAAGATATTAGTAATCAGCAAATATTTTTAACATCTTTTTTAAATGTTTATTTAATATGGAATGAAGGAATTGCATTTGGGTTACTTTCATTCGAAAGTCTCACGATTTATAATATTATTACTTTTTTAATTTTATTAATTAATATTTTAATAATCTATATATTATTTAAATTAGATGATGTTAGAAAATACTTTTTTTTGATAATACTAGGGGGTTCATTAGGAAATTTATTTGATAGATTTGTATACAATGCAGTGCCAGACTTTATTGATTTCCATATAGGAGATTTTCACTGGTTTATTTTTAACCCTGCAGATATATTTATTTCTTTAGGGGTTGTATGCCTTATTTTAGATGAATTTTTTTTTAAAAATAGAAGAAATGATTAAAAAATTATTTTTACTTTTAATAATCATCTCACTTTATTCTTGTCAAAGTGTTAAAGATGCCCTGTCTGGAAAAAAATATGAGTCAAGTGATGAGTTTTTAGTTATCAAAAAGAATCCCTTAGTCTTGCCTCCAGATTTTAATACTTTACCCGAACCTGATGATCCTGTTGAGATGTCTAGAGAGGAAACAATTGAATCTGAAATAGATGACATTGTTTCGTCTATTAAATCTAAAGAGATTTCAACTGATAAAGCTAAAACTAATTCAGTCAGTTCATCTACAGAAGACTTTGTACTAGATCAGATAAAAAACTAATTGATGTTATCAAAAAATATTAGATTTAAAAACTTTACAAAAAATAAATTTAATAAAAATTTGAAAGTCCTCTTTAAAAAGCTTACTAGCAAAAGCAGCTATAACGATAATGTTGTAAAAAGTTTCTCCAAATCATATTCATATTCATTTACAAAAAAACAGTTAAAAAAATTTAAAAAATTTAATTTTTTCCAAATATATGGGATGGGTGGTTCCTCACTAGGTATTCAAGCAATTTATGATTTTATGAAACCAAAAATCAAAAAAAAATTCTATTTTTTTGACAATCTTGACTCAAAAAATAGGATCATTAAAACTAAAAGTAAAAGTCTTAATTTAATAATATCAAAATCTGGAAATACATTAGAAACAATTGTCAACGAAAATATTTTTTCAGGAGGTAATAAATTGTACATTACTGAAAATAAAAACAATTATTTAAGAAATACCGCTTTAAGATTAAAAAAGGAAATTATAGAACACAAAAACTTCATCGGTGGTAGATATTCGGTTTTGTCAGAAGTTGGTATGCTGCCTGCTGAGCTAATGGGGTTAAATAGCAACAAATTTAAAAGATTTGAAAAATTAGTTTCCAATAGAGATTTCATTAATAGTTTGCTTACCAATGTAAACATGCTTTATCGTCTTGTTAAGATGGGAAAGACTAACTCTATAATATTAAATTACGATGAAAGTTCATACAACTTGTTTAGATGGTATCAACAACTTGTTGCAGAAAGTTTAGGAAAAAATTCTAAAGGAGTTTTACCAATTATTTCGGAAATGCCAAAAGACAATCATAGTTTGATGCAACTTTATTTAGATGGAAATAAAAATTCTTTTTTTACTTTTTTTGATGTTAAAAATTACGACTCTCCAAAAATAAAGAAAAAAAAAATATTTAGTAATTATAAATATTTAAAAAAACATGATTTGTTTTCTATAAAATCAGCACAAAAAAAAGCTACAATAAACGTTTTTAAAGCTAAAGGAATTCCATTCAGAACTTTTGAGGTTCTTAAAAAAAATGAGGAAACTTTAGGGGAGCTATTTACTTTTTTTATGTTAGAGACAATATTATTAGGCAAGATGTTAAAAATAAATCCATACGATCAACCAGCTGTCGAGCTGATTAAAAAAGAAACTAAGAAAATTCTAATTTAGCAGAACTTACCAAATATAATCTTAGATCTTCCATAGTTTTTAGTTTTAATAACCTTAAAATTCTCTGGAAAATCATCTATAAATTTTTTATCTCTATGTATTAATATTATACTGTCTCTTTTTAGGATTTTACTTTTTTTTATTATTTCAAGTAAAAGCTTTATTTTTCTCTCCTTATATGGAGGATCTAAAAAAACAAATTCATAATTTATTAGGTCTTTGTTTGTCTGCTCTAAACAAAAAATATCTTTATCAATAATTTTAGCATTTTTAGAACAATTTAAATTTTGAATATTTTTTTTTAAGATTTTTAAAACTGGAGGATAGTTTTCAAAAAAAGTTACATGTTTAGATCTCCTTGATATACACTCTAAACCAAAACTTCCAACACCAGAAAATAAATCTAATACATTTGAATTACTTATTTTATAATTTATTAAATTTGAGTGTTCTAAAATATTAAATATAGATTCTTTAACATTATCTTTTAAAGGCCTTGTGCGTTTATCTTTTGGTATAATTAGTTTTTTACCTTTAAAAATTCCTGAGATTATCCTCATTAATCTATAACTTTATACGCAATATCTTTTCTAAAAAAACCATCTTCCCAATCAAGTATTTTAATTAGTTTTATCAAATCATCTCTAGATTTTTTTAAATTGTTCGATGTGGATACAAAATTTAAAACTCTACCGCCTGAATTTAAAACTTTGTTGTTTTTCAACTTAGTTCCTGCATGATATATATATTCATTATTTTTTAAAGATAATTTATTGAGTTTGCTTATTTCACTATCTTTTTTATAATCTTCTGGATACCCTTTAGAGCATAGAACTATACAAATACTTTTTTTATTACTTAATCTAATCTTTTTTTCACTTAATTTTCCTACACAACAATCAAAAAATATTTCAGATAGATCATTTTCCAACAATGGAAGAATTGTTTGGCATTCAGGATCTCCCATTCTCACATTAAATTCAATGAGATAAGGGTTTTCATTTTTTATCATTAAGCCCACATATAAAAATCCAATATACTCTGAACCCATATCTTTAATTGCATTTAAGGTTGGTAAAATTATTTTATTATTGATTTTTTCAGCTAGTTTTGAGTTTAGTAACCTAGATGGAGAATAGCATCCCATACCCCCAGTATTTTTTCCCTTATCTCCCTCTCCAACGCGTTTGTGATCTTGGGCGCTTCCTATAAATTGATAACTTTTACCGTCAGAAATCACAAAATAACTCATTTCCTCACCATCTAAAAATTCCTCTATTAATAAGTTTTTAGCTTTTCCAAATTTTCCATTAAAAATCTCCTTAGCTGCAATATAACCCTCATTATAATTGTTGCATATATAAACACCCTTCCCAGCAGCCAATCCATCCGCTTTAATGACTAATGGATATTTGAAACTTTTTAAAGATACTTCTGCATTTTTAAGACTTTCAATTATTTTAAAATTCGCAGTTGGTATATTATATCTTTCGCAAAGTTCTTTTGTAAATATTTTAGAGCCCTCAAGCTTTGAGGCTAATTTATTAGGACCAAAAACTTTTATATTTGTATCTAGAAAATAATCAACTATTCCATCTACTAAAGGTTGCTCTGGCCCAACAATTAGAAGTCCTATATTTTTATTTAAACAAAAATTTTTAATGGACTTAAAATCTTCAATTTTAATATCTACATTTTCAGCAATATGGTTTGTACCTGCATTTCCAGGTATACAAAATATTTTACTAATTTTTGATGATTCTCGAATTTTTGTGCAAATTGCATGCTCTCTTCCGCCACTTCCAATAATTCCAACAATCATTTATATTAATTTATAACTTAAAAATGAAAAATAAATTAGCTAAATTAAAATATCTACCTAATAATTACGAGATTATAGAACCAGGTGACCATGTAATTTGTGCAATATCAAATAAAAAAATTTTGTTAACTAACCTCAATTATTGGAATGTAGATCTCCAGGAGGCCTATTATTCTTTTAAAGAGGCTCAATCAAAAAGAGAAAAAATTAAGTAATTAATGTTTCCATCTGTTGTGTGTCCAGATCCATTGATCTGGATTTTTAGTAATTTTCTTTTCTAACCATTTATTTAAATATTTTGTTATTTCCTCAATGCTTTGATTTTTTTCAAAAGTTATATGTTCATCAAAAACTACTTTAAAGTGAACACTGTCAATTCTTTGAATATATACTGGTTGAATTATACAACCAAATTTTTTGACAAATTGTGCTGGTATGGTTGTTGTAAAAGCATTTTTACCGAATAATTCAATATCCATGCCTTCACTAACTCTTTGGTCAATCATAATTGCTAAACTTTTTCCTTTTTTAAAAAGTGCAAGAGCTTTTCTTAAACCTTTTAAACCTTTCTCTATCTGATTTTTACAGATATATTTTTTTCTTAAATACTCCATAATTAAATTTAAAAATTTGTTATTTAAAGGTCTATAAACTGCAAATAGGTCGACACCCTCTCTTTCAATTGTCATAGCCATCAATTCAAAATTATTAAAATGACCAGATATAAATAAAGCAGGCTTTTTGTTTTTTTTTATCTTCTCCAAGTTTTCTAATCCATCGATCATTAAATAATTGTCTAATTTTTTTTTTCTAAAACTTGGAATATAAGGATACTCTGCTAAAATCCTTCCATAGTTACCCCACATTTTCTTAATAATTTTGTCGATTTCATTCTCTTTTATTGATGGACTAAAAATTTTAATATTTTTTTTAATTATTTTTTTAGATCTAAAAAT
>CACMMN010000002.1:45000-160878 GCA_902614905.1 uncultured Pelagibacteraceae bacterium | reverse complement strand
ACATTCACAATTAGTAACGGGGGCGTATATGGTTCTATGTTATCTACTCCAATTTTAAATTTACCACAATCAGGTGTTTTGGGCATGCATAATATTGTTAGTAGACCATATGTAATTAATAATGAAATTAAAATTAGACCAATTATGTATTTAGCATTATCTTATGATCATCGTATAATTGATGGAAAAGAGGCAGTTTCATTTTTAAAAACTGTTAAAGAAAATTTGGAGGAACCAAGAAGATTATTTTTAAATTTATAAAGCTATGTCTGAAAAATTTGATGCAATTGTTATAGGTGGTGGCCCAGGTGGATATGTTTGCGCAATAAGGCTTGCCCAATTAGGAAAAAAAACCGCATGTATAGAATATAGGGGCACTTTAGGCGGAACGTGTTTAAATATTGGATGTATCCCCTCAAAAAATTTATTGAACCTTTCTGAAAATTTTCAAAAAGCAAAAAATTTTTCTAAAGTAGGAATCGAGATAAGTGATATTAAATTAAATCTTGATAAAATGATGAAAAATAAAGATAAAGCGGTAACTGTATTAACTAAAGGAGTAGAATTTTTATTTAAAAAAAATAAGGTTTCTTATTTCAAAGGTTTTGGAAGCTTTGTTTCGGACAAAAAAATAAAAATCAAAGGTTCTGACGGCAAAGATTCAGAAATTGAAGGGGAAAATATAATTATAGCTACAGGCTCAGAGCCCTCTCAAATGCCGAATATTAACTTTGATGAGGAAAGAATTGTATCTTCAACAGGCGCTCTTTCTTTAAAAAAAGTTCCTAAAAAAATGATTGTAATCGGTGGTGGATATATTGGACTAGAAATGGGATCTGTTTGGTCAAGATTAGGTTCTGATGTTCATGTAATTGAATTTTTAGATCACATAACACCTGGAATGGATAAAGAAATTTCAAATGAATTTATGAAAATTTTAAAAAAACAAAACATAAAATTTCATATGAGTACGAAAGTAGAGAAAATTATAAAAAAAGGAGAAAATGTGGAGATAGAGACTTCTAATAGTAAGGGAGAAAAAAGCACTCATGATTGTGATGTTGCTTTAATTTCAATAGGTAGAAAGGCATTCACAGACAACCTAAATTTAGAGAAAATAAAATTAAAAACTGACGAAAAAGGTAGAGTTAAAGTAAATAAAAATTTTAAGACAGACAAAAAAAATATTTTTGCTATAGGCGATGTAATTCAAGGACCGATGTTAGCGCATAAGGCTGAAGAAGAAGGTATTGCAGTGGCAGAAATTATTGCAGGTCAATCTGGACATGTAAATTATGATTTAATTCCTGGAGTTATTTACACTTCTCCAGAAGTAGCAACTATCGGAAAAACAGAGGAACAATTAAAAAAACAAAATATAAGTTATAAAATAGGAAAGTTTCCATTCATGGCAAACTCTAGAGCCAAGGCAATTGATGAGCCCGAAGGTTTTGTAAAAATTTTAGCTGATAACTCAACTGACAAAGTGTTAGGGGTACATATTATAGGTCCCCATGCTGGTGAAATGATTGCTGAAATGGCAGTTGCGATGGAATTTGGTGCAAGTTCTGAGGACATTGCAAGGACTTGTCATGCGCATCCTACATTTTCTGAGGCAATTAAAGAAGCTGCATTATCAGTAGATAAAAGACAGATTCATTCGTAATATATATCCTATATTACAAATGAAGTTTCCAGTTCTTATCCCAAATATATTTGATCATCCATTTACATACACTTCTGACATAAATCTGAATGTAGGTGACTATGTTGAAGTCCCTTTTGGTAAAAAAAAAGTTAATGGCATTGTCTGGAACGAGTTTGAACAAGATCAATCAAAAAGATTTAAATTAAAAAAAATATTGAGGAAATTAGATGTTAACCCATTAAAAAAAACAACAATAGACTTCTTAAATTGGTTTTCAAAATATAACATTGTTCCAAAAGGAATGGCTTTGAAACTTCATTTACTAAGCAATCAAGCTATTGAAAATAAAACAAGTAATAATTTCGCTGAATACAACTCAATAATCAAAAAATCTATTTATAAATTAAATGACGAACAACGTAAGTGTTTTACCAATCTATCTAAAAAAAATAATAAATTCTTTGTTAATGTGCTTCAAGGCACAACAGGTTCAGGAAAAACATTAGTTTATTTCAATCTTATTGAAAATAAGATTAAACAAAATAAACAAGCGCTTATACTACTACCTGAAATAGGTTTAACAGGAGAATTCGAAAAAAAATTTTTAGATTTTTTTGGTTTTAAACCAGCTATATGGCACTCTAGTGTGACACCAAAAAATAAAAAAATCATATGGAATGGTTTAAGCAATGGAAATATTAAAGCTATAATTGGTGCAAGATCATCCCTTTTTTTACCTTTTAAAAATTTAGGGATAGTTATTGTTGATGAGGAACACGACCAATCTTTTAAACAAGATGAGGGAGTGGCTTATAATGCAAGAGATATGGCTATATCAAGAGCCTCCTATGAAAACATTCCAGTAAACTTAATTTCTGCCGTTCCTTCAATTGAAACATACAACAACATAACAAAAGGAAAGTATTTCTCTCATCGAATTCTAAAAAGATATAAAAATGCAATGCTACCTGAATATGAGTTAATTGATTTAACGAAAGAAAAAAGAATTAAAAATAGTTTATTTTCTGAAAAAATTATTGGCAAAGTTAAAAATCATTTAAAACAAAATGACCAAGTATTATTCTTTGTTAATCGAAGAGGATACTCTCCTTTTGTTATTTGTAAAAAATGTTTAAAAAATTTCACTTGTCCAAAGTGTTCTATTAATCTCGTTTATCACAAAAAACTAAACAAGATTTTATGTCACTATTGTGGGTATAAAAAAAAGTTAGAAACAATTTGTAAATTTGATAATGAAAAATGTGAATTTATTTATAGTGGTTTGGGTGTTGAAAAAATATTAGAGGAAGTAAAAAAAATTTTTCCTGGAAAAAAAACTGTTATTTTTTCAAGTGATACAATTAATAAAAAAAATTCACAAATTGAAATACAAAAAATTATTGATAATGAAACTAAAATTTTAATAGGAACCCAATTAATATCAAAAGGATTTCATTTTCCAAATTTAAATTGCATAGTAATACTTGATTTAGATTTAGCCTCACGAGGTTTCGACATAAGAAGTGTAGAAAAAACTGTACAACTATATCATCAATTATCAGGGCGTGCCGGGAGAGAAGGCAAGCCATCAAAAGTATATTTTCAAACAATTAATAAAAAAAATAATGTGATATCTCAAATTATTAATCCAGATCCATATATATTTTTAGAAAATGAACTTGAGTTGAGGAAAAAATTTAAATTACCACCCTTTGAGAGATTTGTTTCAATTATAATAAGTTGTAAAGATGCCTCTATGTCAGAAAAGATTGCATATGACCTTGTTATATCACTTAAAAAAAAAACCGATGGGAATATATTAGGTCCTGTAAATGCACCAATTTATAAAATTAGAGGTAAATATAGAAATAGAATACTTATTAGATCGAATAAAAATATAAATATTCAAAGACAGATACTAAATACTATCAAAAATTTTAAACTACCGCCTCAAATAAAACTTTCAGTTGATGTTGATCCAATAAACTTCAATTAACATAGAAAAAAAATGTATTTTTTTTAACCTCTAGCTTGATCGTATCTAGGCTATATGCTAATTAATTCAAAAATCTAATGATCTAATTATATTAACTTGAAAAAACTCACTTAAAATGTCCTTTAACAGTTACTCAAAAGCTTTGTATGAATTATCCATTGAATCTAATGTAACGGATGAAATCGAACACCAATCAAAATCTATTTTAAAAGCTTTGGAAACAATAAAAGAATTTAATGCTTTTATCAAAAATCCTCTTTTTAAACAAAATGATCATGTTGAAATGCTAAATGGTCTTTCAAAGAAATTTAACTTTAACCCAATACTAAATAAATTCTTAAATTTTTTGGTGAGCAAGCGCAGACTCTTTTATTTAGATAAAATTTTAAAGGATTTTGTTTCATATTGTTCATTTAAACGAGGTGAAGTGGATGCAAAATTAATATCTGCCAAAGAACTTAAAGATGATGAGGTAGAAAAAATCAAAAAAGATCTGTTCGCTAAGTTTGGATCAAAAATTAATTTAGATTATAAAGTAGACAAAGATCTTATTTCAGGATTAGTAATTCAAGTTGGAAGTATTATGATTGATAATTCTATGAAAAATAAACTTAAACAAATTAAATCAAAGATGATTGAGGTATAAATGGATATAAATCCTTCAGAAGTAACAAAAATATTAAAAGAACAAATCAAAAAATTTGGAGACAAGTCTGAGGTTACTGAAATTGGACAAGTTTTATCTGTTGGTGACGGCATAGCCAGAATATATGGTCTGGATAATGTTCAAGCTGGAGAGATGGTTGAATTCTCTGATGGTTCAAAGGGAATGGCTTTAAACCTTGAAAGTGATAACGTTGGCGTAGTTATTTTTGGTGATGACAGAGCTATTAAAGAAGGAGATACAGTAAAAAGAACTGGATCAATTGTCGATGTTCCAGTCGGCAAACAATTATTAGGAAGAGTAGTTGATGGTTTAGGAAACCCAATAGATGGTAAAGCTAATCTCGAAAAAAATCTAGAAAGAAGAAGAGTGGAAGTAAAAGCACCAGGTATTATACCGAGACAATCGGTAGGTGAACCAATGCAAACTGGTTTAAAATCGATAGATAGTTTAATTCCAATTGGTAGAGGCCAAAGAGAATTAATCATAGGAGATAGACAAACTGGAAAAACTGCAGTCGCAATCGACACAATTATTAATCAAAAAAAAATTAATGAATCAGAAGATGAAAGCAAAAAACTTTATTGTATTTATGTTGCTATAGGCCAAAAAAGATCTACGGTTGCACAAATTGTGAAGACATTAGAGGATGCAGGAGCTATGGATTATACGACTATAGTTTCGGCAACAGCTTCAGATTCTGCTCCTTTGCAATTCTTAGCACCTTATACTGGTTGTGCTATGGGAGAATATTTTAGAGATAATGGAATGCATGCACTCATTATTTACGATGACTTATCAAAACAAGCAGTAGCCTACCGTCAGATGTCCCTATTACTTAGAAGACCTCCAGGTAGAGAAGCTTATCCAGGTGATGTCTTTTATTTACACAGCAGACTTCTAGAGAGAGCAGCGAAATTAAGTGACGCCAATGGTGGAGGCTCATTAACAGCATTACCTGTTATAGAGACACAAGCAGGGGATGTTTCTGCATATATTCCAACTAATGTAATTTCTATTACAGACGGGCAAATTTTTTTAGAAACAGAATTGTTTAATCAAGGTATTAGACCAGCGGTTAATGTTGGGTTGTCTGTTTCGCGAGTTGGATCAGCCGCTCAAACTAAAGCGATGAAAAAAGTTGCAGGTTCAATTAAATTAGAGTTGGCTCAATATAGAGAAATGGCAGCATTTGCTCAATTTGGTTCTGATTTAGATGCCTCAACTCAAAAATTATTAAATAGAGGATCAAAATTAACAGAATTATTAAAGCAAAAACAATATTCACCAATGACTGTTGCAGAGCAAGTTTTAACTATATTTGCAGGTGTTAGAGGATACCTTGACGATATAGACTTAAAAAATATCGAAGATTTCGAAAACCAACTCTTGGAAAAATGCAAATCTGAAAAACCTGAGATTATTGAGAGTATTTCCAGCTCTGGAAAGCTCGATGAAGATATAGAAAAAAATTTAGCATCTCTGATAAATGATTTAAAAGAAAAGTTTAAAAATGCCTAGTTTAGATGATTTAAGAAAAAGAATTACGAGTGTTAAATCGACCCAAAAAATCACTAAAGCTATGAAAATGGTTGCCGCTGCTAAATTACGAAAAGCTCAAGAAAACGCTGAAAAAGGCAGACCTTATTCTGAAAAAATGAATAATATTATATTAAATCTTTCAGCTGGTGTCAGTGATCCTCAGTCAGCACCAAAATTATTAGTTGGTACAGGAAAAGAGGATGTTCATTTATGTGTCGTTTTAACTTCTGATAGAGGATTATGTGGTGGATTTAACAGCAATATAATAAAAAAAGCAAAAAACTATTTCGAAAAAATTCAAAAAGAAGGAAAATCTCTTAAAATCATAACTGTTGGCTCAAAAGGATATGATCAACTAAAAAGACAGTATGGTAAAAGTATAATTGAAAATATTTCATTTAAAGAGTCAAAAAATATTAATTATTTTGATGCAGCTAAGGTTGGCAATTTAATAATTGAAAAATTTCAAAATGAAGAATTTGACTTTTGTACAATATTTTTCAATAAATTTAAAAATGTTATATCTCAAATACCTCAAGCACAACAAATAATACCTCTTGAAAATGAAAATAAAGATAAAGATGAAAAACTTAAATCTAATTACGAGTTTGAACCTGATGAAGACGAAATTCTAAATAACTTACTACCTAAAAATATTTCAACTCAAATATTTAAAGCTATGTTGGAAAATTCAGCAAGTGAACAAGGGTCAAGGATGACAGCAATGGACAATGCGACAAGAAACGCTGGAGATTTAGTGGATAAACTAACTATTCAGTATAATAGAAGTCGTCAAGCTGCTATTACAAAGGAATTAATTGAAATAATATCGGGAGCGGAAAGTTTATAATATGAGCAAAAAAGGAATAATTACTCAGGTTATAGGAGCTGTAGTAGACGTAAAATTTGATGGTGCATTACCAGAAATACTCACAGCCTTGCAATGTGATAATGGTGGAAATAAATTAATCTTAGAGGTAGCACAACACTTGGGAGAGTCTAGTGTAAGAACTATTGCGATGGATAGCACAGAAGGACTAAAACGTGGAGATGAAGCTCTAGATACGGGCGCTCCGATCCAAGTTCCTGTAGGCCCTGAAACTCTCGGCAGAATTATCAATGTTATTGGTGAGCCCATTGATGAAAAAGGTGATGTAAAAACTAAAGAAAGTTGGCCAATTCATAGACAAGCTCCAACTTTCAACGATCAATCAACTGAAACAGAAATTTTAGTAACTGGTATAAAAGTCATCGACCTATTAGCCCCTTATGCAAAAGGGGGGAAAATTGGTTTATTTGGAGGAGCTGGTGTTGGAAAAACTGTGATAATAATGGAGTTAATTAATAATATAGCAAAAGCGCATGGAGGCTTTTCAGTTTTTGCTGGCGTTGGTGAAAGAACTAGAGAAGGTAATGATCTTTACCATGAGATGATAGAGTCTGGAGTAATTAAACCAGAGGGGAAAGGTTCAAAGGCTGCTTTGGTTTATGGACAGATGAATGAACCACCAGGCGCAAGAGCAAGGGTAGCTCTTACTGGTTTGACAGTAGCAGAATATTTTAGGGATCAAGAGGGTCAAGATGTATTATTTTTCGTGGATAATATTTTTAGATTTACTCAAGCAGGCTCAGAAGTATCAGCTTTACTTGGTAGAATTCCTTCTGCGGTTGGATACCAACCAACTTTAGCAACGGATATGGGAAATTTACAAGAGAGAATTACAACAACTAATAAAGGCTCGATAACCTCTGTTCAAGCAATTTATGTACCCGCAGACGATTTAACAGATCCTGCGCCAGCTACATCATTTTCTCACTTAGATGCAACAACAGTATTATCAAGACAAATAGCAGAACTTGGAATTTACCCAGCAGTAGATCCTTTAGACTCAACATCAAGAATACTTGATCCAAGAATTGTGGGAGAAGAACACTATAGAGTTGCAAGATCCGTACAAAAAATTTTACAAACATATAAATCTTTACAAGACATAATAGCAATTCTAGGAATGGACGAGCTATCAGAGGAAGACAAATTGACAGTAGCAAGAGCAAGAAAAATTCAAAGATTTTTATCTCAACCGTTTTTCGTAGCGGAAGTCTTTACTGGTTCTCCAGGAAAACTTGTCGATTTAGACTCAACTATCAAAGGATTTGATGCAATTTGTAAAGGTGAATATGATCATTTACCTGAGGCAGCTTTTTATATGGTTGGTACAATCGAAGAGGCGGTTCAAAAAGCTGAAAAAATGGCTAAGGAAGCAGCAGCCTAAATGGATCAATTTAATTTGGAAATCATAAGTCCAGAAAAATCTTTTTTAACAAAAAGTGATACCGAGGAAGTAGTTATCCCGGCTATTGAAGGATATATGGGTATATTAAAAGATCATATTCCTTTAATTTCTTTCTTAAAACCAGGAATTATTGACGTAAGATCTAAAAATGAAACTTTAAATTATTATGTAGATGATGGAATTGTCGAATTTAAAGATAATACTTTGTCGATACTAACAAGTAATATTTTTGACTTGAAAGAAATGGATAAAAATAAAGTTGATAAAATTGTGAAGGATGCGGAGAAAGGTTTAAAAAAAGATAATATTAAAGATCATGAACGATATATATTAGATCAGAAAATTGAGGTTTTAAATTCTATAAAGTCTAATTAAAAATAATTTTTTTAACTTCGCTTTTTAAATTTTTGTATACATCAGTTTTAAAGTCAACAACCCATTTAGTAATTTCATCTAAGTCAATCCATCTCCACTCCGAAAACTCTGGTTTTTTCGTCTTAATATTGATCTCTGTATCTTCACCTTTAAATCTCATACAAAACCATTTTTGCTTTTGTCCTTTGTATTTACCTCTCCATATTATCCCAAGAAGATTTTCAGGTAAAAAATACGTTTGATAACCTTCAATCTCTTTTATTAAATCTACATTTTTTACACCTGTCTCTTCCTCAAGTTCTCTAAGTGCTGCATCTAAAAATTTTTCATTTCCATCTACACCACCCTGAGGCATTTGCCAGTAATTGTGAGGGTTATCTAATCTTTTGGCTACAAAAACCTTATTATCTTTATTTAAAAGAATAATACCTACACCTATTCTTAAAGGTAAATTTTTAAACTTTTCCTGCATTAAATTATCCAGTGAATAATTTTCTAGCAAATTTTAGTTGGTTATCGGTTTCTGAAAGAATTCTAAAATCATCAGACTCTTCTTCCACAGTAATATCTGGTGTTACACCAACTTCTGAAATTGATTTTCCTGATGGTAAATAATACTTTGAAATAGTTAACCTAATTGCGCCTCGATTTTTTAAAGGTATAATAGATTGTACCGACCCTTTTCCATAACTTTTCTCACCAACTAATACTGCTCGTTTGTGATCTTTTAAAGCTCCTGCAACTATCTCAGAAGCTGAAGCAGAACCCTTATTAATTAAAATTATAAGAGCTTTACCATTAATTATATCTCCTTCTCTTGCAAACCATTTTTGATTCTCATTTTTTTTTCTTCCTTTGGTCGATACTATTTCACCGTCATCCAAAAAAAAATCTGATATCTTAATTGCTTGGCCTAATAATCCACCTGGATTATTTCTCAAATCTAAAATATAACCCTCTATCTTTTTATTTTTTTTAAATTCTTTAATTTTATTTTTAATTTGATCGTCACTATTCTCATTAAATGATGTGAGACGGATGTATCCAATTTTTTCATCAAGCACTTCAGATTTAACAGATGCAACTTGAATAATCTCTCTGGTTATATTAAAAACTAAAGACTTTTTTAATCCTATTCTTCTTACAGTAATTTCTAAAGTTGATCCGACAGGGCCTCTCATTAGTTCGACTGCTTGATTTAGCGTTTTTCCTTGAACTTGTGTGTCATTTATTTTGACAATGTAATCCCCAGCCTTAACACCTTCTCTTTCAGCAGGTGAATTATCGAGTGGTGATATAACTTTCACAACACCTGCTTCCATACCTACTTCTATTCCCAACCCTCCAAATTCACCCTTAGTTTCTGTTTGCATTTCTTCCAAATTTTTTGGAGACATATATGATGAATATGGATCTAATGATTGCAAGACACCGTTAATTGCTGCATCCAAAGTGTCTGATTGATCTACCTCTTCCACATATTCCCTATTTATTTTGTCTAAAACTTCTCCAAAAAGATCTATTTTGTCATAAACTGTTTCTTCTTGAGCGCTAACTTTTCCAAAATACAAAATTAAAAAAATGATAAGAGTAAATATTCTTTTATTATTCATTAGACAATTACTCTTTCTTTAGGAATTAATTCAGACCATATTTTCTCAAGCTCATAGAATTTTCTTTTTTCTGGGTTAAAAATGTGAACAACAATATCGATACCATCAACAAGCTTCCATTCTGTACTGTCTCTTCCTTCAATTTTACATTGACTAAATCCGTTTTCTTTGAATTTGTCTAATACCTGTTCCGACAATGACTGAATATGTCTTGAAGAAGTTCCACTCGCTATAATCATATGATCCGCAATTGAGGACTTATCTTTTAAGTCAATTGAAACTATGTCCAGTGCTTTATTGTTATCTAATGTTTCAATTATTAATTTTTTAAGATTGGTTTTTTTGACCATTAATCATTAATAATATCAAAAATTTCTAATTTTAGAAGATGAAATGTTAATTTTTTTAAATTCAACATAAGTAAGACCTTTATTTTTGATTGATTTATATGCAATAGTTTTTTTAGCCTTTGCCTTAAAACCATTTCTATCAAAAACTACGATTTTGGAAATTTTTGGTATTTTTTTCCAATTGTCCCATTTGTGAAAATTTAATAAATTATCTGCACCCAATATAAAATATATTTCTTTTTTTTTATTTTTACTTTTAAAATACTTTATTAAATTAATTGTCTTGTTGGAATTAATTTTTTTTTCTAAAAAAGCAACTTTAATATAATTTTGTTTCTTTGTTAAACTTCTTGAAAGTTTTATTCTTTTGTTTAAACCAAAATAACTTTTTTTCTTAAATGGATTTTTTTTTGTAATAGCCCAAATTATCTTTTTTAAATTAAACTTTTTTTTTGCTATTTGAGAAATTTTTAAATGTCCTTTGTGAGGTGGGTCGAATGTACCACCAAGTATGCCTATTTTATCTGTGTGTCTATTTTCTGATTTGGCCATTCCCAGCTATATGGTATTTAAATGATACTAATTGATTTAGTCCTACCGGACCTCTTGGTGGCAACTTGTTTGTAGATATTCCTACTTCTCCACCAAAACCCAGTTCTCCTCCATCTGCAAATTGTGTTGATGTATTATGCATAACTATAGAACTTTTTACATTTTTTATAAAATAATTAGCATTTACAGGGTTGTTTGTAATAATAGAGTCGGTATGCATTGTACCAAATTTATTGATGTGTTGAACCGCTTCATTAACATTTTTAACAATTTTAACAGAGATTTTTGAATCAAGATATTCTGTGCTCCAGTCTTTATTAGTTGCTTTTTTAAGTTTACCTCTAAAAATTTTCCTAACTTTTTTATCTGCGTAAATTAAACAATTATTATTTTTTAATTCGTTAAGTATCAAATTAATTTCTTTTTTTGGACAATCTTTATGAATTAATAAAGTTTCAGTAGCTCCACATATACTAACGTTTCTCATTTTTGCATTTAAAACAACATTCCTTGCCATTTTTATATTTACTTTTTTATCTATAAATGTGTGACAAATACCTTCTAAGTGACCTATTACTGGAACATTACATAATTCTTTGACTTTCTTAACAAGGTTTTTGCCTCCTCTAGGAATCATAACATCAATATAATTTCTCATATCTTTTAGAAGTGAGCTAACAACTTTTCTATCTTTTCTTTCAATAAATTGAACATAATTCATATTCACTTTATTAACCTTTAGAGATTTTCTAAATAGTTTGACAAATATTTTGTTAGTAAAAAAAGCTTCTGAACCACCCTTGAGAATCACTGAATTACCTGATTTAAAACAAAGACAAGATAGATCTACAGTTACATTAGGCCTACTCTCATAAATCACACCAATGACACCAATTGGAATAGAAACTTTTTTAATTTTTAGACCGTTTGGTCTTTTCCATTTATCTAAAATAACCCCAATTGGGTCCTTTAATTTAGTTATTTCAATTATTGTTTTAGTTATCGAACTAAGCTTTAATTTATCTAACTCAAGTCTTGCAACTAAATTTTTATCAATATTTTTTATTTTGGCATACTTAATATCTTTTTTGTTTTGTTTAAGTATTTTATTTAAATTTTTTTTTATTAAATCACTAAATTTCAATAAAACCTTATTTTTTGTGTTTGTATCCACTTTTTCTAAACTTGCTTTATAAGAATTTTGACCTAATTTTTGTAAATATTTTTTCATTCTAGATTTCCACCATATCATCTTTGTGAACAACTTCAGTTTTTGTTTTGAAACCTATTAATTCCTCAATTTTATTTGACTGATGACCTTTTATTTTGTCAATTTCCTCAGATGAAAATGAACTCAGGCCTATTGCTAGTTCTTTATCATTTTTACTAATTATTTTTATTTGATCACCTTTTTTGAATGAACCTTCAACTCTCTTTACACCTGCGGCCAGCAAACTCTTACCTTTCCGTAATGCATTTTCTGCACCCTCATCAATCTTTAAATATCCTTTTGCGTGTAAAGTACTGGCAATCCACTTTTTTCTAGCATCTAATTTAGAAATTTCAGGAATAAACCATGTACATATTTTTTTATCTAAAATATTACTCAAAGGTCTTTCTTTTAATCCGTTTGCTATTGCCATTTTACATCCTGAGAGCGCACATATTTTAGCTGCATCAATTTTAGTTCTCATACCACCTGATCCATACTCACTAGTTTTCCCAGAAGCTAATTTAATTATATTTTGGTCTATTTTTTCAATCTTATTTATTAATTTAGCATGCTTATGAATTTTTGGATTTTTTGTATAAAGTCCATCCACATCTGATAATAGCACAAGACAATCTGCATCAGAAATTTGAGCAACTCTTGAGGCCAGTCTATCATTATCTCCATATTTTATTTCAGAAGTAGCAATAGTATCGTTTTCATTAACTATCGGTATAAAATTAAGATTAAATAAATTTTCAATCGTCCTTTTAGCATTTATAGCCCTCCTTCTTATTTCAGTATCTTCTAGTGTAAGCAATATTTGGGAAATATTAATTTTTTGAATAGCGAAAACTTCCTTAAATAAATTCATCAACTCGATTTGTCCTACAGATGCTACGGCTTGACTTTGATCTATTTTAAGTTTTTTCTTTACTATATTTAATTTCTTACAACCAAGAGCAATTGCACCTGAACTTACTATAATAATATTCTTATTTTTTTTTCTTAAAGCTTTAATATCTTTTGAAAACTCCAATAACCATTTTTTTCTTATAATTTTTTTGTCATCAATAATTAACGACGATCCTAGTTTAACAATAATAGTTTTAGAATTTTCAAGATACATTTTTAAGCAACTTTATTTTTAAATTTGATATTAATTTTTTGTTAAAAGTAGATAATTGAATAACTTTTTTATTTAATTTTTCCTCAAACTTCATCTTTTTATTTTTGAGCTCTTTTTGTGATAATAAATCGACTTTATTTAACACTATAATTTCTTTTTTTTTTAATAGTTCCTTACTATACTCACCTAATTCTTTTCTAATCTGTTTATAAGAATTAACCAAATCTTCCTCAGAAACATCAATTAAGTGTAATAGTGTTTTACATCTTTCTACATGTTTTAAAAACTTTATACCTAAACCGACGCCAGTGTGTGCACCTTCGATTAATCCCGGTATGTCTGCTAATGTAATCTCTTTATTATCATAAATTGCAACACCTAGATTAGGATTTATAGTTGTAAACTTATAATTAGCAATTTTGGGATTTGCAGAGGTTATTGAAGCAAGTAAACTTGATTTACCTGCATTTGGTAAACCTATTATTCCAATATCAGCAATCGTTTTAAGTTGTAACCAAATCCAAAATTCCTCACCTTTTGTACCTTTTGTAAATTTCCTTGGAGCTCTATTTGTAGATGATTTAAACCTGGTATTTCCAAAACCACCTCGACCTCCTAGAGCAACAATAAACTCATCTTTTTCTTTTTTAAAATCAAAAAGTAAAGTTTTGTTATCTTCTTCAAAAATTTGTGTCCCTATTGGTACAGATAAGAATAAATCTTTTCCACCTCTCCCTGTTTGATTTTTTCCTTTACCATCACCACCCCTTTTGGCTTTGAAATGTTGTTGATATCTATAATCGATTAAAGTATTTAAATTTCTCTCTGATTTTAATACCACAGAGCCACCCTTACCTCCGTCACCTCCATCTGGACCTCCGAACTCTATAAATTTTTCACGTCTAAAGCTTGGTGATCCTGAGCCACCGTTACCAGCTTTAACAAATATCTTTACTTGATCTAGGAATTTCATAATACAACTTTTGTTTATGTTGTATGAATTTAATTGGGTTTTACTGAAACGTAAGTTCTATCTGACTTACTTTTTTTAAAAACAACCTTACCCTTAACAACCGAGAAAATAGAATGATCTTTGCCCATACCAACGTTTTGGCCTGGAAAAATTTTAGTTCCTCTTTGCCTAACTATTATATTGCCAGGTACGACGAATTGGCCACCGTATTTTTTTACACCTAATCTTCTACCAGCACTATCTCTTCCGTTTCGAGAGGATCCACCTGCTTTTTTTGTTGCCATAATTTATCTTTATAATTTATTTTACTTATCTTTTTTAATTTCAGTCTTTTTTTCTTTTTTTACTTTACTAATTTTTTCAGCCTCAGACAATACTTTACCATCTTTTGACATTATCTTATTGACTCTAATTAATGAGTATTGCTGTCTGTGACCATTTTTTCTTCTAGAATTTTTTCTTCGTCTTTTTTTAAATATTAGAACTGTTCTATTTTTAGAATTTTTTAAAAATTCGGCCTCTACTTTCGCACCTTGAACAGTAGGTAAACCCACCTCAACATTTTTATCATCTCCGTAGGCAAGTATTTCTTTAAATTCAATTATAGAATTAGGTTTTTGATCTCCAAATTTTTCTATTTTAATTATTTCTCCAGCTTTAACTTTATATTGTTTTCCACCAGTTTGTATTATCGCAAAAGACATGTTTTATCCTTAAAAATTAAATGCAATATATAATTAGCTTTTTTATAGTCAAGATTAATAAGCTAAAAATTATCCTTTAAATCCCTTAGTTTTGAGAAGGCTTCAATACTTTCTGCCTTTAAAAATATGTTGCATTCTAGTTCCTCTTTTAAAATAGATGGAATTGTTGGTATCCCTGCCTTTAAATTTTTATTAATTAAATCAATTTTTTTTTTTAGACTTTTATTATCTGGATCATGCTCAATACAAAATTTTGCATTGCTCAACGTATATTCATGCCCGCAATATATTAAAGTTTCTTTATCAAAAGTTTTAATCAATGATAATGATCTGAACATATCTTCATATGTTCCTTCAAATAATCTTCCACAGCTTAATGAAAATAAAGTATCTCCTGTAAACAATATTTTGTCATTGAAAAAATGATAGCAAATATGACCTGAGGTGTGACCTGGAGTATGATAAGTTTTAAATTGAAAATCACCTTCTTTAAATATCTCATCGTTTTTGAGACAAATATCTATGCCTGGTATTCTTTTTTTATCATCTATAAAACCAATTATTTTACACTTGTACTTTTCTTTTAATGTTAAATTTCCGTCGATATGATCAAAGTGATGGTGTGTGTTTAAGATATATTTTAATTTCAGATTTAATTTTTTTAATGATTTGATAAGTGGATCAGATTCGCTTGGGTCTATAACTAATGCCTCATTATTATTATGCACTATATATGAAAAATTATCTTTTAAACATTTTACAATTTCAACTTTTATCATTTTTCTATTAAAAAAATACCAAGTTCAGATGTTAAATTTTTAAAATTTAAATTAAACTTATTAATTGAAGATACTTTATTATTTGTAAGAGCTAAAGATTTAAATAAATTTATTTTTCTATCGTTACAAAAGTTTACGAAGTCCTTTATTGAGCACATGTGGAGATTGGGTGTATTATACCACTCATTTGGTAGCGTCTTAGTAACAGGCATTGTACCTTTAAATAACAAGTTAAATCTCACTTTCCAAAAACCAAAATTTGGTATTGTTACAATTGATGTCTTTCCTATTCTTAATAAATCACTTATTACTTTTTCGGGATTTAAAAAAGCTTGCAAGGTTTGGCTTAAAATAACGTAATCAAAACTATTGCTAGGAAATTGTTGTAAATCCATCTCAGCATTACCCTCAATTACGGTGAGTCCCTTCCGAATACATTTTTGAACGTTATCTTTAGATATCTCTAGACCTCTAATTTTTTTAGATATATTTTCATAAATAAATTTCATCAGTTCGCCATCTCCGCAACCAACATCTAAAATTGATTTTTCTCTTTGAATAGAGTTTGCAATGATTTTAAATTCTTCTTTCATAATTATTTTTTATATGAGTTATCAACAAAATTTTTTAATGCATTTAGAAAATCAGGAACATCTAATAAAAAAGAGTCATGGCCTTTATCAGATTTTACCTCTAAAAATCCTACATCTGCATTTATCGCATTTAAGGCAATTACTATTTCTCTATTTTCAGCTGTTGGATATAGCCAGTCAGAGGTGAATGAAATGATAAAAAATTTGGTTCTTGTATTTTTAAATACTTCTGAAAGATCACTTTTAGAATTTTTGCTAAGATCAAAATAATCCATAGCTCTTGTTATATAAAGATAGCTATTTGCATCGAAACGATCAACAAATATTGATCCCTGGTATCTAAGATAACTTTCAATTTGAAAATCAGCATCAAAACCAAATTTGATTTTGTCTCGCTCTTGAAGCTTTCTACCAAATTTTTCCTGAAGACCTTTTTTTGATAAATATGTTATGTGGGCTGCCATTCTTGCAACAGACAATCCTTTAGCCGGAGATTTATTTTCTAACTCATAATTACCATTTTTCCAGTTTTCATCTGCCATTATTGCTTGCCTTCCTAACTCATTAAAAGCAATATTTTGGGCTGAGTGACTAGCAGAGCATGCTATAGGAATAGCTATTTTTGACTTATTTGGGTAGTTAGCAATGAACTGTAAAACTTGCATTCCACCCATAGATCCACCAGTGACACAAAATAATTTATCTATATTAAAATGATCAAGTAAATTAAATTGTGCATTAACCATATCGTTTATTGTTATAACCGGAAAGTTAATACCAATTTTTTTTCCAGTTTTTTTATCAATAGAGCTAGGACCATATGATCCCATACAGCCACCAATAACATTTGCACATATTATAAAATATTTATTTGTATCAAGTGCTTTATTTGGACCAATCACATATGACCACCATCCATCCTTATTAGTTACTGGATTTTTACCTGACGCAAACTGATCTCCAGTGAGTGCGTGAAACACCATTATAGCATTATCTTTATCTTGATTGAGCTCTCCATAAGTTTCATAAGCAAGAGGATAATCTACAATAGTAACCCCGCAATCTAATTTTAGTGGTTTTTTAATAATTATTTTTTTTATATCTTCAAATTCGTTCATATTATCTAATGTGAATTGTGAGGAAAAAAACTTATTTAGCGGTTTTTTTAAAGCGCTCGCAATTCAGTTAAATCAGCGCAAAGATCTTCTATAGTAAGTTATCAATTATGTCAATTACAACTGATCGTTGTTTAATTTTATTTCAATTATTTTATTATTATTTATATATATCATTATGCAAAAAGTAATTTTTAGGAAAATCGGTGTAAAAAGTTACAAACCTGGTAGGTCAGTGCTTTTAAACAAAAAAAAGGTAATTAAATTATCTGCAAATGAATCTGCATTAGGTTTCTCGCCAAGAGTAAAAAAAAAATTATCAAAAATCAATTTGTTATCTAAATATCCAGACTCAAAATCTAAAAGTTTACGTAAGGTAATTTCAAAAAAATTTAGATGTAATTTCGACCAGATAATTTGTGGCTCAGGTTCAGATGAGATAATTCAAATGATTTGTCAACTATTTTTGACAAAATCAGATGAAGTAATTGTCCCAAAATATAGTTTTTTAATGTATAGAATTTATTCAGGAATAATTGGGGCCAAAGTTGTCTATGCCGATGAAGAAAATTTTAAAGTATCAGTAGACAATATATTAAAAAAAGTAACTCGAAAAACTAAAATTGTTTTTTTAGCAAATCCTAATAATCCAACAGCAACTTATTTGTCTGCGTTAGAATTAAAAAATTTAAGAAAAAAGCTCAGGTCAAATATACTGTTAGTTGTTGACGATGCTTACGAAGAATATATGTTAAATAAAGATTATAAGTCTGGATTAAACTTATTTAAAAATAAAAATAATGTTTTTATTTTGAGGACATTTTCTAAAATTTATGGACTAGCATCCTTAAGAGTTGGGTGGGGGTACGGGTCGAAACAAATAGTAAAAGCGTTAATGAACATTAAACCACCATTTAATATTACAAAAATAGGCGAGTTATCAGCTATAGAGTCACTTAAAGATAAAACATTTATATCAAAATCAATTAAACATAATAAAAAATGGGCAGAGAAACTTAAACGCAAGTTAGAAAAAAATAATATAAATACAAATAAAGTATCTGCGAACTTTTTGTTATTAAATTTTGATAAATGTAAAATTTCAGCCTTAAAATTCAAAAAAAAACTTGAAGAAAAAGGTATTATTGTTAGAAGCCTTGAAGTATATGGTATGAAAAATAAATTAAGAGTAACAATAGGAAATTCCAAAGAAAACAATTTTTTTCTAAAAACACTAAAGTCAATATTCTAAAATGTTTAGCAATATATTAATCGTTGGTTGTGGCCTGATAGGCTCATCTATCTTAAGAGGTTCATTAAGTAAAAAAATTTCAAAAAATATTTATGTATTTGAAAAATCAAAAAAAAATATTTCTTTGATAAAAAAAATTGATAAGAAAATTAAATTTCTTAATAAGATAGATCACAAAGTTTCCAATATGGACTTGATTGTGCTTTCAACACATATGAGCCAATATAACAATTTAATTAAAAAATTGCTAAGACACATTTCTTCGAAAAATCTAATAACAGACACAGGTTCAACTAAACGTAATGTTGAAAATTTAATTAATAAAAATAAAAAATTAAAAAAAATATTTA
The DNA here is from genome assembly GCA_902614905.1 of uncultured Pelagibacteraceae bacterium. Taxonomy (GTDB): domain Bacteria; phylum Pseudomonadota; class Alphaproteobacteria; order Pelagibacterales; family Pelagibacteraceae; genus Pelagibacter. Next base: position 141,739 of record CACMMN010000002.1, on the reverse strand, counting down.
TTCCAAGCCACCCAATCGCTGGTTCAGAAGTAAGTGGACCAGAGTTTGGTGATAAAAATTTATTTAAAGACAAGTGGTGCATAATTTTGAAAGGTAATGATAAATCTAAAAAAAATCAAAAAAAAATAGAAAAATTTTGGAAGAAACTAGGATCAAAGATAATATTTATGAATTCTATTGATCATGATAAAATTTTTTCTATAACTAGTCATTTACCACATCTAATTGCATACAATCTTGTAAAAACTGCTATTGATTTTCAAAAGAAAAATAAAAAAAGTATTATAAAATATAGTGCAGGCGGTTTAAGAGATTTTTCAAGAACAGCAGCGTCTAATGAAATAATGTGGCGTGACATATTCTTTGAAAACAAAGATAATATTATTGATTCAATCAATATCTTTATAAGAAATTTAAAAAAATTTAAAAAACTTATTAAAAATCAAAATAATTCTAATGTTTTAAAGATATTGAAGAATTCAAAAAAAATTCGGAAACAAATAATTAATTTAAAACAAGATGTGTCAAAACCTAATTTTGGTAGAGATTTATTTTAACTCAAATCTTTTAGCTCAGTTAAATAAGTTTCATACCCGTTGTATGATTTAAGAGATGTATTATATATTGGTTTTCTTGCTTGATTAAAGCTGATTGTTTTAATCACCCTTTTATTTTTGTGGTGTTGCAAACAGTTGTCATCCCATTCTAAAGAACAAAATTCTAATAATTTTTTTACCTCATTTTTAGTATCGTTAACCAGATCTTCATATTTTAGATCATATATATCGTTAGGAAAAAGATTTTTCCAAAAAAACATCAAATCTTTATAAGATTTATAATAGTTAGACAAATCTTTTAAATCATTCCCAAAGCTTATTTTTGTAGGAAAATAGTTTTTATATATTGACCAACAATTATCTATAGGACTTCTAATAATATTTATAAATTTTGAATTTGGTAAGAACTTTATGATAAAACCTATATAAAAAAAATTAAGTGGTGCTTTGTCTGTAAAAAATTTTTCAGAGTTATCAGCATTAGATATATAGTCCAAGTAATCATTTCTACAATTTAATAAATCATTTTCACTTAAATTTTGATTAAATCTGAAATAATCGTTATAAATTTTTTGTATATAGGGTAACTCACCACCACCAAATACATTTTCATGAGATGACAAAATTTGTTCAGTTAAAGATGTCCCTGATCTTGGCATACCTATGATAAAAATAAATTTTCTATTTTTTAAATTTAATTTAGAATTATCTAAAGACTTAAACTTAATTTTAATTGAATTAAATTTTTTTTTATCCTCCTCAAAATTATAATTACTAATTTTTTTTGACAAGTCATTTGCTTTCTTGTAATTTTCAAAAGACTCTGAATATTTATTTTGGTCACCATATGCTTTTCCAAGAGCAAAATGTAGGTGCAATAATGAATTATTATCAAGTTTCATGGTCGACAATTTTTGCCTTAAGCTAGAAAAGTGCTCATTTTCAGAATTATACTTTTCCATTTGGGAAATCATCCTATCTGCTTCTGTAAAATTAGGCTTAAGCTCTAACATTTTAAAATATAATTTCTTAGATTTTTCAAAGTTACCTAAGCTGTTGTGAAGACCTGCTAAGTTATACATTATCGCAAGTTCCTTAGGTTTCTTTAATAAAATTTTTTCATAAATAGATATTGCGTCTTCGTTTTGATCTAAATTTTTTTTTAAATTCGCCAAATTATTTAACAAACTTAAATTATCATTATCAATTTTAAGTCCTTTCTTGTAGTAGTCTTCAGCTTTTTTGTATTGATAAATATTTGAATAAAACATTCCTAAATTATTTAAAAAATCAATATTATTTGGACTATCTTTTAAAGCTAATTCCATCACACTTATAGCTTTTGTGATATTATTTTTGTTATTATAAGAGAGACATAATAAATTATAAAAAACATCAATTTTATTTTTTTTTAAAACTAGATTGCATTCCTCTATAACTTCATCATATTTTCCTCCCAAAAATTTTTTTTTCAACTCTTCAAATTTACTTTTTAAATGCTGGACGTTCATTTATCTAATTCCGATCACCTTTAATTTTGCCGTCTTTTTTATTAGTTCTATTGTTTTTTTTATATTCATAAAAAGAACCTTTTTTTTAGGTCCGTATGCATGTATTAACAGGGTCTTCGATAAACAAACTGCAACATGGCCTTTCCAAAATATAATAGCATTCTTCTTAATATTGCGTGGTTTTTTAAAATATTTTATTTGATCTTTGGTGTCTCTAGGGCAGTATTGGTTATTAAATTTAAAGAAAATTTGTACTAATGCCGAACAATCAATTCCTTTATAAGTTTTACCACCCCATTTATAAGGGATATTTTTGAAAATTTTTATATTTTTGAAAGTCTGCCATTTGTAATTGATTGGGAGTACGTCTTTTTTTTTTATCCAATAATTTTGAAATTTATAAAAATTTTTTGTTTTTTCAGTCACCGAAATTAATGAACAAAATGGTAGTTTAAAATTTAGTATAAATTTATTTTTTGGTTTAGAATATATATTTGCAAATAAAGATGAAATTTTATGTGTAACTTTCATATTTTTTATAAATTTTCTTTTTTTAATAAAACCTGTATATTTGTCGTATGAGGTCTTAATTTTTAACCAGCCATTTTTTTTACTTAATATTTTAAACTTTTCACCATATATCAATTGCGAAGATAATTTTGATTTTAAGGCTTTTTTTTCATAAATATTTACTATGGGATAATTATTTATCATTTGATTGGTGCTACTTTTGAAATATATACTATTAAAAATAAAACTGGTATTCCTATTAAAGCGGTAGTTATAAAGTAGGCTTGATAACCCATTACATCCACCCATGCCCCAGAGTAACCTGCTATAAGTTTAGGTAAAAATAACATTATTGAACTGAAAAGTGCATATTGAGTAGCTGTAAATCTTATTGATGTTAACCCAGACAAGTATATTACAAACGCAGCCCCAGCAAATCCACTAGAAATGTTGTCAGCTGTAATTACAGAAATTAAGTATTTAATATTAGCTTCTGTGCCTGCCAACCAAGCAAAAAGTAGATTACTCAATGATGCGATAAGTGCACCAATAAATAAAGTGATCATCGTCCCAAATCTCATTGCAAAATATCCTCCAAAAAGCCCTCCTGCAATCGTAGCAAAAACTCCAAAAAATTTAGAATATGTTGCAATTTCACCGATGCTATATCCCTTTTCTAGATAAAAAATATTTGCCATAACACCCATAACAACATCCGCCATTCTGTAAAGTGATATCAAAAGCAAAATAAGTACAGCAAACTTCCCATACCTATCGATAAAGTTTTTAATTGGATTGAAGTAACTTTCTTTAATTATTGAACTTTCTTGAAATTTGAATTTAATTATAAAAAAAAAATATAAACTGCTACATAAAAAACAAATAACTAATTTTAATATTGTAAACAAAAAACTTGAGAAGTTTTTCTCTGAAAAAGGGTTAATTATATTAGAATAAACAAATATGAAAATTATAACTGAAATTAATATATTTAGAAAAAATTTAAAGTGTGAATTTGTTTTATTTGAATATTTTCTTTTTCGCCTCGGTTCATAGGATAAGAGATTTGCAATAATACCTATCAACATTAATAGTGACATTACAAGATATACTTTTTTCCAAACATTATGTTCATAATCATCAGTCCCCCATAATGAAGCTAACCACAAACTACCAGCCCCACCAACTAGCATACCAATTCTATAACCAGCTATATATGTAGATGATAGTGATCCTTGTAGGTTTTGATCGACAGACTCAATTCTATAAGCATCAACTATTATATCTTGGGTTGCACTAAAAAAGGCAACAAGCGTAATGCAAACAGCTGTAATATAAATATTATTTTGAGGATCATTTATTGATGTGAGAATTAATGTGAAAATTATTAACAACTGTGTCAAGAGCAACCAGCTTCTTCTATGTCCCATACCAGAAAAAAAAGGAATGCTAACTTTATCTACTAAAGGGGACCATAAAAATTTAAAAGCATATGCAAACCCAGCCCAACTAAAAAGAGTGACAGTGCTTCTTTCAATACCAGCTTTAGTTAACCATACTGATAAAGTAGAAAAAACTAAAAGTATTGGTAACCCCGATGAGAATCCAAGCATAATCATTTTTAATGGCTTCTCAGTAAAGAAAAATAAAAAGTTTCTATTCAATTATTTTCTCCAAAAAGACGGTAAAAAAATTATAAGTATCGCAAAAATTTCCAGTCTTCCTAAAATCATACCTACTGATAGCAACCACTTAGATTGATTAGGAAGCCCAGAATAATTACTATTTGGTCCAATTTCACTCCCCAAGCCAGGGCCAACATTAGATAAAGAAGATGCAGCACCTGAAATTGAAGTTATGAAGTCTAAGCCAGTTAGGGTAAGCATTGAAGCCAATACAAAAAATATCAAAATATAAAGATATATAAAAGATATTATCGATGCTATCAGCTTATCCTCAACTTTATTATTATTGTATTTCAGATGCATTATAGCTCTTGGATATATAATTTTAATTAATTGATTTCTGATAAAGTAATATAAAATGTGTACTCTAAAAATTTTTATTCCACATGTGGTTGATCCAGCACACCCTCCTATAAACATAAGTATTAAGAAAAAAATTAATGGAAAATTTCCCCATTGATCAAACTCTTTAGTTACATATCCTGTGCCTGTTAAAATTGAAACTACATTAAAAATTACTGATCTTAGATGTATTTCAAATATACTATTATTAACTATAATAAGATAAACGAATAATACCAATATTGAGATTAGAGTTAGTTTAAAAAATAGTTTAACTTGCTCATCTTTAAAAATAATTTTTTTATCATCAGAAATAAATTTTATATATAATATAAAAGGAATACTACCTAACAAAATGAATATAATTGAAACAATCTCAATGTAAGCATTATTAAAATATCCTATAGACTGATCGTAATTTGAAAAACCACCAGTTGCTATCGTTGTCATAGAGTGTGTCAAACTATCGAAAGTATTCATTCCGAAAATTTTATAAAATAATGCACACAAAAAAGTTAAAGATATATATACAGTGATTAGTGTTTTAGAAATTTCTTTAGATTTTGGTAAAATCTTTTCAGAGGTATCATAAGCGGAAATTTTTAACAATTGCATTCCACCAATATTCATAATTGGCATAAGTGTAATAGCCATCAAAATTACACCAATTCCTCCAAGCCATTGAAGCATTGACCTCCAAACGAGTATACCTTTTGGTGAACTTTCTAAGTTATTTAAAATTGTTGCTCCTGTAGTTGTAATGCCTGACATGCTTTCAAAAAAAGAGTCTGTAATTGATAAATTTAATCCAGAGAAAAAAAAGGGTAAAGATCCAAATGTTGCAATGCTCAACCATGATAAAGCTGTTAATAAAAAAGCCTGTTGTGTATTTATTAATTTTAAATGGTCAATGTTGGAAAGAAAAAATAATACCCCGAAAGTAATTGTTATAATTCCAGAGGTAATGAAAGTAGAATCAAATTCGTTATAAATTAATTGGAACACCACAGGAACCATCATGGCAACTCCTAAAATAATTAACAAAATCCCTAATGTAAAAAATACTGTTTTATAATTGGACATTTTTAACGAACATTATTTTATGGAAAATAAATTTCAACATTATATGAATAAAATATGTTCTTAAAATACAAGATATTTTAAATTGATGATAAATATTAAAAAAGAAGATATAGAAAAGTCGAACTCATGGCCGTTTGTTGAGGCAAAAAAGATTCTTAAAGAAAGGAAAAAATACATAGATAAAAAAGGAAAAATTATACTACAGACTGGATATGGTCCTTCAGGATTACCCCATATCGGAACATTTGGAGAAGTTGCAAGAACAAGCATGGTAGTCAACGCCTTAAATTACTTAACAGATTTACCAAAAGAAATTATCACATTTTCTGATGATTTAGACGGTTTGAGAAAAGTACCAGATAACGTTCCAAACAAAGATATACTTAAAAAAAATTTGCATAAGCCTCTTACAGATATTCCCGATCCGTTTGGAAAATTTAAAAGTTTTGGGGAACATAATAATGAAATGCTCAAAAAATTTTTAGATGAATTCGGTTTTAAATATAAGTTTATGAGTTCAACGGCTTTGTATAAATCAGGATTTTTTAATGCTACACTAAAAAAAATATTAGATAATTATGAAGGGATAATGGAAATAATTATTCCTACATTAGGTAAAGAAAGGCAAAAAACATATTCGCCATTTCTTCCTATATGCAAAGAAACAGGCCAAGTGTTAGAAATACCCATTGTCGAAATAAATAAAAAAAATTCATCTCTAATTTTTGATAATAATGGAAAAAAATTGGAGACAAGTATTTTGGATGGTAATTGCAAACTTCAATGGAAAGTAGATTGGGCAATGAGATGGTATACTCTTGATATTGATTTTGAAATGTATGGAAAAGATTTAATTGAGAGTGCAATTCTATCTACTAAAATAATTAAACTCTTAGGGAAAAATAATCCTTCGGGTTTTGCCTATGAACTATTTCTTGATGATAAAGGTGAAAAAATCTCAAAGTCAAAAGGAAACGGTGTAACTATTGAGGAATGGCTTAATTATGCCTCACCAGAAAGCTTATCCTTGTTTATGTATCAGAATCCAAAAAGAGCAAAAAAATTATATAAAGAAATTGTACCAAAGGCTGTAGATGAGTATTTAGATCTAATCGAAAAAAGCAAGAAACAGGATGCACGAGAATTGTTGCTTAATCCTTTATGGCACGTTCATAATGGCAAAATTCCTTTAGAGGATTACATCATGAGTTTTTCCATGCTTTTAAATTTAGTTGAAACTAGTAATGCTACATCTGCAGAAATACTTTGGAAATTTGTAAAAAATTATAAAAAAGATATCTCCAAAGACAACTTCCCTGTATTTAATAATTTAATAAAATATTCAATCAAATACTTTAACGATATCGTTAAACAAAACAAAAAATATAAAAAACCAAATATTTCAGAAAAAAAAGCTTTGTTAGATTTAATTTCGAGCTTAGAAAAATGTTCTGACAATATGAAGCCTGAGGATATTCAAACAGAAATTTATACAGTAGGAAAAAACAATGGTTATAAGGAAAATCTTAGAGAATGGTTTAAATTAATTTATGAGGTAGTCTTTGGAGCAGAAAATGGTCCAAGGTTAGGGTTTTTCATAAGTTTTTTTGGAAGAAAGGAAATGATTTTACTTATTAAAGAGAAAATAAATTAATGTTCGATAAAATTAGACCATTGATATTTAAATTAGATCCTGAATTGGCACATACACTAGCTATTAAGGCTCTTAAAACAAATTTGTTTTTAAAACAAAAAATTTCAGAAGTCTCTTATTTAAAATCTGAATTATTTGGAAGAGAGATGAAAAATCCAATCGGGGTTGCTGCTGGTTTTGACAAAGATGCTGAGGTTTATAATTCATTATTTAATCTAGGTTTTGGTTTTGTTGAGGTGGGAACAGTCACACCTTTAAAACAATATGGAAACAAAAAACCAAGAGTTTTTAGGTTAGAGAACGATAAAGCTTTAATAAATCGACTTGGTTTTAATAATTCAGGCAGTGATGTTGTAAGTGATAGAATAAAAAAAAATAAACCGATTGGTATACTTGGTGTAAACATAGGGCCAAATTGGAACAGCAAAGATAGAGTAGGAGACTATCTAATTGGATTTAATAAATTTTATAAATTAGCAGATTATATAACAATTAATATTTCATCACCTAATACAGAAAACTTAAGAGATTTTCATAATTTGGATGAATTAGGAAATTTATTAGATAAAATTTTTTCTGAAAAAAAAAAATTAAATAGCGACATTCCAATTGCTTTAAAGGTTTCACCGGATATTGATAACAATATTGTTAAAGATATATCTAAAATATTAATACAATATAAAGTCAATGCGTTAATTGTTTCAAATACCACCGATCAAAATAGAGATAACCTAAAAGACCATCAAAAATTTCAGAAAGGTGGTTTATCGGGCAAACCTTTGAACGATATATCAAATAAATTGATAAATGATTTTTTTAAAAATCTAAATGGACAAATAAAAATTATTGGTGTGGGGGGCGTGGAATCTGGAGAAACGGCATACAAAAAATTTTTGAGTGGGGCTAATTTTGTTCAACTTTACACAGGCATGGTTTTTAGAGGACCTAAAATTGCAATAAAAATTAATGAAGAACTTAAAAAAATATTAAAGGAAAAAAAAATAAAAAATTATTCCGATATTATTGGTAAATTATAAACTTGACTGAATCAAAATGTACATTTATACACTCTCTTCATGCCAAAAAAGTGCGAATTAACTGGAAAAAGACCTTTAAAAGGCCATAAGGTTAGTCACGCTAATAATAAAGTTAAAAGAAGATTTTTACCAAATGTAAAAAAAGTCAGTTTTAAAAGTGAATTATTAAATAAAAAATTAAAGATAACCGTCTCTAATGCAGCAATGAGATCTATAGATAAAAAAGGAAGCTTTGATCAATTTATGAAAACTGTGAAATCAAAAAATTTATCTATAAGATTAAAAAAAATTAAAAAAAGCATAATCCAAAAATCAGCATAATGAATAAGTTGTTTTTAACTTTATCCCTTTTAATGGGGTTTGTGGTTCTAATTTCAAATTTTCTAGTCCAGTTTCCTGTCAAATATTATGGATTAGAAAATATTTTAACCTATGGAGCTTTTAGTTACCCAATAGCTTTTTTAATTACTGATTTAGCCAATAGGTCTTTTGGCAAAATAATAGCCAGAAAGATTGTTTATTTTGGCTTCACAACTGGCATAGTTTTTACACTTATATTTTCTACAAATTTTTCAGATTTAATCTCCGTTAGAATAGCAATTGGGTCTGGAACAGCATTTATAGTGGCACAATTGTTAGATGTTCAAGTCTTTCATAAATTAAGGAGAAAAACTTGGTTTGTTGCTCCTTTATTTTCATCGCTAATAGGCTCAACTGTTGATACGTTTTTATTCTTTTCAATTTCATTCTATGGTACTGGAGTGCCTTGGATAACATTATCACTCGGTGACTTAAGTGTAAAAATACTTATAGCATTAATTATGCTTGTACCATTTAGATTATTACTTGGTACTCTTAAACCAGTCTAAATTATTTTAATAAAAATTTGTAAGTTAGTATCTTATATGCAAGTTTTGCAACTATAAAATTATACGAATCAAATCCTTTAATTGGAGCTAATTCATTTATATCTGCTCCTATTACATTCGCATTTTTAAAAGTGGTTTTGATTAAACTTAATGTTTCATACCAAAATAACCCTCCTGGTTCAGGAGTTCCAGTCGCTGGCATAATACTAGAGTCTAAACCATCTACGTCAAAAGTTAAATAAACATTCCTATTTTTGATTATTTTTTTAAAATATTTTAAATTCCATTTTTTTTGATCTTTAGCCCAAAATATTTTGATCCTACCAGTATTTTTTTTTAAAAAAGGTATTTCTTCTTTTGAGATATTTCTTATGCCAATTGAAATTAAATTTACATTTTTAAAATCTAAGCACCTTCTCATGGCTGATGCATGTGAGTATTTTTGATTATTATAGCTATTTCTAAGATCTGCATGGGCGTCAAATTGTAAGATCGTTACATTTTTATAACTTTTAACAAAAGGTTCAATACAACCTGCTGTGATCGAATGTTCACCTCCTAAAGTTAATGGAAACAAATTGTTTTCAATTGATTTTTGGTTTAAAAGTGAAATCTGCTTTAAGGCTTTATTTATATTTTTATTAATTTTAAATGGTTTGATAGTTTTTACGCCTATAACTTTGAAAGGTTCACAATTAAGCTCCTCATCGTAAAGCTCAACTTGGTGTGAAGCTTTTATAATTTCCTTGGGCCCATTTTTTGTACCTCCACCGTAACTGACTGTTTTTTCTAAACCAAATGGTATAACAACAGATTTTTGTTTAATATCAAATTTGTTATCAATACCTAAAAATCCATTTTTATTTGATAGATATTTCACTTATTCAAAAATTTTAGAGAAATTCTTTCGATCCCTCTTTTTCCATTCACCTTTGTGGTATGCATCGCTTGCAATTAGAGGTATTACACTAGTTGCTTCAGCAAAAACCATTTGTTCCTTTGAAGTATCAACTTTACCCCAAGAACTAGCCTCTTTTAAGGTTGAACTACTGCATGCCCCATCTCTAGTGTCTGCGACTGTAATTTGAATTGCATATTTATGCATGTCCACATCTTTACCCAACAGCTCTGCACAAATAACCGTATCCTGAATAAAATTTTTTGGAACTCCCCCACCAATCATTAACAAACCAGATCCTTTTGATTTTATCTTTATCTCAGTTAATTCTCTAAATTCTCTAATTGAATCGATGGTCATATGCTTTTTTGGATTTTTTTCTTGGTGCATTACTAACCCAAATCCGGCACTGGAATCTGTGAATGCGGGACAAAATATGGGCACTTGGTAGTCATAGGACATTTCAATCAAAGAACCTTTTTTCTTTGCATTTTTTTTTAGATATTTGCCAAGCTCAAAGATAAATTCCCTTGATGTATAGGGTCGTGGTTCAAGTGAGTCAGCAATTTCTCCAATTACTTTATCACAGTGTTGTAGTTCCTCTTCATCAATATAAGTGTCATATATTCTATCGATATAATTTTTTCTTAATTCATTGTCATCTTGAAACTGAGAGCCTTGATAATGCTTAAAACCTAAGGCCTCAAAGAAATCCATGTCAATAATTGATGCTCCAGTTGCGACTATTGCATCGACCATATTATATTTGACTAAATCTCTATAAATATGCATACATCCAGCCGCAGATGTTGAACCTGCTAATGTCAAAAAAATAGTGCAATCTTTTTCACTTAGCATTTCATTATAAATTTTTGCAGCATTAGCTGTCTCTCGAGACACAAAAGACATTTTTTCCATTGAGGAAATTATAGGTCTTGCATCAAATTTAGTTATATCAATATGTTCAACCGGTTTATTTAGAAAATCTTTTTTACTGTTATGACCTAGGGTTTTTTTCACAGGATTTTAAGCAACCAAGTAACTTTTGCTTTTATCTTTATCATACATAGACATTATAGGTTCATCATCAACTTCATAAATTTTGTCGGAATAAAACCCATTAAACTGTGTTCTAAATGTAAGACCATAAGCACCAAGTTGTCCTAGTTCTATGTAATCATTTTCCTTTATATTGTTTGGAAGTATAAAAGGACCTTTCATATAATCCATGCTATCACACGTTGGACCATAGAAATCAAATGCTGTCATTTTTTTTGATATCATTCTACCATTTGTAATAAGTCTTGATGGATAAACTATATTTGGAACACCTCCATCAAATAAAGTTCCATAAGTGCCATCATTAATATAAAGCTTTTGTTTTTTTCTTAAATTTACTCTTACAATTGTTGAACCTGATTCTGCCACCAGTGCTCTACCGGGCTCACATATAATTTCTGGCAATTTATCTATTTTGAGAGTATTTAATGATTTTTTTATTTCCTCAAAGTAGCTATTCAAAGACTGAGGAATTAAGTCTGGATAAATAGTTGGAAAACCTCCACCTATATTAATTACTTTTGGTACAATTTTTGTTTTCTTAATTAAATTTCCAATTTCAGTTATTCCTTTTGTATAAGATATTGGGTGCATGCATTGAGAACCAACATGAAAACTTAAACCTAATTTTTTTGTATACTGATTGGCAAGTCTGATTAGACCTGAGGCCTCATTATTATTAACACCAAATTTTTTTGACAAATCAATTTCTGCGTGCTCATTTGAAACTGCAATTCTTACATATAATTCTAAATCATTTGCGTGGTTAGTAGTTTCTAGAATTTTGATTAGTTCGTCCTTAGTATCCAGCGAGAATGCTTTAACCCCAAATTTGAAATATGCATCCCTTATGTCTTCTCTACTTTTTACCGTATGCATGTATGAGCAATCTAAAGAACTATCTATTTCTTTTATGCCTTGGATTTCTTTAATAGATGCCACATCAAAGTTTTTTATACCACTTTCAATTAATGTTTTAACAACTTCTTTGTTCGGATTAGTTTTAACTGCGTATAAAATTCTACCTGGGAAATTTTTTATAAAATATTTTGAAGCTTTTTTTATTGATTTTTTTCTGATGCAGTACACTGGATCAGATGGTTTTAACTCAGTTATCAGTTCATAAACCGATTTAAATTTTTTCATTTTTAGCTCCTTAAAAAAAATTTAACAAAAAAAAACTGCATAACTTGTATGCAATTTTCGTAAGTCGTTTTTTACTTATATAGTGAGCTATGTAAAGAAAAATTATGAGGTTTTTTGGTTTTTTTTAGACTATTGAAATTTTAGGATTTATGACCATATACTTATTACAATGGAGACAGAAAAGCTAAAAAACATAAACGAATATGAAGACAAATCGCTTCTAATTGTAGATGACGATAATCCTTTTAGAGAAAGGCTTGCAAGAGCTATGGAAAAGAAAGGCTTTAAGGTTTCACAAGCTGAAGGTGTAAAAAAAGGTCTAGATGTTGTAAAAAATAATAAGCCAGCTTTTGCTGTAGTAGACTTAAGACTGGGTGATGGTAACGGACTTGAGGTTGTAAAAGAAATACAAAATTCAAATGCAAACAGCAGAGTGGTAATGTTAACAGGTTATGGAAACATCCCAACAGCTGTTGCGGCAATAAAACAAGGTGCAATAGATTATTTGGCAAAACCCGCTGATGCAGATGATGTTGAAAAGGCACTTTTAGCTAATCCAAATAAAAAAGCAGAACCGCCTGAAAATCCAATGTCAGCTGATCGAGTAAAATGGGAACATATTCACAGAGTATTCGAACTTTGCAATAGAAACGTTTCTGAGACAGCTAGAAGATTAAAGATGCATCGAAGGACCCTTCAAAGAATTTTGTCGAAAAGGTCACCTAGATAGATTTTCTAAACTTTACGAGTTTCGAAGCAAGAAAAGTTAAAATCAAAATTTTGAATAGTTCTGCTAATAAAAAAGGTTTTGCTCCAAGATCAAAAATAGGTTTATCCCATCCAATTAGACTTCCTAGCCATGCTAATCCCAAAATATAAATAGTTGAAACTGATATAAGAATTTTAAAAAAATTTTGAATTATATTTTTTCCAAAGTTAAAATAACCTGTCAAAAAAACTGCACTCAAAAAACCAATTAAGTAACCCATAGTTGGTCCTGTAAAATAAACTAAACCAACTCCTTTTTCAGGGGAATTAGAAAAAACTGGCAATCCCAGTATTCCCTCAAGTAAATAAACTGTAATTATCGATAAACCAATTTTGTAACCGAATGCTATACCCAAAAACAAAACTACTAATGTTTGCATTGTCATTGGCACAGGATAAAAGGGAATTTTTATTTTTGCTGAAATTGTTAAAATTAAACTTCCTAAGATAATTATAAAAAAATTTTTTAAAATTCTTTGACTTTGATTTGATTGAATTCTATCCATGGTGTTATTATATATTTTTGTTAAAGAATTATCTAGTTTTTTATCAATTTAATAAATACATCCTCAAGATCTGGATCCCTTGATTGTACATCAAAAATATCAATTTCTTGGCTTTTGATAACATCAATTATCTCTTGTATATTTATAATATTTTTTTCGTAAGAGACAACAAGCTCTTTTTCATTATTCTTTATTATTTTAAATTCATTTTTTAAGGTATCAATTAATTCTACTTTTTTATTTACCGAAAATTTAACTATTTTTGTTTGTATTTTATTTAACATATTTTCTGTAGTCTCTAGTGCAATCAAATTTCCTTGATTTATAATACCAATACGGTCACACATTTCTTCTGCTTCAGATAAATAATGAGTGGTAAGTATAATTGTTACTCCTATGTTTCTTAATGATTTAACATTATCTAATAATTTCTTTCTTAACTCGACATCAACTCCAGCAGTAGGTTCATCTAAGATTACAATTGGTGGCTTATGCACCAATGCTTTTGCAATTAAAAGTCTCCTCTGCATACCACCTGATAAATTTCTAGTGTAGCTATTAGCTTTTTCATTAAGAGAGACTAGATCTAATATAGTATCTGTAATTCTATCTTTTTTTTTTACACCATAAAGACCAGCCTGAAGTTCCAATAATTTTTTTGGTGTAAAAAAAGGATCAACATTTATCTCTTGAGGGACTATCCCTAGTGAGGCTCTTACTTGTCTTGGGTTTTTGTCTAAATTGAATCCCCAAACATCTACATCTCCAGAGGTTTTAGTAGTTAGTCCTGCAAGGATATTTATAAAAGTACTTTTTCCCGCACCATTCGGACCCAATAAGCCAAAAATTTCTCCTTCTTTCACCTCTAAGTTTAAATTTTTAAGAGCATGAATTTTTTTGTTGTAGGTTTTGTTTAAATTTTTGACAGAAAGTACAATTTTATTATTCATTTAGATTTATAGAATTATAACATTAAGATAAATTAAAATAAAATTTATTAATGAGCAAAACATCCAAAAAAGAAAATTACTATTTAATCGATGGATCTGGATATATATTCAGAGCTTACTATGCATTACCACCTTTATCTAGAAAATCTGATGGGCTACCAACTGGAGCTGTTGCCGGATTTTGCAACATGCTATTCAAATTATTAGAAGATGCAAAATCCTCTGACAATAAATCTAAACCTACACATTTTGCTGTTATATTCGACTCTGCTAGAAAAAATTTTAGAAATGAAATTTATTCTGAGTATAAAGCAAATAGGTCAGATGCACCCGATGATTTAATTCCACAATTTGAGTATATTAGAAAATCTGTAGAGGCTTTTAATTTACCATCTATAGAACTCATTAATTATGAAGCAGATGACTTAATTGCAACTTATAGTGAACAAATAATAAAAAAAGGGGGAGGTGTTACAATAGTATCCTCTGATAAAGATTTGATGCAGTTGTATAAAAAAAATATACGAATTTACGACCCGATGAAAAATAAATTCATCAATGAAGAAGATATTGAAAAAAAATTTGGAGTAGAGGCAGAGAAAATAATAGATGTCCAATCTTTAGCAGGAGATAGCAGTGATAATGTACCAGGTGTACCCGGTATAGGAATTAAGACTGCAGCAGAATTAATAAAAGAGTATGGCACCCTAGAAAATCTTCTATCAAATTCAAAAAATATTAAACAAAATAAAAGAAGAGAGACACTTGTTAAAAATAAACAAAAAGCAATAATTAGCAAAAAACTGGTTACGTTAAAAAAAGATGTACCCGTCAAAGTTCCATTCAGCAATTTTATTTTAAAACAGATTGATAAAAAAAAATTGTATAATTTTTTAAGAGATATGGAATTCAATAGATTATTAAGTTCAGCAATATCTACTTATGGGGAGGTTGATTTTGAAACCAATAAAAAACCATTTTTCCAGGATAAGTCTGAAAGTAAAATTAATAAAAAAAAGTATGTATTAATAGAAAATGAAAATGAATTAAGTGAATTAATATCTAAAATTGAACAGGAAGGTGAAATATCAATTGATACTGAGACAAGCTCTCTTGATCCACACCAAGCCGAACTTATTGGTATATCTATTTCACAAAAAGTTGGTGAAGCTTATTACATCCCTTTAAATCATAAAAATTTTAAGAATTTAAACGAAAGAAATGTATTAAAAAAATTACAACACGTTCTAGAAGACAAAAGTATTAAAAAGATCGGTCAAAATATTAAATTTGATTATATTATTTTATATCGAAGAGGAATTGATATAGAACCATTAGAAGACACAATGTTAATGTCTTATGTTTTGGATGCTGGAAAAAATAGACACAATATGGATACTTTGGCAGAGATTCATTTAGGTCACAAAACAATTTCATATAAAGATCTTGTTGGAAGTGGAAAAAAACAAATAAATTTTAGTGAAGTTGAAGTTGAAGTTGCAAAGGATTATGCGGCCGAAGATGCAGATATTACTTTCAGGCTTTACAAAAAATTTTTAACCAACCTCAAAAATGAAAAATTAATGTATATCTATGAGACTTTTGAAAAACCATTAATTAAAATTTTGGCACATATGGAAATGAATGGAATCAAACTCGACAAAAAATTTTTGAATAAATTGTCTGAAAATTTTCAAAAAAAAATCTCCGATTTAGAAAAAAAAATTTTTAAAATATCAAAAAAAGAATTTAAAATTGGATCAACCAAGCAACTTGGAGAAGTATTATATAATGATTTGAAAATATCTGCTCTAAAAAAAACGAAAAAAGGTAGTTTTGCTACTGGTGCTAGCGTATTAGAAGATCTCGCTTACAAAGGCCATGAGTTACCACAACTCGTTTTAGAGTGGAGACAGCTAACAAAATTAAAAAATACTTATTCAGACTCTTTACCAGAATTCTTAAATCCTAATACAAGTAGAGTGCATACTAGTTTTTTATTAGCTGCTACGACAACAGGTAGATTGGCATCAAGTGATCCCAATTTACAGAATATTCCGATTAAATCTAATGATGGAAAAGAAATTAGAAAAGCATTTATTTCAGATAAAGGATGCATCCTTTTATCTGCAGATTATAATCAAATCGAGATGAGAATACTTGCTGATCTTGCAGATGTTAAAGAACTTAAAAAAGCTTTCAACAATAAAGAGGACATACATTCATTAACAGCAAGCCAGGTTTTTAATGTAAAAACAAAAGATGTTACATCTGAGCTGAGGCGCAAAGCAAAAGCAATCAATTTTGGAATAATTTATGGTATTTCTCAGTATGGTCTTGCAAAACAAATCTCTGTGACAACTAGTGAAGCTGATCAATTTCTTAAATCTTACTTTAAAAAATTCCCTGAGATTAAAGATTATATGTCAACTACTATAAATTTTTGTAGAAAAAGTGGATATGTTAATAATATCTTTGGAAGAAGAACTCATATAACAGGAATTAACGATAAAAATTTTAATGTAAGAAATTTTCAAGAAAGAGCCGCTATTAATGCACCAATTCAAGGATCAGCATCTGAGCTAATGAGAATGGCAATGATCAATATTTACGAAAAAATTAAAGTTAAAAAAATAAAAGACTGCAAGTTACTTTTACAAATTCATGATGAATTAATTTTTGAGGTTAAGACAGACAAAATAGAAAATATAAAAAAATTAGTAGAGAATGGAATGAAAAGTGTTCAAAAAAGTGATTTGCATTCATTTTCAATTCCAATACTTGTAGATGTTAATATTGGCGAAAATTGGGGCTTGTTACAATAAGATAAACTATTGCCCAAATTATAACAATTTAGTATTTTTAATTACTGCATGACTCAAACAATTGCATTAGTAGATGATGATAGAAATATTCTAACTAGCATTAGTATAGCTTTAGAAAAAGAAGGATTTAAAGTTCAAACATATTTGGATGGAGAAAGTGCGCTGATTGGTTTATCCAGAACACCTCCAGATCTAGCTATAATTGATATTAAAATGCCAAAAATGGATGGAGAAGAATTACTTAAAAAATTAAGAAAAAAAACTTCTCTCCCAGTAATTTTTTTAACTTCCAAAGATGAGGAAGTAGATGAACTATTAGGACTAAAACTTGGCGCAGATGATTTCGTGAAAAAATCTGGAGGTTTTTCTATAAAAGTTTTAATTGAAAGAATTCGTGTCCAGTTAAGAAAAAAGAATGTTAATATTGAGGACACAAAAAATATTATTAATCACGGCAAACTTAAACTTGATCCGTCCCAATTAGAATGTGAATGGGGTGGCAAACAACTACCAGATAAATTAACAACTACTGAATTTTTAATAGTTCAAGAATTAGCAAAAAGACCAGGAATAATAAAAGAAAGAGCGCAATTGATGGATATTGCTTATAGAGAAGATACAGATATAGAGGATAGAACAATTGATAGCCATGTGAAAAGAATTAGGAAAAAATTTAAAAAAGTCGATGAAAATTTTTCAGCTATTGAAACTAGATATGGCAGTGGTTACAGATGGAATGTTAGTTAATGTTTTCCTCAATTATTAAAAATTTATCAATTTTAAAGAAATTCTTATTTATTAATCTAATTATCTTTTTGTTTATAGGTTCACTAACAATAATCTATTTAAGTTACATTCAACCAAATTTAATTAAAAAAAAAACTTCAATACACATTCAAATCTTAAACAATACTATACAAAATCTAAATAGACTGAATGTTAAATTTAACAAAGAGGATATAAAAAATTTTTTATTTTCTAAAAGATTTCTATTTCAGAGCGTTGATAGAGTAGTATTTTTAGATGAAGATTATGATATAATAGCGGACACTAACACTTTAGACTTAGATCCCAGGTCATTTAGTCAGAGAATTGATATTGTTGAATTTGATATTTCCACAAAGAATAATGATATAGTTACACAAGAAGATAAAATAAACCAAAAAAAAGAAACAGAGCTAAAAGAAAAAATATCAAATTATGCTTCTTCAACTAATTTTGGTAAACCATTTACTTTTACAACTGAAAGCTATCAACAATTCAAATTATCTACTGTAAAAAACTTAATAATAAATGATACACAATCTGGTTATTTATTAATTTCAGAAAATGCAAATGAGATTAAAACTGCGATTAATGAAAGAAAAACTTTTATAATACGTACTGCTATATTTGTAGGAATTGTAATTTTTATTTTTTCCTTAGTTTTAAATAAGTATTTTTTAAAGCCAATCAAGAATTTAGTTAATTTTACTCAAAGTATTAAAGAGAGAAGTAAAAAAAGAGTTGATATAACAAATTTAGCAAAAAGAAATGATGAATTAGGAATGTTGTCACACTCATTAAGTGATATGACAAATGAGTTACAAAAAAGAGTAAATACAGCGGAAAACTTTTCTACCGATTTAGTACACGAGATTAGAAACCCACTTGCATCATTAAAAAGTGCTTCAGAAATTTTAAGTGAAACAAGTAGTAACAGCGAGAAAGAAAAATTAGTAAAAATTTTATCGCACGATGTTGAAAGAATTGAAAGACTAATTACGGACTATTCGCAAATGCTAAAAGATGAAGTTGCTATAACTCAAGAGCAAATGAAGAATATCGATTTAGAGGAAGTTATCAATTCAGTTGTTGATGATTTCAATGGAATATACTTTTCAAAAAGAGGAATTAAGATTAATTTTAAAATTCAAAAAAATGGTGGAAGATACTTTATTAAAGGTATCGAAAATAGAATTGAACAAGTTTTAGCAAATCTTCTTGAAAATTCTATTTCTTTTAGCGAGGATAATAAGGAAATTTTTGTCGAACTAAAAAAAAATAAAAATAATAAAATCCAACTTTCAGTAGTTGATGAAGGAAGAGGTTTTAAAGAAAAAAATACTGAAAAAATTTTCAAAAGATTTTACAGTAATAGACCTGAAAAATTTGGTGAACATTCTGGCCTAGGTTTGAATATAGTAAAAAATCTTGTTGATTTACACGGTGGGAGTGTTAACGCATCAAATAATAAGGTTAAAAATGGAGCAAGGGTTGATATTTATTTTCCAACCATAAATTGACTAGTTGAATTAATTTTGAATTAATGTACAAGCAGAAAAAAAATGACTGATTACAAAGTAAAAGATATCAATTTAGCTGATTTTGGAAGGAAAGAAATTTCTCTCGCAGAGACTGAAATGCCAGGTCTAATGGCATTACGAAAAGAATATAAGGGTAAGAGTCCATTAAAGGGTGCAAGGATTTTAGGATGTTTGCATATGACAATACAAACTGCAGTCTTAATTGAGACTTTAGTTGATCTTGGCGCTGAGTGCAGATGGTCATCTTGTAATATATTTTCTACTCAAGATCACGCTGCTGCGGCTATCGCAAAATCTGGAACTCCAGTTTTTGCATGGAAAGGTGAAACTGAGGACGAATATTGGTGGTGTGTAAGGCAAACTATTGAAGGAAAAAAAGATTGGAAACCTAACATGATCCTAGATGATGGGGGAGACCTAACAGCTTTAATGCATAAGGATTATAAACATCTTATGAAAGATATTAAAGGATTGTCAGAAGAGACAACAACAGGTGTTTTAGCTTTAAAAAAAATGGAAAGCGAAGGAACTCTTTTGGTTCCGGCGATTAACGTAAATGACTCTGTTACAAAATCAAAATTTGATAATTTATATGGCTGTAGGGAAAGCTTAGTAGACGGTATCAAAAGAGCGACCGATGTAATGATGTCAGGAAAAGTAGCTATAGTAGCTGGTTTCGGGGATGTAGGAAAAGGTAGTGCCGCATCATTAAGACAAGCTGGTGCAAGAGTAATGATAACCGAAACAGATCCAATTTGTGCATTGCAAGCAGCTATGGAAGGTTATGAAGTAGTCTTAATGGATGACATGATCAAGCATGCTGACATAGTTGTGACTGCCACTGGAAATAAAGATATTATAACAGCAGATCACATGAGAGACATGAAAGATAGAGCAATACTTTGTAATATCGGCCACTTTGATAATGAAATTCAGGTTGAAGCGCTTAGAAATTATAAGTGGGATGAAATAAAACCTCAGGTGCATGAAATAGAGCTCCCTAGCAAAAAAAGAATAATTTTACTTGCAGAGGGAAGATTAGTAAATTTAGGATGCGCGACTGGACACCCAAGTTTTGTTATGAGTGCATCATTTACAAATCAAGTTACAGCTCAGATAGAATTATGGAATAATTCTGATAAATATGAAAAAAAAGTTTATGTTTTACCAAAACATCTAGACGAAAAAGTTGCTATGCTTCATTTAGAAAAAGTTGGAGCCAAGTTGACTAAGTTGTCTAAAGAACAAGCAGATTATATTAGTGTAAAACAAGAAGGACCTTATAAACCAGATGCCTATCGCTACTAACGGTAGCTCGATAAAAATTTCAAATTTAAAAGTTTTAAAAAATTTAGCTTGCAAGATTGCAAATAAAATAAAGTCAGGGGAAACAATTCTATTATACGGTCAACTTGGAGTTGGGAAAACTACATTTGCTAGATTTTTTATAAATCATTTACAAAAAAAAACAAATTCAAAAATTACTGATGTGCCAAGTCCTACATTTACTTTAATGTACGAATATCTTGCTAATCAAAAATTAATTCAGCACTATGATTTTTATAGAGTAAAAAATTACAAAGAATTGAATAATATTGGTGTATTTGAGAACAATGAAGTAATTTCTTTAATAGAATGGCCAGAAAAAATAAAATTTAAACCAAAAAACCGTATCGAGTTGAAATTCAAATATTTAAAAAACTTTGAAAATAGAAATATTAAAATTAAACTTTTTGGAAATTGTAAAAAATATGAATTTTAAAAAAATTAAGGGTGATGCATCAGATAGAGAGTTCTATAGGTCAAGAAACTCCATATTAGTTTATTCCAAAAAAAATAAATATAAGAATCTTTTAGTATATGATTGCATTAATAAAATTTTGAACAATCATAAAATATACGCCCCAAAGCTTATAAAAAACAATTATAACAAAGGTTCTATACAGATTACTGATCTAGGAAAAAAAAGTATAAAAAATATTCTAACAAAAAACAATAGATATAAAATTTATAAAAAAATAATTGATATACTTATTAAGTTTAAAAAAATAAAAAATACAAAAACCATAAACTTAAATGGAAAACAATATTGTATGAAAAAGTACAATCACATAGATTTATATAAAGAGGCAGATTTATTCAATAAATGGTATACACCTTACTATAATAAAAAATTGGCCAAACCTCATAATAAAAAAAAAATTAGAAAAATTATAAATATCTTAATAAAAAAAATAAAATTACCAAATAACACTTTTGTTCATAGAGACTTTCATGTTTCTAATATGATGTATAAAAATAAAAAAATATATTTAATAGATAGCCAGGATGCTGTTATTGGTAACCCAGCATATGATTTGGCGTCATTAATAGATGACGTAAGGTTTAAATCATCAAACCTATTAAAAAAAAATATTTATTCATATTTTTTACAAAAAAGTAAAGAAATAGATAGAAAATCTTTTGAAAATGACTTTTTAATACTTTCTGTTTTGAGAAACCTTAAAATTTTAGGAATTTTCACAAGACTTGCAAAAAGAGATAAGAAAAACAATTATCTGAAATTAATACCCTATACATGGAAATTAATTAAACTTAGAACAAGTGGCAATAACATTTTTGATGAGTTAGTTTCTTGCTTAAATAACGAAAAGTAGAAAAGATGAAAAAATTAAATACAGCTATAATTATGTGTGCAGGTTTTGGTAAAAGATTAAAGCCACTAACAAATAAAGTGCCAAAACCCCTCTTAAAAATACATAATAAGTCTCTTCTAGAAAACACAATAGAGTTATTATTTAAATTAAATATAAATAAAATTTTCTTAAATTCTCATCATTTAAGTCAACAAATAAAAAGATACATTTTAGAAAAGAAATTATCAAAAAAAATTAAAGTGTTTGAGGAAAAAAGAAAAATTTTGAACACAGGAGGGGGTATTTTAAATATTGTAAAATCTTCGAATGATAAAAATTACTTAGTTTTAAACCCAGACACAATTTGGACAAAAAAGCACTCAATCGAAATAATTAAAATGAAAAATTTATATTTTTCTAAAAAAGCATCTAACATGCTCCTAGTAGTTAAAAAAAAAAGAAGTTTTGATAAAAGACTAAGTGGTGATTTTTCAATGAAAAAAAATATTCTTACATATAGTTCAAAAAAAGAATATATATTCACAGGCTGTCAAATAATCAACAGAGATCTATTTATTAATATAAAAAAAAAAATTTTTCCTATTTCATTAATCTGGAACAAATTGTTAATGGATGAAAATTTGTACGGTTATGAAAGTAAAATTAATTTTAAACACGTAACCGATATTAAAATTTATAAAAAATTAATTATTAAATAATAATTTTTTAGCCCTTGCCTCGTCAAGATATCTTGCTTTGATTACCTTTAAACTATTATCAAAATCTATAACCAGTGGATTACCAGTAGGTATTTCTAAATTTGAAATATTTTCATTACTTATTTTAAATAAATATTTACATAAAGCTCTTATAGAATTTCCATGTGCAGCAACCAATATCCTTTTTTCCAATTTTAGTAGTTTTAATATTTTACTTTCAAAATATGGAATAACTCGATTATATGTGTCCTCTAAAGACTCAGTATCAGGAATATTTCTCTTTGGAATGTTTTTGTATTTATCTATATTCAATGGATGATAAACGTTATTTTTATCTAAATTTTCAGGCTTTAAACTCCATGATCTTCTAAATTCATGTATTTTTTTTTCTCCAAGTTTTTTTTTCATTTCCTCTTTATTTAAGCCAGTTAAAGCTCCATAATGTCTTTCATTCAGTTGCCAAGCCTCTTCAAACTTTAGATTTTTAATTCCTATAGTTTCTTGGATTAACTTTAATGTATTGATAGCTCTTTTTTGAAATGAGGAAAAATAGTAATCGAATTTAAGATTTTCATTAATAATTAATTCACCAGCAGTTTTTGCCTCTTTTTTACCTTTATCAGATAAATCTATATCAACCCATCCAGTGAACTTATTTTGACTATTCCATTCGCTCTGTCCATGTCTTATTAATACAAGGTGCACCATTTATACATGTTTGATAACTTAAAATTACAATTAAATAAATGTTTATAATGAGAAATATTAGAAAATATTTAGACTTATTTTTTAAAATTTCTAATTTTACTATAATAATTCTATATTTATATCCAGGAAGTATTCTTGGATGGATGGTATATGGAAATATAAAAACACAACCTCAATTAACAGGTGATTTTTTATCTTTATCATCTAATCATTTGTATACTTTTTTAATTTTATCATTTACTGCTGTTTTAAGTTATTCAAATAACCAAAAAAAACTTAATTACATCTTTTTATATTTATTTTTCATTTCGATAATCCTAGAACTAGCACACCTTGTAATTCCAAATAGAAGTTTTCAATTTGAGGATTTGATTGGCAACATAACAGGTGTTATAATTTCTTATATATTAATGAAATTTTATGAGTTCATTCGAAGATAGAAAAAAAAATTTTGAAAATAAGTTTGCCCATGATGAAGAGCTTAAATTTAAAGTAAATTCAAAAAGAAACAAATATTTAGGTGAATGGGCTGCAGAAATTTTGGGAAAAAAAAGTCAAGAAAAAGAGCAATATATATTAGAGGTAATAAAATCTGATTTTAGCGAACCAGGAGACGAAGATATAATTAAAAAATTATACCAAGATTTGAAGGACAAAAATATTTCAGAAAATGATGTTAGAGAAAAATTAGATGAACTACTTCAAATTGCAAAAAAAGATTTTCTATAGTTTTATTATCTTTTTTTTTTTAATTTCAAAACCTATTTATTCATTAGAGGTTGAGGGATTTGCAAAAGTTATTGATGGTGACACAATAATTATAGATAAAAAAAAAATTCGATTATTAGGAATAGATGCACCTGAAATTGACCAACACTGTAAAAAACCTTGGATACAATTTAATTTTATTACTTTAAATAAAAAATACAAATGTGGTTTAGTAGCAAAAGAAAGATTGGATAAAATTATTTCAAAAAATAAAATAAAATGTAAAGGTGAAAAGTATGATCGCTATAAAAGATTAATTGCAATTTGTTATAAAAAAAAAATAGATTTAAACAATTGGATGGTTAAAAATGGTTTAGCATTAAATTACACCAAGTATTCAAAAAAATACATTAGTTCTGAAATACAAGCTAAAAGAGAAAAATTAGGATTATGGAAAGGTCAATTTGATAAACCATGGGAATGGAGAAAAAAAAATAAATAAATTATAATTCTGAAGTGATTCATTTTAAAAAAACTTGGATAATTTTTTTCTTTTTTTTAATAAGTTGCTCATCAATACCAAAAAATACATCTGATGGCTGTTCAATATTTTCTGAAAGATATTTATGGTACAAGCATTCAAAAAAAACAGAGCAAAAATGGGGTACACCAATTTATTTACAATTAGCAATAATTAAAATGGAGTCAGATTTCGATTGGCTTGCTAAACCCGAGAGAAATAAGATTTTTAAAATAATTCCTTATAAAAGACCATCATCTTCTTTTGGGTATTCTCAAGCAGTCAAGGGTACCTGGAAACAATACAAAAAAGAGACAAACAATCCGCTAGCAATTAGAAACAGGTTTAAAGATAGCGTAGATTTTATTGGATGGTATACAAGTAAATCATCAAAAATATTAAAAATTTCGAAAGAAGATCCTTTTAGACAATACATTGCTTACCATGAAGGGTGGGGCAATTATAAACACTATAAAAGAAATAAAAAGGTTATTAATTTAGCTAAAAAAGTAGAAAGCTATTCTGAAAAATATAAAAAACAATTAACGAAGTGTAAAAAAAAATTAAGTCGAAGGAAATTTATAATTTATTAACTTAACTCTTTATTTAATTTTTCCTCAATGTAATTAATACTTTTGGTATTTTTTCCAATTATCAAATAAATTACTGGTATCACATACAAGGTAAAAAATGTTGAAAAAAACATACCTGCAAATATCGTTATACCAACAGTTAATCTACTTGCCTCGCCAGGACCGCTGCTAATTATTAATGGTAAAACTCCAAATATAGTAGAGGAAGATGTCATTAATATTGGTCTTAATCTAATGCTAGCTGACTCCATAACAGCTGTTTTGATATTCTTTCCTTCGGTTCTTAATTGATTTGCAAATTCAACAATCAATATCCCATTTTTTGTGGCCAAACCTATAAGAATAATTAATGCTATTTGACTATAAACATTTATTGAACTTCCTACTAATAACAAACCTACCAAACCACCTAAAATAGCTAGTGGAACTGTTAACATGATGGTTAACGGGTGTTTGAAACTTTCAAATTGGGCAGCCATTACTAAATAAGCAGTTATTAATGCTAAAACAAATATTAAATATATTTGATAACTAATTTCCTTTATTTGCTCACTTTCACCCTTAAATTCAACCCTGGCTTCTGGGGTATTCTTCTTTACCACATCTTCCAAAAAATTAAGTGCTGATACTAATGTGTAATCACCAATAATATTCGCAGATATTGTTACAGCTTTTTGTCTATTATATCTCGATAAAAATGGAGCAGTGCCTTCCTCGTCAATTGTAACTAAATTAGAAAGAGAAATAAGCTTATTAGTATTTTTTGATCTTACATAAACTTTATTTAAACTTGATGGTTCATTTCTATTAGATATGTCACCCTGCAATATTATAGAATATTCTTTTCCGTCTTTAGTAAAGTTAGTAACATTTTTTGAACCAAAAATTGTTTCAATAGTTTTTCCTATCTCCACAGTTGAGATACCTAAGTCAGAGGTTTTTTTTTGATCAATCTTTACATTTAAAATTGGTTTATTTAGTTCAAAATCATCCTCAATATTAGTAAGATTTTTATTTTTTCTTGCCTCCGATTTTATTATTTCTTTCCATCTTATTAATTCTTCATAAGTATTTCCTTGTATTACAAATTGAATAGGTTTTTCTACACCACCAGTTCTAATTCCTTGTGGCATTATTGGAAATGCTAAAACTCCAGGTACTTTAGAAATTTCTTTAAAAGATTCCATCATAATTTTTTGACCACTTCTGTCTCTTTTTTCCCAACTCTCTAGTAAAGCGATTATGAATGCAGAGTTTACTTGTTTACTACTTTTTCCAAATCCAGGTACTCTTAATATCACTCTTCTGTACTCTCCTTTGCCAATTTTAGGAAGGAGAAATCCTTCAATTTCTTGAGCTTTGTTTGATGTAAAATCAAAGCCAGAACTTTGTGGCGCTTTTACAATTACAAAAAAAGCTCCCCTATCTTCTTTTGGAATTAGTTGTTTGGGAGCATAAAGAAATGCTGCTATTGTTAATATTAATATAGAAAACAAAAAAAATATAACTGTCTTTTTCTTATCGATCCAGTATGAAAGCGAGTTTTTATAAAATATTTTAAAGTCTTTTAGTTTTTTCTCGAAACTATAAGTTAATTTATTTTTTTTATCATTTTGCCCTAGGACCTTACTTGCTAGCATAGGGCTTAGGGATAAAGCTACAAAACTAGAAATTATCACTGCAAAGCTTAAGGTAACAGCGGTTTCCATATATAGAACGCTTGATAATCCCTTAACAAAAATTAGAGGAATAAAAACAGCTACAAGAACTAATGTTGTTGCAATAATTGCAAATGAAACTTGTTTTGAGCCTTTGTAAGCCGCAACTAATGGTGACTCTCCAAGCTCAATTCTTCTTACAATATTCTCTAACATTACTATGGCATCGTCTACTACAATTCCAATAGCAAGTACTAGTGCCATTAATGTGAAAAGATTTATTGAGAAATCGAAAAAATATATTGCCAGAAACGTAGAAATTAATGAAACGGGCAAAGCTACAATAGGTACTATTAATGACCTAAAATTACCTAAAAAAGAATAAATTATAAATGATACAAGTATTAAGGCTACAAAAAGTGTTTTATAAACCTCACTAATTGCACTTGAAATATAATTACTCCTATCAAAAGAAACTTCTAATTTTGTTCCATCTGGAAGACTGGGTTCAATCTGTTTTATTTTTTTCTTTATTCTGTTTGCTACTGAAATAGTGTTTGCGTCTGAGTTTTGATAAATACCTATACCAACTACTTGTCTACCATTTCCTTTAAATAATGTTCTTGTTGATACTGGACCGAATTCTATTCTTGCAACATCTTCAAGTTTGGTAATAGATCCATCTATCGATTTTTTTAATGGCAATTTTTTAAAAGATTCAAGTGATTCATATGCATTTTCTAGTTTAATTGTTAAATCAATATCTCTAGACTCTATTTTTCCAGCAGGAAATTCTACATTTTCCTGCCTAAGGACATTTTCTATATCTTGAGTTGTAAGATCTCTAGCTGCTAATGAGAGTGGATCTAACCAGACCCGAAGAGATAGTTCCCTCTCTCCACCCAACCTCACTCTTCCAACACCTTCAACTGTTGAAAAATAGTCGGTTAAATACCTATCCGCATAATCTGTCAATTCAAGATCAGACATAAAGTCAGAACTAAAACTTAACCACATGGTTGTTCTAAAACCAGCTGATTGTTTAAATATTTCAGGTGCATCTGATTCAGTAGGTAAATTATCTAATACTCTTGCAATCGAACTTCTCACGTCGTTTGCCACATCATCAATATCAAGATTATCTTTGAATGTTAGATCAATTCTTGACCTTTCATCCTCACTCATTGACTCTATAGAAACTAACCCGGGAGTACCTCCAACAAAGTCCTCAATTTTTTGAGTAATTTGTTTATCAACAACATTTGCAGATGCGCCTTTATAATCTGTTTGTATCGATACTACTGGCCTATCAATATCTGGAATTTCATTAGTAGGGATATCAAAAAAAACTAGACTTCCAAATATTACTAATACCAAACTCATCACTGAGGCAATGACAGGTCTTTTAATAGATAAATCAGTTAGAAACATTTTAATTTAAAATTTTTATTTTAATTTTGTCTCTTACCTTTGATATTCCTTCGGTAACTATTTTGTCTCCTAAAGACAATCCATCAATTATCGAAACTTTACCAAAGTTTCTCTTTCCAATTTTCACTTTGATCTTATTGACCGTATTATCTTCTAGAACTTTGTAGACAAAAGCAGCCTCACCTTGAATTAAAAGCGAATTTTCAGGAATTCCTAATTGTTCTTTCTTATCGTAAATAATTTTTATATCTAAAAGCATACCTGGAATTAACTTTAAGTCTTTATTTTCAACAATTATACTTGCAAGTACAGATCTTGTACTGGGGTCTACCCTTGAACTGACAGACTCTATAGTTCCGAAAAATTTTTTTTCATACGAATCTGATTTAACTTCAGCTGAAAGACCAGGTTTTAATATGTTTAAATATATTTCAGGAACTTTAATATTTAGCAATATTGATGTTGTATCATCCAAAGTTAATATAAAAGACTCAGTTCCCAAAACTCCTTGTGCTATTTCTCTTTTCCCTAAAATACCTTTAAAAGGTGCAACAATTTTTTTATCTGAAGTTTCAAAAATAACCTCTCCCTCTTCAACAACCTTACCTAAAATTATATTTTCGTTTAATATTTCACTTTTTTTAATTCTATAATTTTTATTTTTAAGAGATAATGCAGTTCCAAAAGTTTCTATACTTTCATAAAATGTGGACTTGCTTACAGCGTTAACTATTACACCTGGTGGTGGCATCTTAGAAAATTTCTTTACAAAGTGTTTAGTAACAAAATGCCTACCAACTATTACTGAAATAATAATAATTAATAAAACCACTAAAAAAAATTGAATTTTTTTCGATTTAATCATGGAGAATACTTACCATATTCACTCCAAGATCCATCATAAATAATTGGCTGGTAGTCTTTATTTACTATCTTATAAGCATATGCTAGCACTGAGGCAGTGACTCCTGATCCACAAGTAAAAACAAATTTATTATTGTTCTTTGTTTTTATTATTTTTTCAAAAATTAACTTAAGTTCGTCTTTGGTTTTTAATTCGTTTGTAATTTGATTTATACATTCTCCATAAGGCAAACATAAAGAATTTTTGATACTTCCTCTTCTTAATCCTTTTCTAGGTTCATCTATTTCTCCGTTAAATCTTTTAAGACTTCTTGCATCAACAACTGCAAAATTATTTGAATCAATATTTTCATTTATTTGGCTCATATTAAAAACATAATTTTCTTTTTTAATTGCTTTGTAATTTGAAGTTACGATATTGGTTTTCTCGTCAGTTAAAGCTTTATTTTCTTGTTTCCATTTTTTCAATCCTCCGTTTAAAATATATAATTTTCCAATGTCATGCCCAAAATACAATAATGAAAACCAACATCTGCAAGCAGAATATAATCTTGAGTTATCGTATATAAGAATTTTATCGTTATTAGAAATGCCCAACTTAGAAATACTTTTGCTCCATTGATCCTCAGAGGGTAACATGTGAGGGAGTTCAGTATTTTTTTCAGATGTATTGTCTAGGTCGAAAAAAACGGAGTTAGGAATATGACTCTCCTTATATTCTAAATAAGGATCCCTATTTTCAGTTGGTAAATGCCATGAAGCATCAATTATTTTAAATTCTTTCAAATTTTTTTCTGCAAAGTCTGTCGATATTAGGCTCATAGATTTTTCATAAGATATTTTTGATGATATTCCTCTGCCTTACAATAATTTAAAACCTCGGTAATTTTTGTAACAATCCTGCCTTTAAAATCTAAATTTCTCTTATCTAAAACTTTTCCAGCTACTTTTTTTTGGATTTCATTTAAATAGAAAATTTCACTTCTATACTGAGTTCCTATATCTGGACCTTGCCGGTCAAGAGTTGTTGGATCATGAAAATCAAAAAATAGATTTATTATTTTTTCGTATGAAATGATATTTTCATCAAACACAATTTTTACTACTTCAGCATGTCCAGTGGTACCAGTGCAAACTTCTTGATAATTTGTATCTTTATTTTTTCCACCACAGTATCCTACTTCAGTATTAGTTACACCGTCTATTTCACCAAATTTTCTTTCTGGTCCCCAAAAACATCCTAAACCTAATATTGCTATTTCCATTGATTATTAAATTAAAGTATCTAAAAGTA
This sequence comes from uncultured Pelagibacteraceae bacterium, assembly GCA_902614905.1. GTDB lineage: Bacteria > Pseudomonadota > Alphaproteobacteria > Pelagibacterales > Pelagibacteraceae > Pelagibacter. The sequence continues at coordinate 110,902 of CACMMN010000002.1, read as the reverse complement.
TGTTGAGTAAATCATATGCTCAGTAAAAATCAATTAGGTTTTTTGTACATGTTTCTATCAGTGTGCGCCTTCTCACTAATGGATTTAATAATAAAATGGACTGCAGATTACCCACTTGGTCAAGTTGTTTTTTTTAGAGGTTTTTTTGGGATAGTATTTTATTTTTTTGTAATACCTAAAAATAGAATAAATAATTTTTATCAAACAAAAAGAGCATTTTTACATTTTTTAAGGTGTTTTGTGGGTCTTATAGCAATGGTAGCAATATTTATTGCACTAAGAAATTTACCTTTAGCTACAGTAGTTAGCATATCATTTGCTGCACCTATATTTACAACTATTTTTTCAATATTTTTTTTAAGTGAGAGGGTTGGTATCTATAGATGGCTCGCTGTAGTAATTGGATTTGTAGGAATTCTAATTATTACAGAACCAGGTTTTGAAAGTTTAAATATTTATTACATCTTCCCAATAATTTTTTGTATTGGTCTTTCATATGTTGCAATTGCAATAAGACAGCTTTCTTCAACTGAACCAGTTTGGTTAATTTCATTAAATTTTTCAATAGCAATTACAATTGCTGGATTATGTACTTTACCTTATGGTTGGAAAATACCTTCCTTTTTTGATTTTTTTGTTTTGTCTCTAGTTGGTTTGTTTGGTGGTGTTGCAAACCTCTGGCTAAGCCAATCTTATAAATTTTCTGAGGTATCTTTAGTTACTCCATTAAAATATTTAGGATTAGTATTTGCTATTTTTTTTGGTTATTTGATATGGGGTGAAGTTCCATCTTTGAAATCATTAATTGGTGGATTATTAGTAATCTTATCTTCAATTATAATTTTTAGACGTGAAATAATAATTAAAAAAGTACCCACAATACAAAGACATGACTAAAAAACCGCATTATTGGAATAAAGCAATAAAAGTTTTATCAAAAAAAGATAAAATAATGAGAGGGTTAATACTAAAGTATCCTGATAAGACCTTAACAACTCGTAAAGATTTATTTTATTCTTTATGTAAAAGCATTATTGGTCAACAAATAAGTGTCGCAGCCGCCAACTCGGTTTTTAAAAAATTTTCAAAAGTATGTAAAGGAAAAATAAAGCCTGGAAATGTTGCAGTATTAAATAAATTAAAACTTAAAAAGTGTGGTTTAAGTAGACAAAAAATAAAAGGTATTCAAGAACTGGCAAAAAAAATTAAGAATAAAACCTTTGATGCAAAAAAAATTAAATATATGAGTGATGAAGAAGCAATTGAATATCTATCTGATTTACGTCAAATTGGGAGATGGTCTGCAGAAATGATACTTATTTTTAATTTAAATAGATCAAACATTTGGCCAATACAAGACATTGGCCTTTTAAGAGCTATTTCAAATAACTACAAAAAAAAATATCATCCTCCAAAAAATTTTGTAAATAAGCTAAATAAAAAATTTACTCCTTATTGTACTGTAGCTACATGGTATTTATGGAGATCAATAGATGATGAACCAATACAATATTAGAAAAATTTCTTTACTTTTTCTGAATTTTTTCATGTAATTATATTTTTTAAATGTCAAAGAAACTTATTATTGATTGGGATACATACAATAAGTCCATAGATAATCTGGCTATCCAAATTAGTGACAGCGGCTTCAAACCTAGTTTTATAATATGTATTGCAAGAGGTGGTCTTAGAGTAGGTGATATTTTAAGTAGAATCTTCAATGTAAAATGTGGATATTTAGGGGTTGAGAGTTATTCAGCAGAAAAAAATAATCAATTTGCTGATAAACAAAATGAATTGACTTTTGCAAGAGATTTGTCAACTACCTCAAGGAATTATGGAGAAAATATATTAGTAACTGACGACCTCATTGATACAGGTGTAACTCTAGAAAAAACTTTAAAATGGCTAGAAAATTATAAAGATTTTAAGGATAAAAAAATTAACTTCAAATCAGCTGTGCTTTATAAAAAAGAAAAATCTAACTTTAAATCAGATTATATAGTTCACAATTTACAAGATAATCCTTGGATTGTGTTTCCTTACGAATTAAGAGAATTAATTTCTATAGAATATTTAAAAAAAGAATTGAAGTAAGGGACTAGTTTATTGGCCAGCCCCTTTTAAATTTTAAGCTACAAGAAAACTTATTACACTCAAAACTGCTATTAACCAAATAGCAGGAGAAGTATTAGATATTTTTCCAGTAAATATTTTAATCAAAGCATAAGATATAAAAGCTAAAGCAATTCCATTACTAATACTATAAGTAAGTGGCATTGTTATCATTGCTACGATTGAGGGAGCAGATTCTGCAATATCATTCCACTCAATATCTGTAATGTTTCTCACAAAAAGAACAGCAACATATAGAAGTGCAGCTCCGTCAATTTCCTTAGGCAAACTTGTTGCAAGAGGAGAAAAGAATAAGCATGATAAAAACAGGACTCCAATTACTAAAGAGGTCATACCTGTTCTTCCACCCGCTTTAACACCAGCACCTGACTCTACATAACTTGTTACAGTCGTTGTGCCCATCATAGCACCAGCAACTGTAGCGACACTGTCAGACATCATGGCTTTATTTATATCTGTAACTCTACCTTTGCTATCTACTTTTCCAGCAACATTAGCAACAGATGTTAATGTTCCTGCAGTATCAAAAAAATCGATAAATAACAACGTAAAGACTACAGTTGACATACTTGCTGATAACGCTGCTTTTAAATCAAAATCAAATAAATATGTCATTGGCGGAGGTGAACTTACTACTCCATTAAATTTTGCTAAACCAGTTACCCATGCAATTATACTAAAAGCAATAATTCCAATTATAATATTTCCTTTAACTTTAAGTTTTTCAAGAACAACCATAGCAACAAAAGCCAAGCACCCTAATAGCACTAAAGGATTTTTTAAATCACCGAGAGTTACTAAAGTAACTGGATGATCTCCAACAACTCCCATAATTTCCAATCCTATTATAGCTAAAAACAATCCTATACCTGCTCCAATTCCTAATTTTAAACTTTTTGGAATTGAGTTTATTAACCATGCTCTTAAAGGTGTAAGAGAAATAATCAAAAATAATACTCCAGCTACTAAAACTGCACCTAAAGCAGCTTGTGGAGTGTAACCCATACCCGCAACTACACCAAAAGCTACAAAAGCATTTATTCCCATTCCTGGAGCAAGTCCTATTGGCCAAGTCTTTCCGTAAAAAGCCATTATGAAACAAGCAAGAGCGGTTGCTAAAATGGTGGCCGTAAATACTGCGCCAAAATCAAAAAAACCTTTTTCAGGTCCAGCGAATTCCCCCGATAAAATAAAAGGGTTTAGGAACATTATATAGGCCATTGTTAGAAATGTAGTCACACCCGCAATAACCTCAGTTCTAAAATCTGTTTTATGTTTTTTGTATTCGAAATATTTATCTAGCATAATTCCTCCCTTTAAAAAAAATTATCAGATTAATAAAATAATTCCTTAATAAAATATTCTTTATTCACAATATTCAACTACAAGTTTATTTTTAATAATTTCTCCTATGCTAATATTCCGCCTAATGAAAAAAATAATTAATATATTTTTGATTTTGTCATTTGTTTCTTTATCGTCCTGTAAAACGGTGCAGAATAAAGCTGATGAAGTTATTCAAAAAGAAGATAAGTATTTAATGAAATTTCTAAACAAAAAAAAAGATTTGTTGATTGCAGAATTTGGATACCCAGATTTAACAATGCCAAATGATGGAGAACCACCTGGTTCAGGAAAAATTATATATATTTCAAAAAAATACGGGATTAAATGTCAAAGAAGTTTTGAAATTGATGAAAGTGATTTTGTTGTAGGTTATTCTTCAAAAGGATGTTTTTAACTTGTGGGGCTTTACCCCACAAGCAAGGTTTAGGTTATTTAATTTGAATTAACTTCTTTTTCTTAAAGTCTGGAACTATTCTTTCACATTCAATAGTTAAAAGCCCATCTTTCAAATTTGCTTCACCAACTTTTACGTCTTCAGCAATTTTAAATGATCTAGTAAATTGTCTTTGAGATATTCCTTTGTGTATAATCTCTCCATTTTCGACAGTGTTATCAGATTTTTCAACTTGTTTGGTTCTTACAGTTAAAAGATTGTCTTCATATTCTACTTCAACATCTTTTTTGTTAAATCCCGCAAGAGCTACCTCAATTGAGTATCTGTCTTTACCAGTTTTTCTAATGTTATATGGTGGGTAATTTGACTGAGTTGTCAAACTTCCATTTCCTAACATGTTTTCAAATTGCTCAAACATATCATCAAAACCAACAGAAAATGGTCTTAATGAATTAAAGATTGATAGATCCTTACTTGTCATTTTTCCTCCTTTGTTAGCAAGGTTATTTTGTGTCCCATTAGGCAACACTTAAAGTTATATGGTAACTATTTTAAAATTTTCAATATGTAATTTTTTATTTATTTTGCTGTAATGCTTTAACATGCTCGTCAGCACTTTCTGCTAGAGCATTTAAATCATAACCACCTTCTAAGATCGAAACTACTTTTCTATTATTATATTTATTTGTTGCAAGAAGTGTTCTTCTTGTAATTTCATAAAAATCTTTCGATTTTAGTTTAAATTGTGCAAGAGGGTCATCCTGGTGTGCATCGAAACCTGCCGAAAAAATTAAAAACTCAGGTTTGAATTCATATAACTTTTTTAACACATGATTATATGCATCAAAGTAATTTTCAGAAGATGTGCCAGCTGGCAAAGGTATATTAAATATGTTATTAAACTTGCCCTTCTCATTCTCAGATCCAGTTCCAGGATAAAAAGGATACTGATGAGTTGATATATATAAAACTTTTTTATTATCGTAAAAAATGTCTTGGGTGCCATTACCATGATGAACATCAAAATCTATGATACATACTTTATTGTAATTATATTTTTCAATTAAATATTGAGCCCCTATTGCTGCATTATTAAAAATACAAAAACCCATAGCTTTATTTTTTTCACAGTGATGCCCAGGAGGCCTTACAGCACAAAATACATTATTAAATTTTTTGCTCTCTACACCATCTATTGCTTTAATTATAGAACCTACTGCGTCGTATGTTGCCTTCTTACTTCCGGGAGATATAATTGTGTCTCCATCTAAAAATTTTAAACCGCTAGACGGAAATGAATTTTCTATGCTATCAATATAATCAGACCCATGAACTTTTTTTAATATTTTTAGGTCAAACTTTTCTGACTTAACCCACAATAGATTTTTCCTCTTTTTTAATCTTCTAACAACCGCCGAAACTCTTTTTGGTTGTTCTGGATGACCATCACCAGTAATGTGATCTTCTGATGTATCGGATGTTATTATTGCAGTACTCACTTAAAGTATTCTTCTAATATTTCTGCATAAATTTTAGTTAAGTTTTTTAAATCTCTTAAGGATACTGCCTCATCTATTTTATGCATAGTTTTGCCAACTAAACCAAACTCAAGGCAAGGTGATATCTTTCTTATAAATCTTGCATCAGATGTTCCACCCGATGTTGATAGTTTCGGTTTAATTTTTGTATTTTTTTTAATAATATTCTGAATTTTATAAACAAAACTACTCGGTTCACATAAAAATGCCTCTCCAGATACTTTATATTCAATTTCATATTTAGATTTTTTCTTCCCACATATCTTTGAAAAAATTGTATTTAGTTTTTTCTTTAAAGATTTTGATGTATGTTTATTGTTAAATCGTATATTAAAAGTGGCCCCCGCAGAACCTGGAATAATATTATCTATATCGTTATTTATATTTATACTTGTAACTTCTAGATTAGTTGGCTGAAAATTCTTTGTACCACTATCAAATTTTATATCTTTTAATTTCTTTAAAATTTCTACTATAGTTGTAGATGGATTATTAGCTCGGTGTGGGTATGCAACATGCCCTTGAACACCATTAATAACTATCTTTCCAGTTAAACTACCCCTTCTACCAATTTTAACCATTTCACCCAATTTATTAGGATTGGTTGGTTCCCCAACTAAACAAAAATTTATTTTTTCTTTTTTCTTTTTTAAATAATCTACTAGCTTTTTTGTTCCATTAACCGCATCGCCTTCTTCATCCCCTGTAATCAAAAAGCTTATTGAACCTTTTAAATTTTTATTTTTTGTCAAAAAAATACTTACAGCAGATACAAAAGCTGCAATTGAACTTTTCATATCATTAGCACCTCTGCCAATTAGATGACCATTTTTAACTTTTGGTTTAAATGGGTTCACAGTCCAGTCATTTAAATTACCTGGAGGCACAACATCCAAATGTCCAGCATAACAAAAATTTGGACCTTTATTTCCTAATCTTGCATACAAATTTTTTACGGGTTTATGTGTTTTATCTTTAAAGGTAATTATCTTAGTTTTGAAACCTAATTTAGTTAATTTTTTTTCAAGAAAACTCATCACCCCTGCGTCTATAGGTGTAATAGATGGAAATCTAATTAGCTCTTTAGCTAACTCAAGCTCATTAATTTTTTGCATTTTTATTCTCTTAAAAGATCGTTTACCGAAGTTTTAGATCTTGTTTTTTCATCAACTTGTTTAATTATTACTGCGCAGTATAGCGATGCAGCTGACGAATTATTTTTATCTGGTAAGGTTCCTGGTACAACAACTGAGTAAGGAGGTATTTTACCATAAGATATTTTTCCTGACTTCCGATCTACAATTTTAGTTGATTGACCAATGTACATTCCCATGCTCAAAACTGATCCTTCACCAACGATTACTCCTTCAACTACTTCGGACATTGCACCTAAAAAAACGTTATCTTCAATAATTGTAGGCAACGCTTGAGCCGGTTCCAAAACTCCACCAACTCCAGACCCTGCGGATATATGACAATTTTTTCCAATTTGACAACAACTGCCAGCTCTTGCGAAGGTGTCTATCATTGTGCCTTCATCAATGTATGCACCTATGTTTACATAGCAAGGCATTAATACAGCATTTTTCCCAACAAAAGATCCTTTTCTAACTGGAGAATTAGGAACCATTCTAAAGCCAGCTTTTTCATGATCTTCTTTAGACCATCCAGCAGTTTTACCTTTTAACAGGTGAGCTTTGTCATACCAACTACTATAAGGACCATTTAAATTTTCCATTGGATATATTCTAAAACTAAGCATTATTGCTTTCTTAATGTGTTGGTGAGCAATCCATTGACCATTTATTTTTTCAGCAGCTCTAACTTTTCCGCTATCCAAGTCTGCAATTATTTGATTAATTGCATCTTTAAGCTTTGGATCTGAGCTAGGGCTAATTTGATCCTTAATTTCCCAGGCATCGTTAATAATTTTTTCTAAAGACATAATTTACTTGTTTTTTAATAGCCTTATTTCTTTAAGAAATAAAGACAGATTTTCGATTTTATGAGAAATATAATCTTTATTAGAGTCTATCTTGCCAAAATACTCATCATTAATTAGCCAAACTGTATAGCATCCTCTTTCGTGACCAATACTTAAATTTTTCGCAATATCTTCAATATAAATCGTTTCTTTTGGATTTATCTTAAATTTATTGAGCATTAGATCAAAAGTCTTTGCCTCAGGTTTTGGGACATATCCAGCATCTTGAATATCAAATACTTTATCTCTCCCAAAAAGATCATATACTCCAAGGTGTGATAATATATTTTCAGCGTGTTCAGCACTCCCGTTAGTGAAAATAAACTTCTCCATATCTAAATTAATCAATTCATCTCTCATAATTTTATCTTCTTTCATAAAGGAGAGATCGATTGTGTGTACATATTTCAAAAATTCTTGAGGTGGTATATCATGATGTATCATGAGCCCATTTAAACTTGTGTTATACTTGTAAAAATAATCAGTTTGTAATTTTTTAGCTTCATCTCGATTTATTTTAAGTCTTTCTGAAATAAATTGTGTCATACGATTGGATACTTGGCCAAATACTTTTTCTAATGAATAATTATTATGTTTTCCGTAACATACTCCATCAAGATCTAATAATAGATATTTCATTTTTTTAAAATCTTTCATTTTCTGATTAAAGTACCTGATCCTTTATCCGAAAAAATTTCAAATAAAATTGAATGTTTTTTCCTACCATCAATTATTGCAACAGCGGTTACTCCGTTGTTAATAGCGTCTAAACATGTATTAATCTTTGGTATCATCCCCTCGGTTATTGTTTCATCTTTGATCATCTCTAAAATTTTGGAAGAGGAAATTTCTTGTATTAGCTTTTTATTTTTGTCTAAAACTCCCTCTACATTAGTCATTAAAAGCAATCTTCTTGATTTAAGCGATTTAGCTATTGCACCTGCAGCAGTGTCTCCGTTTATATTATAAGTTTTTAGATCTTTTCCTAATCCTAAAGGAGAAATTACAGGAATAAAATTTTCATTTAATATTTTATTAATAACATTATGTTCAATTTTTTTAGGCACACCAACAAAACCTAATTCACTTGACTCTGGATCAACATGAATAACATTGTTATTTTTTGTATTAATTGGAACTCCTTTTGTCCCTTTTTCTTCTAATGATTTAACAATATCATTATTAAAATCTATAAGAACATTTTCTACAATATTTATGATTTTTTTGTCGGTTACCCTCAAACCTCTTATAAACTTTGATTTAATGTTTGATTTATCTAATTCTCTTTTTATTCTAGGACCTCCACCGTGTACTACAATAACAGAAAGTCCTAACTCGTTTAATATTTTTAAATCAGATATAAAATTATTAAAAATTTCTCTATCGATAAATACGTTACCGCCGTATTTTATTACTATTAATTCATTTTTATATTTCTGAACGTATTTGTGAACTTCCTCAATAGGAGGACCATCTTTTGGTAAAATTTTTTCTAGTTCCATTTAAGAGGCAGTTTTAACAGTAGTTCTTTTCATAATTACGTACTGTTGAGCCATAGTAAGAATATTGTTTGCGGTCCAATACAGCACAAGTCCAGATGGAAAAGGAGCTAAAATTATTGTTAAAAATAATGGAAAGAACATAAAAATTTTTTTTTGTATTTCGTCCTGAGGGGCTGGATTTAGTTTCTGCTGCAGCCACATTGTAAAACCCATCATTACGGGAAGAGCCCCAATAATCATGAAAGATGGTGGATCCCATGGAATTAAACCAAATAAATTAAAAATTGAAGTTGGGTCCTTTTCAGATAAATCTTTTATCCATCCAAAAAATGGTTGATGTCTCATTTCAATTGTTACAAATAACATTTTGTAAATTGCAAAGAAGAAGGGTATAGAAATCAAAATTGGCAAACAGCCTGATACTGGGTTAATGCCTTCTTTCTTATATAGTTGCATCATTGCCTGTTGTAATTTCATTTTATCGTCTTTATGAATTTCTTTTAGACGAGCCATCTCAGGCTGAACTAACTTCATACGGCTCATTGATTTAAAGGCATAATTATTTAATGGAAAAAATGCTAATCTTAGACAGACAGTTATTAGTATTATCGCGATCCCATAATTACCTGCGAGTTTAAAGAAATAATCATTTAAAAAAAACAGAGGTTTTACTATCCAATAAAACCAACCCCAATCAATTACAAGATCAAACTTTTTAAGACCTAAGCTCTCATTGTAACCATCAATAACATTTACTTCTTTTGCTGCAACAACCACATTAACAATATTACTAATTTGGGCATTTGGTTTAGAGTCATAGGAGTCTGTTTCTATGTAGTTTACTTTAAATTTTTCATTATATTCAAAGTCAGCTCTAAATTTTTTATTTTTTTGCGGAATTATACTTGTTAACCAATATTTATCAGTTATTCCTAAAAATCCATTATTAGCATTTTTTGAATATTTCTTGTCCAAAATGTCTTTGTAATCTTTTTCGATCAGTTGATCATCTAAAACTCCAAGAGGCCCCTCATGTAAAATAAAAAAGTCTATAATCTCTGGAATCTTAGTTCTAATAATTTGTGCGTATGGGTAAAAACTATAAATCTTATCTGAACTATTTTTAATTTTTTGTTCTATGGTGAATAAATATTGATTGTCAATTTTTATAATCTTTTCAAAAGTTAGTCCCTGATTATTTTTCCAAATAAGAGTCACATCATCATTTGGTGTAAGTTTTGAATTACCTTCAATTTTCCAAATTGTTTTATTATCAGGAATATCTATATTTTTATTGTTAGATGCCCAACCAGACTCAACATAATAACCATTTGAAGTTGATTTGGGATTTAATAAAGTTACGAATTGATCAGAATCAAGTTGAGTTTTATATTTTTTAAAAATTAAATCATCTATTGTTGCGCCCTTTAATGAAATTGAGCCCTTAATGCTCTCATTTTCGAAATAAAATCTGTCATCTAATTTTAATGCCTCTTCTCTTGAGAGATTGGTAATTTTTTCAGTGGTGTCTATATTTGGAGCATCACTACTATTAACAATTTTTTCTTTCTCTTTTCTTTTTTTTATTTCTTCCGGTGATGGTTGAAAAAATAAGCTCCATATTACTATTATAGCTAAACTAAGTGATATAGCGGCTATTATATTTTTTGTATCCATAATTATTCTTTATTTTTTAAAGGTCTGTAACCTTCTCCTCCACCTAAAAATTTAATTGGGTGGCAAGTTATCAGTCTAAGAAACCCTTTAATAGAACCTTTCAATGGTCCATAAGTTTTTAAACAATCAATAAAGTAATCTGAACAAGATGGAAAATATCTACAGTTATTTCCTAGCAACGGGGAAATTAGATATTGATATAATTTAATAATTTTTATTAGTATAATATTAATAAATTTAATCATAAAATTTTTTTAAAATCTACAAGCATTGTTTCTTTAATATTACTGTACTTACTATCTAAAACATTTTTTTTAGCAATAATTAAGTATGAATATTTTAAATTTATTTTTATAGATTTTAGAATATAATTAATTATATTTTTTAATCTTCTTTTAATTTTGTTTCTTTGAACAGCCCTTCCAAGTTTTTTTTTAGTAATAATACTTAAATTTAATCTATTATTACTTTTATTTGTCAGTTTTTTAAAAAAAATTGTAGAATAATAATTATTTATTTTCTTACCAGATAAAACTTTTTTGAAATCTTCGTTTTTAGAAAGGCTTAAAATTTTAATACCCATTATACGGTTAGTTTTTTTCTACCTTTTTTCCTTCTCCTTGATAGCAGTTTTCTACCACCTTTGGTTCTCATTTTTGATCTAAAGCCGTGACGCCTTTTTCTAACAAGCCTACTTGGTTGATAAGTTCTTTTCATAGGTAATATTTAAATTATAAAATTTTGGCTAGTTATAGAAAATATATATGTATAAGTACAGAAAATTTTTATAATACTTTATATATGGAAAATACAAAAAAATTAAAAATTTATTTAGGAATTTCATATATTATATTGGTATCTACATTCCTATATTTTTTTTTCGCCAATTTTTCTTTACAAGAATTATCAAGTTATGAATTCATTAAAAATAATATTAATTATTTTTCTAAAATAAAAAATAATAATTACTTTGCTTTATTATCTTTATTTTTTTTATTTGTTGTCATATGGGTTTTGTTGCTTGGTTTTGGTTCACCAGTTGCTTTATTGTCTGGTTTTATATTTGGTAAATGGGTTGGAACGATTTTAATAGCAATATCCTTATCTGCAGGTTCTTTAATTCTATATTTAATAGCTATTTTCTTTTTTAAAGATTTAATTCAACAAAAACTTGGGAATAAGATGGTTTTTCTAAAAGAATTATTTAAGAAAAACGAATTTTTATATTTTTTAATTTATAGATTTATCGGAGGCTTACCTTTTTTCATTCATAATACCTTACCAGTAATTTTTAATGTAAAAATTATAAACTATTTTTTTGGTACATTAATAGGAATGATCCCACAATTATTTATAATAGTTTCAATTGGTAGCGGTTTAGAAAAAATAATAAAAGCAAATACAACCCCTCCTTCATTTTTTGAAATTATCGCGTCAAAGGAGATATATTTACCTTTAATATTCTTTCTAATAATAGTCGTAATTAGTATTTTCTTAAAAAAGAAATTATATAAGTAAAATCTATGGTGCCCTCGATGAGAATCTAACTCATGACTGACCCTTACCAAGGGCCTGTTTTGACACTAAAACTACAAGGGCATGCATTTAAGATAGTGTAAAAAATAAAATTATTCAAATTATTGCCTTAATTTTTTTTTTTAATAAAGTATAAATCTGATTAGGAAATTTATGGGAATTCATTACGATTACAAATCTACAAGAGGTGCTAAAGCTATGGAGAAGCAAGCTAAAAGAGAAAAAAAGCTTGCAGAAAAAAGAGCAAAAAAGCAACTTAAGTCCGGCTTAAATAAAAAAGAGGATGATACAATTCCTTTAGATCAAGTAGTAACTTTAGAGCACTTAACAAATCCCGAAAAAAAATAATTAAAATGAACAGTAAAAGGAAGCCCACAAAGCTTGATCTTGAGAGGGCATTACGTCAAAATTTAAGAAAAAGAAAGATTTTCAAAAAGCCAAGAAAAAAAAATGATACTAAATGATAAACAAATAAAAAAATTATCAAAAGAAGAAGATATGATCAGCCCTTTTGTTTCAGAAAGTATATCAAAAGGAATAAGCCATGGTCTTAACTCTTTTGGTTATGATTTAAGGTGTGGTGCTGAATTTAAGATATTCACAAATATCAAAGGCGCTACCGCTGATCCAAAAAATTTCAGTGAAGATAATTTTATAACGGTAAAAGGAGAAGAATCCATATTAATACCACCAAACTCTTTTGCGTTAGCAAGTAGTTTAGAATATTTTAAAATGCCTAGAAATGTTACAGGACTTGTAACTGCAAAATCAACATACGCTAGATGTGGATTAGGTACTCCCCCAACAGTTTTAGAAGCAGGATGGCATGGAAATTTAGTTTTAGAGTTTTCTAATCACACAAGTAACTCTATAAAACTTTATGCCAACAGTGGGGCTGCACAAATATTATTTTTTAAAGGAGATCAACCAGAAGTTTCTTATTCAGATAGAAAAGGTAAATATCAGGGCCAAGTTGGAATTACTCTTGCAAAATCAAAATAGATGAAAAGATTTTTAATTAGTGGGCCTAATAGAGCTATTAAAAGTGAAATAGATATCAGTGGTGCAAAAAATTCGTGCCTTCCGCTAATGGCAGCATCAATATTATTTAAGAAAAAAGTCATTTTAAGAAATGTCCCTTTTGTGCAAGATGTTTTAACCATGAAAGATCTGCTTATATCTTTAGGTTCAAAAGTTGAACTCATAAAAGAAAAAAAAACTATAAAAATTACAAATAAAAAGAAACATAAACTAATTGTTCCATATAATTTAGTTTCTACTATGCGGGCAGGAGTTTTAACTATGGGACCTTTGTTAGCAAGATATCCAAAAAATAAAATTAGAGTTGCCTTAGGAGGAGGTTGTGCCCTTGGTATTAGAGATACATCTTGGCATCTTTCAGGATTTAAAAGTCTTGGCGCAGATAATACTCTTAGCAAAGGTTACGTAAATATTTCGTCAAAAAAGGGTTTAAAAGGAAATATTTTTAAATTTCCAAAAATTACTGTTACTGGTAGCTCAAATTTAATAATGGCATCGGTTTTTATAAAAGGTGTCCATATAATTAAAAATATATCCATAGAACCAGAAGTAAAAGATTTAATTAAATTCTTAAATAATTCTGGAGCAGATATTAAATTTATAGGAAAAAGATCTTTAAAAATTCGCGGTGTTGATGAGCTTGTAAATGGTGACCATACGATTATAGGAGATAGAATTGAGGCCTTTAGTTATTTATGTGTAGGCGCAATGACTAATGGGAGAATTAAAGTAAAAAAAATTAACCCAAATTATTTACTTACAGAATTGAACATACTTAAAAAAATTGGATACAAAATTACGATTAATGGAAATTCAATAATACTTTCACCAGCTAAAAAATTAAAATCTATTTCAATTAAAACTGGTCCTTGGCCAAAATTAGCCACTGACAACATGCCAATTATACTTGCAGTTCTAACAAAGATACCAGGAAAAAGCACAATTGAAGAAACAATATTCTCCAATAGATTTATGGCCGTACCAGAATTAAAAAGAATGGGTGCAAAAATATCGATAAAAAAAAATAAAGCATTTATTATTGGACAAAAAAAATTAAATGCAGCAGATTGTATATCATCAGATTTGAGAACCACATTTTCAATAATTTTAGGAGCTATATCAGCAGAGGGATCTTCTACAATATCTAGAATTTACCATGGTTTAAGGGGTTATGAAAACTTACAACCGAAACTAAAAAAATTAGGTATTAAAATTAAATTAAAAAAATAATGTCTAAAAAATATTTAGCTAAAATATTAGCCAGGGATATTAATGGCTTAAACATCATCTCTCTTCATATACATAAGGCTATCGTTAAGATTTCAGAAATCAAATACTTAAAAGAAAATAAAATATTTATAATGTCCATGAAAAGAAATTCTGTTAAAGAAAAAAATAAAAAAGTTCTAAGTGTTTGTAAATTTGAATTCATTGATGATGCAAAATCAAGGAAAATCAATCAATTATATACTAATAAAGAGCTCGAAATATTTGCAATAAATGTGACAAAAAATAATAACAATTATAATTTTAATTTGTTGTTTTCAAATAATGGCCTTATAACCTTAACATCGGAAACAATAGAAGTAACACTTGAAGATTTAAAATAGACTATGTCAAAATTATTAAGATTAAATAAAAAAAATTTTAGAAGTTTGTTAAATAAAATAACTCACAACAGAAATCAGATTGATATAAAAACTGAATTTATAGTAAATAAAATAATCAAGGATGTAATGAAAAATGGTGATCGAGCCCTAATTAAATACGAGAAAAGATTCAATAATAATTCTAACATTATTCCAACTAAAGACAAAATTAAAAGATCCATTAGTAATTTAAAACCTGAATTGAAAAAAGCTATAAAAGATACTTATAATAGAATAACAGGTTGGCACAAACTTCAAAACAAGAGAGATATTTATCAAAAGGATAAATTTGGTAATAGATTTCAATATATAAATAGACCGTTAAAATCTGCAGCGATATATTGCCCAGGTAATTTACCAAGCACTGCTTTAATGAACTGTGCTTTAGCAAAGATTGCAGGCGTTAAACGAGTAGTTTTATGCACACCAGCGACGAACGGAAAGCTAAATGGGTCCGTTATGTATGCAGCAAAATTATGCAATGTAAATGAAATTATAAATTTGTCAGGCGCAAGTGCAATTACAGCACTTTCTATAGGAACAAAAAAAATAAAACCAGTAGATATAATAACTGGACCAGGATCGAAATATGTAGCAATTGCAAAAAGAATTTTATCCTATAAAAATTTAATTGCGCAAGAAAGAATGTATGCAGGGGAGTCCGAAATTGTTTGTTGGTGTGACGATACTGCTTCACCTAATGAAATTGCGTATTCATTGTTAGCGCAAAGTGAACACTCTGATGGTGTGCTTTCAATTATGATTTCAAAAAACTTTAAATTAATTAAAAAAGTACAAAATAAACTAAAATTATTGATAAACAATTTACCAAGAAAAAAAATTATATCCAACAGCCTAAAAAAAAATGGATATCTTATACACGCAAAATCAGATCAAGAAATTCTTGATTGTATTGAATATATAAGTCCAGAACATTTGGAGTTGCAAATAAAAAATTATAAAAGATATATTAATAAATTACATCCAAAATTAAATACAACAGGAAGTATAGCAGCTGGTCCATTTAGTAGCATGGCTTTATCTGACTATGGACCAACACAACATTCCTTACCTACTAGTGGAAGTGCAAGATATTCAGGCGGTCTTAACGTTAGCGATTTTAGTAAGTACATTAGCGTAAATGAGTTAAGTAAAAAAGGCTTGAAATTTCTTTCAAAATCAGGATACATCTTGGCAGAAGAAGAAAAGTTGAGAGGACATAGTTTGTCTATTAAAACTAAAGCATTAAGGAGTAAATAATTTGGTAAAAGAAGAAAAATTAACATTTGAAGGTGTTATTACAGATGTTATGCCTAATGCAATGTTTAAGGTAAAATTAAGCAACGGGCACTATGTAACTTGTGTCACTGGTGGAAAACTCAGACGCGCAAGGATACGTTGTTTAGCTGGTGATAAAGTCAGAATCGAAACTTCGGGATATGATCTTGGAAAGGGTAGGATCATATTCAGGCTATAATGGTCTAGTAGCTCAGGTAGTAGAGCACGTCCCTGAAAAGGACGGTGTCGTATGTGCAAGTCATACCTAGACCACCATTAATATCAAATAATTTTTGAAGTGACACTTGGTCTATTTTATTTACTTGCATTAAATTTATAAATCTAATATCAACTCTTCAAGCTTATTAAGCTTAAGTTAACTAACAAGAAAGAGTAAAGAGTATGAGTACGTTAAAAGGAAAAGTTAAGTGGTTCAACGGTAAGAAGGGCTACGGCTTTATAGAGAGAGAAGATGGTGAAAAGGATTGTTTCGTTCATGCAAGTCAAGTTCGGGAAGCCAATCTTCGATTCTTAAATGAGGGAGATCTTTTGGAATTTGAGATTTCAGATTCTGAAGGCAAGGGCCCTAGTGCAATAAATCTCAAGAAGATTTCTTAAGATATATTCATTTAATCTTGATTAGGGATATTTAACCACTTAACAAAAAGTTTATTTATCCCTACTCAAACCTCTTGCATTTTAAAATTTAAATGTTATTTAACTTTTAATGATTAAAAATGCTAAAATATTTGTAAATAACAAAAGTCACCATAATTTCCATGGTAGCTTCATGCTATCAAATTAATCATATAAAAATTTAAATTTAACAATAATTAGTATAAAAGAAAGGATATGCGCCTGTCGTCTATTGGTTTTAAGACTCGTGCCTGTGGAGCACGCGAAAGTGGTTCGATTCCACTCAGGCGTACCGACGACACATAACTTTTCAGGATGAAAAGATGAATAATGAAAATAAATTGCAGGCCTCTTTACCTAAGGGTTTCAAAGATAGATGGGGTGATGAATTAGCTCTTAAGAATAAATTAGTAGACACTATAAAAGAAGTATTTATTAATTACAGCTTTGAGCAATTAGAAACGCCGGAATTTGAAAAGAGTGTTAATATAGGTTCATTTCTAGCTGAGGATGAAAGTAATCCTATGAGCGATGTATTTTCATTCGTAGATGAAAAAGAGTCTTTAACTTTAAGATATGATTTAAGTGCCCCACTTGCTCGTTTTTGTGCAGAGAATTTCAGAAATTTAGTTTTTCCATACAAAAGATTTGCTTATGGTAATGTGTTCAGGCAGGAAAAGGTGGATTCTGCAAGGTACCGTGCCTTTGGGCAGCTTGATGCAGATATAATTGGTGATGCAAATCAATCTCAAGCAGATGCAGAAATATGCAATATAATTGGAGATTCTTTTAAAAAAATTGGTCTATCCAAAGACCAGTTTACAATAAATGTTTCAAACAAAAAAATTCTACTAGGTTTAATCAATGAACTAAAAATTGAAGAAGACAGACAATATAAAGTACTAAAATCAATTGATAAGTTAGATAGATTAGGAACGAAGGGCGTAGAGGAATTATTAAAACAAGGTAGAAAAGATCAGTCAGGAGCATTCACTAAAGGGTGCGAACTATCAGATAATCAAGCATCTGAGATAATAAATTTTCTAAATTTAAAAGGAATTAATGATTTGAAGACTTATCTAAAAAATCCATTATCTTTAGAAGGCATAAATGAGTTAGAGGAATTGTTTGAAGTGTTGTCATACGGAAACAATCTAGACTCTGTAAAAGTTGAGTCGACTAAGGTGCGCGGATTATCGTACTACAATTCGTACTTAGTTGAAACAAATCTTAATTTTAAAGTTACAAATGCAAAGGGAAAAGAAATAAATATTGGCAGCGTCGCATCGGGGGGTCGTTATGATAATTTAATTGCAAGGTTTAAAGGTGTAGACTACAAAGGCACGGGAATGTCTATTGGGATCGATAGACTATTATACGCTGTTAACCAACTAGGTAAGATTAAAGTCAATCAAAATAAACCAGTTTTAGTTTGCATTTTAGATAAAAGCTTTATTCAAAAATATTATGAAATAGTTAACGAACTTAGAGCAAATAATATAGCATCTGAAATATATCTAGACCAAAATAAAAATCTAAAAAAACAACTCCAATACGCAGATAGAAAGAAATTAAATCTTGTAATCATTTGTGGTGAAAATGAATTTAAAGATGAAAAACTAACTATTAAAAAACTAAACTCATCTAAAGAAAACGATCAATTAGTGATTAATAGAAAAGATCTTGTTAATGAAATCTCAAAATTACAATAGAATAATTAAAACTTTGAAAACAAAAGGTTTTAAGAAAATAGAACTAGACCCAGTTTTAGAATCTAAATTTATATTACAAAGATCAGGTGAAAATTTTAGAAAATATTTGTTTTCTTTTTATAACTCTGATGCACAAGAACTAACCTTAATACCCGATCTATCGATCTCAAGTATTTTAAGATATGCGCAAAGCAAAAAAAATTCTAAAGAAAAGGTTTTTTATACAGGAAGTGCATTTAGAAAATCCTATAATAAAAATAAAGTTGTAATTAGACAATTAGGATTAGAGATTTTCTCATCTCAAAATGAAAAAAAGGATGACAAAGAAATCATTGATACATCAATAACAATTCTAAAAAAAGCTGGGATAAAAAGTGCAAAAGTTAAAATAGGTAACTTTAAATTATTTGAATTATTGATCCAAAAACTTTCAATTCCTGAAAGATGGAAAAAAAGATTAATTAAATTTTACTGGAATAGTAATTATTTTTCAGAATTACTTAAGAGACTTGAAGGCAACTTAGATATAGATTCATTTGTCGTCGCAGGAGATCATAAAACTTATCTTAAAATGAAAAAAGAAAACCCAAATAAGTTAATTGCTGGAAGAAGTTATAAAGAAATACTTGATAGATATGAGAAGAAAATTAACGATCCTAGAGTTACTAAAACAGGAAAACAAAGCTGTAAAATTATTAAAGAATTTTTAAAGATTAAATGTTCTCTTAAAAATGCACCAAAAATATTAAACAAATTTTATAAAAAATATAACTTGAATATTTCGGTTGGCAAAGAATTCTTTCCAATAACAAATTTTAAACAAAAAAATTTTAAGTTTGAATTTTCCACAGACAATGGAGGAAGAGAAATTGAGTATTACAGCTCATTTATATTTTCAATTGATATTAAAATTAAAAATAAACAAAAGACCTTTATATCAGGTGGAAGATTTAATGATCTTACATCAAAAAATCTTGGTTTACGTAAAATACCTGCAGTTGGTTGTGCAATTAATCTTGGAGTTTATGAGTAAAGAAAAAATAAACATAGGAATTGTATCTAAGGGTAGATTGAAAGAACAATCTGAAAAAATTTTAGTTAAAAAGAAGCTTAAAATTTTCTTTGATAGAGGTGAAAGAGAATTAATTGGCAAAGTTAAAGGTAGACCTGATATCTCAATTCTATTTTTACATGCAAGAGAAATTTTAGAGCAATTATCAATTGGAAATTTAGATATTGGGATCAGTGGGTTTGATTTATTAAAAGAATCTGAGATTAATATTCAAAAAAATATTAAATTAGAAAAGGAACTTAATTTTGGTCACGCATCACTGGTATTGGCCTGTAGAAATGAATTTATAGATTTATTTACAACACTAGATCTAGATGAAGTTGCTGATGAATATAAAAAAAAGAACAAATCATTATTAAAAATTGGTACTAAATATCCAAATCTTACTAGAGAATTCCTGTATTCAAGAGGGGTAACCAACTTTACAATAGTTAAATCATTAGGCAGTACTGAACTGATGTGTGCCATGAACACTGCTCAGCTTATATCTGACATAACTCAAACAATGACGACGCTAAAACAAAATAACCTTAAAATACTATCTGATGGAGAAATATTAAAATCTCAAGCTTGTATTTTTAGTTCTAGAAAAAATTCGAAGAAAAAAGGTGTAAAGAAACTGATTAATTTACTTATCAAGTAAATCAGATGCCACTCTTACATATCTACCAGTACCGGAATTTTCATCTCTATTCAATTTGAATTTTTTATTAATAATTCTTTGAGTTTCCATTTTAGTATGACCTGATTTAAGATATTTTTTTGCAATTTTAACTTTTTTATTAAATTCTTTTTTTTGATTAATTGTATATCCGTTATCTTTACCAAACCTTACGCCAACATTTTTGAGATTAGGATTTCTATTATTACCAATCATATCCTTAGATTTCTTTAGTTTTAGTTTCTCTTTTAGTTCTAACCTATATTTTAAAGCTAAATCTGCCTCAGATTTGTTAGTGTAATATTGAACTCCTTGAAATTTAATTGGTATATTGGAGTCTTCACCAGGCTTAGGTTTATAAAAAACTATTTTGAATTTTGCATTTTTTGGAGCTTTTTTTCTTCTAGGATCATCTACATAATCATAATCAGTAACCTCTCTGATTTTATTTATTATCTTTCTTTTAATTTTTTTCATACCAAAGTTTTTTAAAAATTCTCAAATTATTTTCAGTTGCGTTTTTAAATACCCATATTTTCTGTTTCATAATATAGTTATTTTTACTAAATTTACTTTTATAAATTTCATTTGGAAATACATTTTTATATTCAATATTTGATTTTTTAAGACAATTTAAAAATTTCTGCCCACTCTTTTTTCTTGTTGTAGCCTTATGGATACCCGCACCTCTTAAACTTTCATCGTATTCATTAAGTGGACTAACACCTCTTTTTAGGAGCAAACTGATATAATTTTTTGTACACGGTTTACCTTCTCTATTTTTAATTCCACATTTATTTGCAAATTCATCTGTCCCCATATATTCTGAATTTTGCCAAGCATGTGTTACTGAATGATCATAATTTCCTTTACCTATAAATTCTTTTTTTTTGATTTTTTTTAATTCCTCTATATTTCTTGCATAATGAATGATGCCTTTTGACTCTTGTTTCCAACCCCAGAGCTTTTTATCTGAGTTATAAAAAAAAGAATCTTTAGTATAAGTTTTATATTTTATTTTTCCCTCAGTCTCTTTTAAAAAAGTTCGCCTTTGATAATCTTTCATATATTTTGATTAATTATTTTGTGATATTTTTCAACTCTCTTTAAAGCTTCTTTTTGAAGATCAACAAACTCTTGACCTTCTATTTCAAATTTTTGAAAAATTAAATTTGGTGTACACATTAAAATAATGCCAGATTGGATATTTGTCCCATGAATTTCGTTATGGGCAGTTGCATATAACAAAATTTGTGTGAAATAATCTCTAATTGAATTATATTCTCTTTTAGCAGGAGAGTTCTTTTGCTTAAAATCACAAATTTGTAGTTTATCTTTATGAGTGCTGATTAATGCATCCATAGTGCCCGCGTATTTATATTTTAAAGAGTAAACACACTCCTCACTCGCGTAAACCTCTTTTACATAATCATTCAATCCATTCGATATTATAGTTTCCGCCATTTTTTTCGGTAAGTTCACTTCATCTATAAGTTCACCATTCATTCTACCCATTAATGTTTCAGATAAATAACTGTGCATTAAAGTTCCACGACTTGACGATTCCCTTAGTATCATTTCACTATCTTTGTTATCTTTTTTCCATTTTTCTAAAGCTTTTTTATCTTCAGAACTTTTAGTAAGCTGAAGTATATTTGTTACAGATGGCAACCTTTCCCCGTTAATCATATAATGCCTAGAACCATTATAGAGAGATCTAGTGGATTTAGGATAAGAAAATTGGTTATTAATATTCCATTTCATTGTTTGTAAAAAAATTATTTTTAACAAAATTTCCATTATCCTCAGTGAATTTGATTATGGGTTTTTTATTTGAAGCAAATAATTTAAGAAAATTATTATTTGCTTTCTCAGACTTAATTAAAATAAAGTAATTTGATCCAGGCTTATCCATGGTTTGTTTTTGAATTTCAATTTCTATTTTATCAGCTTTAATAATTGCCATATTATTTTAAGTATCTCTCGTGGTCTTTAGTAATTCCATCTAAATGGGCATTTATATTTTCTAGAATTTTAATTTTTTCTTTATCATCTTTATTTTTTTCTCTTAAAGTATCGATTCTTTCCATTGCTTCAGGAATAGTTGGAAAAACTTCTTTATTAGTTGATAGCAATCTTTTGCTTACATTAGAACGAACTCTTTTATAATCTGCATCGGAAAATCCGTCTTTGTCGTATTTATCTAATAAAGCCATTTCCGATAAGTGTTTTACCGGACCATTAAATTTTTTGTGAATCTTTAATTGTTCATCAATATTATTTGCAAGAACATATTGATTCATTAAATTTTTTTCGTCTGGTGAAGGGTTTAAAGAAAAAATCATTTGTTCAGGCTCTAATGGAGTTTGATCTATGCTGTTGTCTTGAAACTTATCATTTATGATATTACAAAGTCTGTTTGATATTTCTTTTCTATTATTCTTAATGAATTGGGCTCTAATTTGTAAGATTTCATGCCCGAGCTTAGAATATTCATCATTAAAATTCGTTGCAAATTTTTTTTCTATTATAAGAGGATTTTTTTTGGCTTTAATAATCCGATATTTCTTTGGCGCAGAATTTAACACTTTATCCAAAACGTTGTCAGATTTTTCGGATAAAAATTTTTCCCAATCATGTTTTAAATCTGCAACTAAATGATAACTTTTATATACAGGGTGCTCACATATATAGCTTGATGTAAATTGACGAGTACGACCAAAAAATGTTTCAGGATGACAAAAATAATTTACGTTTTTCATAGTTGATAGAACATCATTTTGATTAGTAAAACCTATACTTTTATTGAAAAATTCAGGATTTTTTTTTTGGATTAATTTTATTAAATTTTTAGTTCCTATCACATCACCTCTTGCAGTATGTAAATCTTTGCCAATATCAAAACCATTTATTTTACAGAGACTACCAAGCTTAAAAATTTTATTTGAACGCTCGTTAAGTTCTGTTGCTATCATATTTGGTTGATAGAAATCAAAGTTTTGAATTATTGGCAATGAATCTAATTGTTTTGCATTGCCAGATCCGAAAATCCAGGGCCAAGTAAACAAGTTTGCAAATAAATGTTGGGAGAATAGCATGTAGTCAAAAGAATAACCGTTATGAGCAATAAATCTCACATCTCCTTTATTTATCCATGATGTAAATTTTTCATATGTTTTTTTTGTCAAATCGAAGTTTGAATTTTCATATTTGTCAACATCAAATGGATCAAGATTGTTTACTAAAAAACTATCAATCTCATAAACTCTACTTTTACGTAATCTTGCTTTTATATTAAATTCTTCAATAACATTAAAATCTTTGTCACAGAAAAAGGCTGATAAATCCAAAATGTCTGCTGTCAATCTACCTGAGTTAGTTTCAGTATCGAAAAATATATAATTCATTAAGCAATTTCCTTTCCAATTTTTTTAGATTTTATAAATTCTGGGATTTCGATATCCTTATTAGAAAATAGGTCTGGTTCGTTTCCTTCATGTTTAAGAAATTGAATATTTTGAAAATTATTACATTTCCAAACAACTTCACCAAAAATCTCTAAATCCTCTAGCAAAACCTGTTCACTAACATAATTTTTGTTATCAGAAATAATATGCACCAATGTTCTTTTCGTAAATTCAGAAAAATGCAATCTTCGTATAACTATTTTACCGCTTAGTTTTATTGCAAATATCCCATTATTAAATTTAGGCTTAAGCTTATTTTCAAATTTAATTATAAGAGCTAAGTCACCTTTATTAATTGTTCCATCCATATTATTTTCACCAACATTCATTAATATTAAATCATTATATTTTTTTATATTTAAATTTCTTTTTACAAAACTTTTTGAGAATAATATTTTTTCTTTAGAATTTAAAACAGGCAATTTAAAAGTTTCGTTGGGAGCCACAAAATTTGGCATAAATTCTTTTCTTAAGTTCTCAACTATTGGAAAAAAATTTTTAATTGATCTGATCAAAGAAAGTGCCTGAATATGTTTATGTGCATTTTTAAATGCAATAGAAAAATCTTGTCCACCTTCTAAATTAGAATATTCTTCTAAATATTCTTGAGCTTCTGGAACTGTTTGATTTATATATTCCTCAAGGAGATTTTCTTCGTCATGAATAAATTCAGAATTTGATAATTTCATTAAAAGCAGACAATGAAACTCTACAGAAGGTAATATTAATTTCTTTTCAATATCTAGATTTTCACATTTTTTTAAAACTTTAAAAAACTCTTTTTTCTCTACATGGTCTATACGTTTAAAATAATTAAATTTTTGTATCCTAGGAGACCCTTTTTTGATCTTTAGTTCATAAGATGATTTTCCAATATTAAAGTCAGGTTGTGTTTTATTATCTTCGTAAAGAGGTAACGAGGTTTCAGCAATTGAACTCAAAAAGAAATAAGCAAAACTAGGGGGAAACGTTAGTCCTCCAAATCTATAAATATAACTATCTAGGGAATTTTCATGTTTATTTAATAAAAAACTACATTGTTTTTTCGTTACTTTAGAGAGTTTAAGTAAAGTTAACAGTAGACTTCGGTTATAATCGTTATTTATAGGCATATTTTGATTCTTTATATATACTTTATATAGCAGTAAATTTTATTTGTAAATATATTTTTTTGCTGTTGACAACAGTATTATTATTATATATGGTGATTTTAATGTTAATATTAATTGAAATGCTAGGTCCTTTCTTATCTTTCTATAATCTCCTTTCTAGGGGCCTAGCTTTCAATTTTAAAGGGAATACATGAAAGATAAATATTATTATGTTTTAAAAGAATGTTTATCAAGCAGACAAGAGTGGATAAAAAATGTAGAAATATTCTTTAGATTTAGACAACTTAAAGAAAAAGCAGAGAGAGAAACTTTTAAAAATAATCTAATAATTTACCTTATTTATAAAGCTATTAATTTACCAACCATCACACTAAATTTCTTATCTAAGATTAGACAATACTCTGAATATAATAAAACCCTATTAGAGATTGAAATAATTAGGCAAGAAATTAACAAATACAATAATAATCAACAAATAATCAATGGGAGTAAAAACAATGCCAAAAGTTAAAAAAAGTCCAAAAAGTAAAAATAAAAAACACTCAAATATAGTTCCAATTCGAAAAGATCTTAAAACATTAGAAAATGAGGAAAAAATCTTAAGTACCGAAGAAGTTGAAGAGCAAGAGAGAAAAAGAACAAATGCTTTTGCTAGGAAAATTTGTGATGAAATCGATAGATTTGTGATAGAGTCAAAATTAAGTGCTGATTATGCTTACTATCATTTTTTATTCCATTTAAAACAAAGAACAATTTTAAATGTTTCTTACGGTTTATATAAATCAGCAAATGATGCATCATCTAACGAAGTGGTTAAAAATTTAGCTAAATATCAAAAAGAAAACTTTCCCGAGTTGAAATCAGACGCAGAAAATCATACAATACAATAAAGGATCTAAATAATGGATATTTTAATTATACTTATTACTGGAATTATAACATCAGCTTTGTGGGTTATATTTATAAAATTTTTTTACAAAAAAGATAATTCTGCTGAAGTCGAAGCCTTAAGGACAAAAGATGAGGAATTAAAAGAAAAAGATCACGAAATTGAAAAAATTAAAATCAGCCACACAAATGAAATTAAACTCTTAAACGAAAAATATATAAGTGTTGAAAAAATAAAAAATAATTTACAAGATACACTCACAACTGAAAGAGAAAGCTCAAAAATCACTTTGTCGACATTAAAAAATGTAGAGTCTTGGAAGACTACAGTAACCTCTGACATGCAAGATAGTAAAAAAAAAATTCAGAATCAGCAAGACTTCATTGATAAACTAACTGGTAATGCAAAATACCAAGGGAACTTTGGAGAAAAATTTCTAGAACAATCTTTACAAATTCACGGTTTTAAAGAAAATATCGATTACACAAAACAAAAAAAAGAACAAGTTTATAATTTAGATAACGATAATATTGAAGCAAGTAATCCTGATATATATATAAATTTGACTGATGAAAATTATATAGTTTGTGACTCAAAAGTATCTTTAGATAATTGGAAAAAATTTGTTAACGCAAAAACTGATATCGAGAAAGACGAAGAATTTAAGAAACATGCTGCAGCTGTAAAAAAACATATCGATAATTTGTCTAAAAAAGACTATATGAAAAACGTCAAGAAAAACGTTTTTCCTAAGGTAGTTATGTACATGTGTCACGAAGCAAGTTATTTAGCGGCACTAGAACATTATCCAGATTTATATGAGTATGCTTACAAAAAAAACATATTACTAGTCGGTCCAAAAAATTTGTTCGCAATTATTTCAATAATCCAGACAATACAAGATAAAGATAAACAAATAAAAGGAGTTAAGACGATTACGGATATAGCAACTAACTTAATGGATAAGTACTCATTAGTAAAATCACACTTGATTAAAACAATGACAAGCTTTAACGCTCACGGAAAAAATCTTCAAAATGTGATCAAGGGAACTTGGCAAGGACAGGGTAGTCTGGAACAAAGAATTGAAAAATTAAAAGACCAAGGTATTAATCCAAAAAATCCAATTCCTAAAACAAATGAAATAGAAGACCAATTATTAAGTTTTAAAGGAAATGAAGAGCCGGACAAGAAAGATTTGAATTAAAAATTTAAATTCTAGGTTGTTAAAAAATAGATATAACTTTTATTTAATTATTGATTTAATCTTTATATTTTTTTATAAAAAATTATGCCAACAATAAATGTAACAGATGAGAACTTTGATGGAGAAGTCCTTAAGAACAGCAAGCCTGTTCTAGTGGACTTCTGGTAGCCCTTAGGGGCTTCAATTAAAATGCGCAGAATGGTGTGGTCCTTGTAAACAGATTGGACCAATCTTAGAGGAAATATCTAACGAGATGTCAGATCAATTGATTGTTGCAAAACACAATATTGATGAACATCCTAACCAGCCAACAAAATTCGGGGGCTAGTCCCCCTTTCAGCAGAAAGGGGGACTAGTCTTTTAAAGGAGTTAGAGGTATACCAACAATGCTTTTGTTTAAAGACGGAGAATTAAAAGCAACTAAAGTTGGAGCAACCACAAAATCTAATATTGTATCTTGGATTAAAGAAAATATTTAATTAAGATTTAAAACTTCACCAGCTAAATAAAGACTCCCCGCACATAAAAAAATGCAATTTTTATCTTTGTTATTCATTAATAAAGACTCTTCTATGCTACCAGCAGTAAGAATATTTTTGTTATTAAGTTTCTTTTTAAATTCTTCTTTAGAGATAGAACCCTCTTGATTAGGAATATCTATAAGAGTTATTGAATTTACAGAATTCTCAAATTGTTTAACAAACTCTTTATGAGGTTTGTCATTCATCATACCGCAAATAAGATGTACTTTTTCGTGTTGTTGCTTAACCCAATTAGAAATTGAAATTGCTGAATTAATATTATGTCCCCCGTCTATTACTAGCCTATTTTCACCTATTAAATTTTTTAATTTACCTGATTTTATTTCTTCTAAACGTCCTTTTAATCTCATTTTTTTTATACTATTTTTGATATTAGCATCAGATATATTAAATATTTTTCTAGCAGCTGCAATTGAAGTGCTGATATTATAAATTTGGTGATCACCCATTAAATTAGGCTGAGGTAGTATTATTTCTCCTAATTCATCTTGATAATGAATAAAACTGTTTCCAGATTTTGCTACATCAAAGTCATCACCAAAAAAATATTTTTTAGATTTGTTTTCTATTAAAGATTTTTTAATTTTTTTTTTTATTTCTGAATTCATCTGACTGTTAATGAATATGTTAGATGTTGGTAACGCACTAGTTTTTTCATAAATTACACCATCAATTGTTTTATTATCCAACCAATTTAAATGATCTAAGTGGATTACTCCTAAAAGGGTAAGCAAATTTTGCTTAAATACATTTGTACTATCAAATCTGTGAAATAGACCAGCCTCTATTATATTAACATTATCTTTAAAATTTTCAGCATATTTTATAAAGGCGCTTGTTAATATTTCAAAAACTGTTGCATTATCATTTCCTAGTATTTTATCGACATCTTCTAAGAGATTTGCAAGATCGTTTTCACTTATTTCTTTATTATTAAAAACAAATCTTTCTGTGTACGATTGTAAATGAGGAGAGGTATATAAGTTATATTTGAATCCAGCTTCTTTCAAAATTGTGCTTAAAGCAGTAGCCATAGAAGCTTTAGAATTTGTTCCAACTACAGTTACAACATTTTTTATTTTATTTTGCGGATTACCTAATTTATTTAACAGATTAAAAGTTCTGTCCAGCGAGAGATCAATCTTCTTACTATGACGCTTCTCTATTTTCGATATTATCTTCTGAAGTTTTGTCTCCATCATCTTTTTTTACCTCAGATTGTTTCTTTAGCAAGATAGTTAACAAAACACCAATTTTTTCTGGCAAATCTTTTCTTTGAATTATTGCATCTACAAAACCACAAGCTTGAACATGCTCTGATTTTTGAAAATTTTCTGGTAACTCTTCTTTAACAGTTCCCTCAATTACCCGTCTTCCTGCGAAAGCAATTAAAGCACCTGGCTCAGCAATTTGAATATCACCAAGCATTGCGTATGAAGCTGTGATACCTCCTGCGACCGGGTCAGCAAACAATACAATATATGGAATTTTATTTTTCTTAAGTTCATTTATAGCTAGCGTCGTCCTAGTCATTTGATTCAACGAAATAATGGACTCTTGCATTTTCATTCCACCGCCTGTTGCAACAACTAAAAGAGGTTGTTTGTTTGAAATAGAATTTTGGGCTGCAAATAAAAAAGCTTCACCCTCTGCTGCTCCAATGCTAGCTCCCATATAATTAAAATCAGATGCGATGGCTGTTAATTTAATATTATTTATAGAACCATCGGCAACTACCATGCTACAATTTAAACCTGTTTTTTTTCGAGCACTACTAAGCCTATCCTTATATGATTTTGAATCTGTAAAATTTAAAGGATCATCTGGCGGCATTGGTGTTTTAAGAACCTGGTAATTATCTTTTCCGAATAACAAATCAAATCTTTGCTTAGGGTTAATTCGATGATGTTTGTTACAGTCAGGACAAACCCATAAATTATTTTCTAAATCTTTTTTTAAAATTGGACCTTTACAACAAGATGTCCAATCACTCTCTTCCATATCTTTACGCGACGGTCTTTTTTTTAGAAACCTCTTAATTTTTTCGCCAAAATCTAGTGTTTTTTTTAACCAATTCATAAAATTTTATTTTTCAATTTTTTTACCATATTGCTAACCTTTGTGACAGGATTTTGTCCATTATTTAAACTGCTGGTTATCTCTTTACAAATCGCACTTCCTACAACTAGTCCATCTGCAGATTTCAATTTTGAAATAGATTTTTCAGTAATACCAAAACCAATAACACAATTTTTTTTGGGATTGATTCTTTTTATTTTTTTATAATTTAAAATAATTTTCTTAGGTGAAACTTTAAGCTTACCCCCGGTTGTAGACAGCATTGAAATATAATAAATCATGTTGTGAGATTCTTTTATTATTGAACTTAATCTATTTTTTGATGTAGTAGGTGAAATAAGCTGAACAAAAGAAATAGATCTTTTTTTACACCTGTTAGCAAATTTTTTATTTTCTGGCCAAGGTAAATCAACTATTATTAATCCGTCTATCTTATTTTTCTTACAATCATTTAAAAACTTATTTTGACCATACTGTAACACCATATTAAAGTATCCCATTAAAATAACTGGTTTCGAAAATTCACTTAATTTAAAATCCTTAACAATTTTGAAAACATCTTTAATTTTGACACCATTCTTTATTGCTCTAAAAGAGCTTGTTTGTATCTGGCCTCCATCAGCAATTGGTGTATTATGTGGAAATCCAACCTCACAAATATCAGCGTACTTAGATATAGCTTTTAAAATTTTTAAAGAATTTTTTTTTGTGTTGTCTCCAGCGACTGTATAAGTAAGCAAAGCTGGTCTACTTTCTTTTTTTGCCAAATTAAAAGCTTTAGAAATTGCATTTATCATAATTTTACGCCTAATTTTTTTTTTAAAATTTTCCTATCTTTATATGCATCTCCACAACTATTAACTATAACTATAGTATTCTTAGAAAGTTTTTTAGCCTCTGAAATTGCAACTGAAAAGGCATGACTTGGTTCTAACGAAGGTCTTATGCTTTCATACTTTGATACAATTTTAAAAGCCTTTAGGGCATCCTCATCACTTGCTGCAGTATATCTTGCTCTCTTAGTATCTTTCAAAAAACAGTGAAGTGGAGATACTCCTGGATAATCCAGACCAGCAGAAATTGATTCTGTTTCTTCAATTTGACCTTCTAAGTTTTGATTTACATATTGCGCAGCTCCATGTAAAACACCTACCTTAGATCCATAAGTTAACGGCGCAGCATGTTTTTTACTTTTTGACGGCCCACCTGCCTCAACTCCAATAAATTCAACTTGCTTTTTATTGTAATCCATAAATTCGTGCCAAAAACCAAAACTCGAACTACCTCCACCAACACAATTATAAAGTTTAAGTCTTTTTGGTATTTTTCCAAATTCATTAAGTATTTGAATTTTTAATTCTCTTGAAATTTGGCTAGTAGACCAACCGCAAATTTTAACAAATATATTAGGACCAACTGTCGAACCAACACACATAGCTGTTGTATCACAGTTAGCCACCCAAAATCTCATACATTCAGAGACAGCATCCACTAAAGTTTGACTACCCGAATAAACTGGGATAATTTCGGCACCATTACTTTTAATAGCTTTAACATTTGGTTGTTGTCTTTTAATATCCTTTGCACCCATAAAAATTTTGCATTTTAGCCCAAATTTTTTCGCTGCCATGCTTAACATTTTTCCTGCATAGCCAGCGCCTGTATCTCCACAAATAATTCGTTTACCTGATTTTTTTGCCAAAAGACAATGGACTGTGGCGTTATAAATTTTGTGAGCACCTCCATTTGCGTCAGATACTACTTTTGACCATATTTCAGCTCCACCCACATGTTTTGTGAGATTGCTCAATTTTATAAATCTAGTTGGAGCTCCCACCCAATTTTTAAAATAATAATCCCTTTCACTTAAAAATTTCTTATTTTTTTTTAACTTATCAAACAGTGCTTCTAAATCATTTATAGGTTTTTTAAGAGTTTCAGGGACAAAATTACCTCCAAATTTACCTCCCCAAAATCCAAATTTATCATGTTGATCTAGAACAGATATATTTTTTTTTAATTTCATAATTTATTAACTTCAATTAAAAATTTATCAATTTTACTTTTACATTTTTTACCAGAAATATCTTCTAAACCTCCACTCATATCAATAATATATTTCTTGTTTTTAAAATTTGAAATATCGTCAATTTTAATATTTCCTGCAATCATTTTCTTAAAATTAGATGGTATACCTTCCAATAAACTATGGTCAAAGTTCATAGATTTTTCGTATCCTTTAGAGTCAAATAGAATTATTTCAGAATAGGGCAAAAAATCTTTGTACTTTATCAAATCTATTTTACTTCCAACAGTTAAAGCTGATATAATTTTTTTGTTATATTTTTCTTTGATTAAATTAATCTCATTTGGAGTACAATCGTAAATTTGATAATAATCAAAGTCCAAAAATTTTATTTTTTCTAAGATATCTTTTTTTGGCTTTACTAAAACTGCAACAAATTTAGATTTTTTTTTTTCAATGTTTATTAATTGTTTGAGTTTTTCAATTTCCACAAAACGTTTAGATTTAGTATAGTTTACAATAAAACCAATATATTTAGGAGGGTGTTTGTGGTTGATAATAAAATTTAGTGTATCAATATCGGAAATGCCACATATTTTACACTCAAGCGTCATTGACTTAAATGATCACTCAGTTTTTTTAAGTTTTTTTTGATACTTCCTTTAGTTAAATCTCTACCTATTACAATCCAGTTGCTGCCTTCTTTAAAGGCATCTAAAGGGGTCATAATTCTTTTTTGATCATTTATTTTTGCAGAAAATCTTATGCCAGGTGTTATTATTTCTTTCTTAAAAAACTTTTTAACAAGTTTTACTTCATGTGGACTACAAACAATAGCATCAAGATTTGCCTTATTTGCTAATTTTGATTGTAATTGTATAATTTCTTTTAGAGATTTTTCATGACCGATGCTTTTTAAGTCTTTATCATCTAAAGATGTTAAAGTTGTAACTCCAACAATTTTTGTTTTTCCAGAAATTTTTTTTATATTTTTCAAAGCTTTTAAACCTGATGATATATGAACTGTCAGATAATTTATTCTAAGATCCTTTAAAGCTAAAAAAGCAGATGACATCGTGTTTGGAATATCGTGAAGTTTTAGATCAATAAAAATTATTTTATTTCTCAATTTTGATATAAAATTTCTTCCATTTTTTGAATTTAAAAATTCTAAACCAAATTTATACCCAATTTTAAAATTTTTTAATTTAATCTGATTAATAATGTTAAGTGCCTTTTTTTGATTTTTTGTATCAATTGCAATAAAAATTTTATTTTTCATTTATTGTTTTAAATAGTTCTTTACTCATCTTAAAATTGATATTTTTTTTTTCAGGCGTGTAAAATATTTCCCCGGTTTTGGGGTTCCTCGAATTTCTACCTTTTTGGACTTTCTGATAAAAAATTCCCCATCCTCTTAACTCAACTCTTTCATCATTCTTTAAGGCAAATTTTATCTCATCTAAAAATATGTCAAAAATTTTTAATAAATCTTTTTTTAATAAATTTGGATAGATTTTTTTTAATTGTTTAATTAAGTCTGTTTTTGATACTGACAATTTATTTGCAAATTTTTATTTTTTAACTTTTTTATTTTTATTCGTCAGCTTATCAGACAATGATGAAAAAGGTAAGTTTTTTCCTGACAATGGAGAGCTAAACTTAGAGACAGCCTCTTTATTTTGAAGTTCCTCTAAAAGTTTAATACTTAGTGAAACTTTTCTTTTTTCAATATTTAGTTCTGAAATTGCTGCATCTATTCTTTCTCCACCCACAAATCTTGATGGTCTAGCGTCAGTAGAAGATACGGCTATTTGTGATTTTTTAATTGTTAAATTTAAATCACAACCTTCTGGCTGTACCACTAGCCCTTTATTATCTGAGGAAAGAACTTTAACTGTCACTGTATCATTAACTTTTTTATCAATAAAATAATCAAAGGGATCCTTTTGAGTTTGTTTTAATCCAACTCTAACCTTTTGTGTATCTTTTTTTATTTCAAGAACCTTAACTTTCAACTTATCTTTTAATTTGTAATTTTTTGCTATTTCTTCAGGAATACCTGTATAACTTAAATCATTGAAATGAAGAAACGCGTCTATTTCATAATTGTCTAATTTCAAATATATAGCATATTCATTCATGCTAGTTATCGTACCACTTACCTCTGAACCAACAGGATTATTTTTTTGGATTTGATCAAAAGGGTTTTCCTTTGTTAGCCTATAAGAAATCGCTATTCTTCTTTTATCTTTATCTATCTCAGTTAAAACACACTCTATTTTGTCACCAACCTTAAAAAATTTTTTTGGAGAAACATTTTTTCTAGACCAACTAATTTCACTTGAATGAAGTAGAGTGGTTAACCCCGGTTCTAATTCTGCAAAAACTCCAAAATCCATAATTTTTATTACTTTAACTTCATACTTTTTATTCAATTCATAATTTGAAATTTTATCAAATGGATCTGGTGAAAGTTGTTTTATGCTACAGCCTATCTGAAGTTTTTCTTTATCAACAGAAATTACTAAGAGATCATGTTTATCTCCAATATTAAATACTTCTTCAGGGTGATTTACCCTTGAATAACTTATTTCCTGAAGGTGTACTAGACAATCAAGTTCATTGTTTACATTAAAAAAACAACCAAATGAGCTATATCCTTTTACAATTGCATTTTTAATAATATCTCCTTCCTTATATTTTTCAATTATTTTAGCTTTATCCTCTTTTTTACCAGATGAAATAATTTGTCTTCTTGATACACATGCGTTTCCTCTGATTTTGTCCATTTTTATTAATGCAAATTTTTGTGGCTCATTGATTAGATGAGATATATCTTTAACTGGTATGTCTGATATTTGAGAGCCAGGGCAAAACATTAGCGAACCAGTATCTATATGTTCAACTATAACACCCCCTTTACACTTACTAGTTATCTTACCCATAATGGGCTCATTGTTTTCAAAAGCTTTGACCAGAGTATCCCAGCCTTTTATTTTTTGAGCTTTGCTTGCTGACACTATGACTTCACCGTTTTTATCTTCAATTCTTTCAAGCAATACCTGAATTTTTTCTCCAATTTTTAGTTTATTTTCTTGGCCTAAAGTTTTTAGTTCATTGATATCTACCAATGGTTCTGACTTTAAACCTTCAATAAACAAAAATACATATTTTTCTCCAATTTTAGTTACTGTGCCCTCAATTATTTTTCCTTCGATTAGGTTTTTTGTTTTTGATATTTGGTTATTAAGAAGTTTCTCAAACTCTTTGGATGCTGCAGTATCTGTACTTTTATATATTTCCATTAATTAAATATTTTAAAAAAAAATCTTTTAGAGAAATTTGTTAAATTAATCAAGAAACAAAAAAAGTTAAATTACTAAAAATTCAACAATTTTAGGCCCAATTTACCTTTTTTTTAAGTATTTAAAAGATGTAACCTATTTTTCTTAAAATATTGATAAAAGAGGGGAAAGAACTTTTGTACGACTCCATATCCTCAATTACCCATTCGCCTCCAAGGCACAATGCCGCAATAACAGATGTCATAAAAATTCTATGATCTTTATGATAATTTTTGATAAAAATTTTTTTTTTTATAGTTAATTCAGGATTTCCAAAAATTTTTATCGAGCAATCGTCAGCTTTTATTTTTACACCCATTTGCTTAAGTATTTTTGATACTATTTTCAGTCTAGGACTTTCTTTTTTATTTAATTCCTCAAGTTTTCTAAAATATGATATCCCCGAAGCTTTAGATGCTAACAAAAAAATTATTAAAAATTCATCTATCGCATTACTGTTAAGTTCAATAGGACAATGTATTGGCTTAAAATTTTTTTGGCTTTTAACACATATATCCGCAAGTTGTTCACCACAAATATTTTTTTTGTTAATAAATTTTACTTTTGCCCCCATTTTATTTATTATTTTGATGAACCCTGTTCTTGAAGGATTTATATTTACGTTTTTAATTTTAAGTCTAGAATTTTTTGCAAGAAGAGTTAGAACTATAAAAAAAGCACTTGAACTTATATCACCTGGAACAATGTATTCAAAAGATTTAAATTGTTTTTCTCCAAACACCTCAATTAAATCAATTTTTTTTTTACTCACTACTTTTAAGGGCAAATTTAAGTATTTCAAAAATAATTCAGTATGATTTCTTGATTTTTTTGCGTTTATGATTGTTTTTCCGGGAGTATTAAGAGCAGCAAAAATCACAGAGCTTTTACATTGAGCGGATCCCTTTTTTTCAAAATAATTAATTGGCCTTAAGTAATTCGAACCTAAAATTTTCAAAGGTAGTTTTTTATTATTGCTTGAAACAAATTTTGCTCCAAATTGATTTAATGGATCAATAATTCTTTGAAAGTCTCTTTTTGAAAGGCTTCTGTCTCCTATAATTTTTACTTCATAAGGCGTCCTCACTAAAAGACCTAACAAAAGTCTTGCAAAAGTTCCAGAGTTGCCCGCATCTATAATAATATTTTTTTTATATTTAAAACCATTTAATCCATTGCCATGTATAAAACAGGTCTTTTTTTTAAAAAATATTTTAATACCTAATTTTTTAAGTCCATTTATTGTGCTTAAAATATCTTCAGACTTAGGTAAATTTTTTATTTTGCAAACCCCATATGATTGTGAGGCTATCAATAATGATCTTATAGATATACTTTTATCTCCATCTACATTAATAACTTTATTAAAATTTTTTATTTTCTTTTTAATTAATATTTTGACCATTAAATTTAATTAAATTTAAAAGAATCCCCAAAATATGCAGTTTTAGCGTTTTGATTGTTTATAATTTCTGTCGGTGTTCCTTTTGCAATCACTTTTCCTTCCGAAAGCACCATAGCAATATCAACACATGTTAGTAAATCTCTTGCTTGATGATCACATATACATATTGTTATGTTATTTTCAAATTGTAAGTTTACAATAATTTGTTGTAACATTTTAATTGTCATCACATCTAAAGCAGCAAAACACTCGTCTAGCAGAAGTAACTCTGGATCACCCAACAAAGCCATAGCGATTACCAATTTTTTTTTTTGGCCCCCTGATAAAAATTTGGCTTTAATGTCTCTAATTTGACTTAAATCAAATTTCGATATTAAAAAATTGATTTTTTCAGCTCTTTTTCTTTGATCTTTCACTAAAATTTCAGCAACAGCTTTTAAATTTTCGAATAATGTTAAATCATAAAAATAACCACCGTATTGTGGAACGTATCCTATTTTGAATTTGGCTGTTCTCATAAATATTGGGTAATCATTAACACGCTCATCTTTAATAATTATGTCCCCTTTATCAGGCTTTATTAAACCAGTAACTAAGTTGAAAATTGTAGATTTGCCAACACCATTTGGACCCAACATACCAAAAATTTCACCTTGATTAATATCAAAACTAATATTTTGCAATATTTGCCTTTTTTGAAAAGACAAACTTATGTTTTGAAGTTTTAATATAGTTCTTTTTTGTTTAAAGCTTTTAATTCGAAACTTTTTAATTATTACCACTATTTATTATACTCCTCACTAAAATATTACTGTTATCATCATTCATTTGAATTTTTGTATTTTTATTTAATAGATCTACAAATATCCTGTCCGCAGTTATGTTAGAGATAAGACTGTTATATCTTACGTTATCATATAAGATTACTGTTTTATCGTTAAAAGATAGATCCATATTTTCCGAGTTGATTTTGTGGTCAATATAAATCATTTCTACAGAACCTTTAAAAATTGTATCATTATTATTGTCATTGTATTGTGCTTTTTCAGAGTTAATTAAAATTTTTTCCCCATCAACTAAGTAAATTATAGCGTTAACTTTATCCATCAATATTAAATTTGAATTATCAGGATTTATAACACCATATTCAGATTTAATCTCGTATGTGTTACCTTTATTATCTTCTGAAAAATAAGACATTTCAGTAATCAAATCTTCAGTTCCTTTGACAATATTTAATTTTGGGTCCAGTTCGTTTACCTCGACTATTTTCTTGTTTGAGTTTCTAAAATAATCAACATATATGTAAATCATTATAAAAATTATCAAAAAAATAATTGAAATTTGAAGATAAGTTTTTCTATCCATTTATTGAATATTGTTTTCTAAAATATTATGAATATGTATTATCCCTACAGTTTTATTCTTAATTTTATTTTTATGCACACATAAAGATGTTATTCTTTTTTCGTTCATTAAAGATAATGCTTGCGCAGCTAGAACCTCTTGATCTATGGATATTGGGTTTTTTGTCATTACATTTTTAACTCTTAGATTGTCTAGGTTTCCTTTTTTTTCACTAACTCTTCTTATCTGACCATCTGTTATAATGCCGTTAGTAATCTTAGAGTTGTTTTGAACAATTAGCACACCAAGTTTCTTTTTTGAAATAATCTTTAAAGCTGCCCTCATTTTAATATTTTCATTTATAAATGGTATTTTTTTACCTTTTAACATCAAATCTTCAACTGTTTTTAGTTTAGCACCAATGCTTCCGGAGGGGTGAAATTTTTTAAATTCTTTTTCACCAAAATTTTTTTGTTTCATAGTTGATATGGCTATTGCATCACCAATAGCTAATTGCATTATTGTTGAAGAAGTCGGCACGATATTTCCTGGTCCCGCTTCTTTTACCTCTGGTAATAATATTTTTAAATCTGAATTTTTGTATAGCAATGAATTTTTTTTCGAGACAATTCCTATTAAAATTATGTTTTTATTTCTATTTGCGTATTGTATGATATTTTTTAATTCAGAAGATTCCCCACTGTTACTAATTAAAATAAGTACGTCATTAGAACTAATTTGGCCTAAATCTCCATGAGAACATGAACTAGCGTCAACAAAAAAAGATGGAGTTCCCACTGACGATAGTGTAGATGATATTTTTTTTGCAATTATTCCAGATTTTCCAACACCAGATAAAATTATTTTACCTTTTTTACAGTTTATTATTGTTTCGATTACTTTTTGAAAGTTGTTATCAATAGACGTTTTTAGTTTTTTTAAAGATTTTATTTCAGTTAGAATTACATCTTGAGCAACTTTTTTAAATTTATTTTTTTTCATTAGTGTGACCAAATATCATCAGGAAAACATTCTAGATCTAAATTTACTCTGGTGTTAATAAATTTTAAACAATCTTTGTATAGATTGATACGATTCTCTCTAGCCAGCATTTTATTCAATGCTTCGTTTATTTTATGTAAATATAAAACATCGTTTGCACAATATTTAATTTGAGCAGATGACAATTCTCCACCAAAATCTGATGATTGATGTTGTTTACTGATATCTACTCCAATAAATTCTTTAACTAAATCTTTTAAACCGTGTTTATCAGTATATTTTCTTATTAATTTAGACTGTAATTTTGTGTCTTCAATATTATTTACATCAACCTGTAAATATTTTTTTATAAAAACTAAATCGGCTCTTGAGTAATGAAAAATTTTTATTATGGAATTATTTGACAAAATTTTTTTTAGATTTGGAGCATTGTATTTAGCTCTATCCAACTGAACAATATGTGCATCAGATTTACCAGATGAAATTTGCACAAGGCACAGTTTATCTCTTAAAAAGTTTAAACCCATAAATTCACAGTCTATGGCAATCTTATTGCCAAACTCCAAATCTTTTGGTAAATCATTTTTGTGAAGTTTAATATCCATAAAATTTTTTATAACTTTATATTATGAAACCAAAAAATTGTCTAATTTTTGGCGCCTCTGGCCAGATCGGTCGGAACTTAATAAGAAGACTTACAGAAAAAAATTTAAAAGTTACCGCTGTCACACGAAACTTACATCAAAAAGGCTATGTATTAAAAACTCAAGCAAACCCTGGTTATATAGACATCGTAGAGAGCAATATATTCGACGTTAACAAAATAGAGCAATTAATAGAAAAAGCAGATGTATGTATAAATTTAGTTGGAATTTTATTTGAGAAGGGTTCTAATAATTTTATCAATATTCACGAAAAATTTCCTAGCATGATTTCTAGCCTTTGTAATAAACACAAAATAGATAAATTTATACACCTGTCGGCATTAGGAATAGAAAATGCAAAAGACTCGAAATATGCTATTAGCAAATTAAAAGGTGAAATTGCAGTTAGACAAAACTTTAAAGACACCATTATTTTAAAACCATCAATTATTTATTCTGTAGACGATAATTTTACAACAATGTTAATGGGGCTGCTCAACCTATTGCCAATTTTCCCTTTATATTATGGTGGGAAAACTAAATTTATGCCGTTACATTGTGTTGATATATGTAATTTAATATTAGATTTAATTGAAAATGACACCACTGAAATAACAATAGAATGTGTTGGGCCAGATGAATTAACTTTTAAGGAAATTATCGAAAAATTACTAAAACTAATTGAAAAGAAAAGATTATTTATTCCGATCCCGCTATTTGTGGCAAATACAATGGCTACTTTTTTTCAAATTTTACCTAAACCATTGATTACTAGAGATCAAATTAAATTGCTATACTATGACAACATACCTTCAGGAAAATATAAAACTAATTTTGATATTGGAAAAGATTTTGTGTTAAAATTTGATAATGAAGTTGAAAAATATTGTTATATGTGGAAAGAAACTGGAGAATATGCAAAAAAAAACCTTGATATTTAAATTATGATTACTTGGATTATTTACATTATCGTTGCTGCTATATTATTTTTTGTTCTGTATTTAGCTATACTGGGAATTGATAGAGGAGTTAAAGCAAAAAATGCAAATAAATCAAATAATTCCAAAAAAAAGTCAAATTCTCCTAAGAATATAACCGGTGAATTAATAAGATTAAAAAAACTTTATGACGATGGAACAATTGATAAAAAAGAATTTAATATTGCAAAAAAAAAACTGTTAAGCTGACTTAATTTTCTTTTGTATAAATTTTGGAACTTCACTGTCCTTATCAACAACTTCTTCCTTTTTATTTTTCGGCTGAAACGCGTAGAGCAAATGGAGACGGCAGTATGAAAAATCTTTTAGGGAAGTTCTACCGCAAAAATAAAAACCTTCCTCATTTGGATGTCCGATAGGCCATTTACATGTATTATCATCAAGTTCCTCAAGCTGTTTTGGATTTTCCGGTTCAAAATCTTTTTCAATTACTAAAGATTTAAACTTTCCTCTTCGCGCCTTTCTCACATTTAAATTTTTTAACTTATCGTTTTTTTGGTTAAGAGGCCCTTTTTTTGCAATAATTTTACCAGATAAATTTAGTCTATGAGCCTTTCCAATTACTGCATTTCTACTGACGCCACCTAATATTTCAGCTATTTGGCTTGCAGTACTACCTTTGCCCCAAAGCTCTTTTAATTTTGCGACTTTTTCATCTGTCCAACTCATTAACTACATTTTGTTATTTAATTTTTATTAAATACAATATATAGCTTAAATATATTTAATTTTTTAACAAGCATATTATTTTATTTCCTAACAGTTTTTTTAAATTATTAAGAATTATATTTATGGTTGAATTAAATAATAAATACAAAATTGGAAAAAGAAGATTTGGATTAATAAATTGGATAGGTTTTTATTCTTTATACAAAAAAGAAACTTTACGATTTTTAATTGTATTTGGACAAACAATTATAGGACCAGTGTTAACGGGAATTCTATTTTTGATTGTAATATCTATTGCATGGGGCGATGATAGGGGGGAGGTGTTGGGCTTACCTTTTATAGAGTTCTTAGCTCCTGGACTTATATCCATGCAAGTAATCCAACAAGCTTTCTCACACTCCTCATCATCTATACTAATGGGCAAAGTTATGGGTAATATTGTTGATTTAATTGGAAGTCCATTGTCTGCTGCTGAAGTTACCTTGGCTATTGTTTTGGCATCAGTTACAAGATCATTTATTATTTGTATAGTATCAATAATTTGCTTCAATTTATTAGTGGATGTAAAAGTATTAAATTATAATTATTTTTTTGCTTACTTAATATTTTCATCTTTTTTTATGGGCTCATTGGGTTTCATAGCTGGTATGTGGGCAGAAAAATTTGATAATATGGCTACAGTGACTAATTTTATTATAGTACCGTTATCTTTTTTATCCGGTGCATTTTATTCAATCGAAAGATTACCAGATTTCTTGAAAACAATCAGTAATTACAACCCTTTTTTTCATATGATAGATGGGTTAAGATTCTCTATGATTGGAACTAGCGATGGATCAACAATATTTGGGTTATTGTATTTACTATCTTTTAATTTAATCTTCTGGTGTACTGCATACTATTTATACAAAAAAGGTTATAAAATAAAATCATGAGTTATTTAGCAAAAAATTATAATAGAAAAAAAATTTCTTTTAAATTTGGAAAAGGCAGTTATTTGTTTTCTACTGACAAAAAAAAATATCTTGATTTTGTTCAGGGTATAGCTGTAAATTCTTTGGGTCATTCACACCCTAAACTCATAGAAACAATAAAAATCCAATCCAAGAAGCTTTGGCACGTTTCAAATGCTTTTCAAATTCCAGAGGGTGAAATACTTGCTGAAAAGTTATGTAAAAAAACTTTTGCAGATTTTGTAATGTTTCAAAATAGTGGCGCGGAGGCAACTGAGGCTGCTGTTAAAGTTGCAAGAAGATATTTTTATTCAATAGGAAAACCAAAAAAAAATAGAATATTATGTGTAAAGAATTCATTTCATGGAAGAACATTGGCTGCAATTTTTGCTAGTGGATCAAAAAAAATGACAGAGGGATTTGGTCCTAAAATACCAGGTTTTGACCATTTTAAATTTGGAAATCATGATTCTTTAAAAAAAAAAATAAATAAGAATACTGCCGCAATAATGGTGGAAACTATTATGGGAGAGGGAGGAATTAAAATAATACCTGATTGGTGTTTGAGAGAATTAAGACAATTGTGCAATAAAAAAAAAATTTTATTAATTCTTGATGAAGTTCAATGTGGAGTAGCAAGATCTGGTGATTTTTTTGCCTTTGAAAAATCCAAGGTAAAACCAGACATTGTTCCAATTGCTAAAGGAATTGGTGGAGGATTTCCCATAGGAGCAGTTTTAATGAACAAAAAAGTTGCATCAGGTATGACTGCGGGCTCCCATGGCTCAACCTTTGGAGGAAATCCTTTAGCTATGACTGTTGGCAATACAGTTATGGATATAGTTTCAAAAAGAAGTTTTTTAAACAACATAAAAAAATTGTCTAAATATTTTTTAGAAAAATTGAATAGTATTAAATCTGAACACCCAGATATTATAAAAGAAATAAGAGGAAGAGGATTATTGATTGGTATTCAACTTCATAATAATCCAACTTTATTTATAAAAAAACTAATGGACTATAGATTATTAACTATTCGTGCTGCTGAGAATGTTATTAGAATATTGCCCCCTTTAAATGTTAAAAAAAAAGAATTAGACATTGCAGTAAAAATTATCTCCAAAGTTTGTAATGATCTTAAGTAAGATGAATCATTTTATAAATTTAAAAGATATCAAAACCAAAGATCTTAGAAAAATTATTTTAGATGCTAAAAAAAGAAAAAACTTAAGAAAGACATTAAATACGTTAGAAGTCGACAAAGGATCCCCTCTCAAAGGTAAAATATTAGTACAGATGTTTGAAAAACCAAGCTTAAGAACTCGACTGAGTTTTTATTTAGCTATCAAACAATTGGGTGGTGGCACAATTACTTTGAGATCAAACGAACTACATCTTGGACAAGGGGGAGAAAGTATAGCAGATACGGCTAAAATTTTGTCTACCTATGGTGATGGATTTATGCTTAGAACTGATGATGATGAAAAAGTAGAAAATTTCAAAAAATATTTATCAATTCCAGTAATTAATGGTTTAAGTCCATCATCTCATCCAACACAAGTGCTGTCAGATATCTTCACAGTTGAAGAAATTAAAAAAAAATCTATTTCAAATTTAGATATCTGCTGGATCGGTGACTCAAATAATGTTTTAAATAGTTTAATTGCAGCCTCCGTAAAATTTTCATTTAAGTTGCGAATAGGCTGTCCTAAAAAGTTTAAACCAAATTTAGATATTTTAAACTGGGTTAAAAAAAATAAGAAAAAAATTTATATTTATGAAGACCCTAAAAAAGCAGCATTAAATGCTGATGTAATATTTTCTGATAAGGTTATATCTCTTAATGATAAAGTTAATAAAAAAAATAAATTAAAAGAATTTAAAAACTTTAAAATTGACAAGAAATTATTTAGCTATGCAAAAAAAGATTGTATTTTTTTACATTGCTTACCTCGTGGTAATGAAGTTACAGATGAAATTTTTTTAGGTAAGAGATCTTGCGTTTGGCAACAAGCCTCAAATAGAGTTCACGTTCAAAAAAGTATATTATTGTATTGTTTTGGAAAATTAAGGTAAAGGAAGTGGATTATCTGAATATTTATTTAGATATAAAATAACTGAGGCTCTATCTTTTTCTTTTCTCAATCCTGCGTAAGCCATTTTTGTACCTTTAATCCATTTTTGTGGTTTTATCAAAAAACCATTCAGCTCTTCAAAAGACCAATTTTTTTGGTATTCGACTAACGCTTTTGAGTATTTATAATCTTCCAAAGCTGCAATTTTTCTACCTACCACATTATATAATGCTGGCCCGATCTTATTACCTCCACCTGCTTCGATTGAATGACAAGCTGAACATTTTTTAAAAACCTTTTCACCATGTGCGATATCACCTAAAGCCATTAGAGCCGAGATATCTACTTTTTCATCAGCTTTCATGGTGTTTTCCTCACTTATTTGTTTAGCGCCATCATCAGTAAGCTCTACTTTATA
The DNA here is from genome assembly GCA_902614905.1 of uncultured Pelagibacteraceae bacterium. Classification (GTDB taxonomy): domain Bacteria; phylum Pseudomonadota; class Alphaproteobacteria; order Pelagibacterales; family Pelagibacteraceae; genus Pelagibacter. The sequence continues at coordinate 66,559 of CACMMN010000002.1, read as the reverse complement.
AGCAGAGCTATCTAATTTATCTACTTTAAATATGATATTTGAAATTTTACTAATACCAATTATTAATAGTGCTACGAGAAGTATTGAAGCTATGATTTTGTTTATCTCAAACGAGTCCATTATTCTATGTATAAATTACGTATAACATGTTAATTGAAAAAAATGCTATCTAAAAAAAAGTTTGCGTCTCATAGACGCACAAATTTTACAATTTATGTCTAAAACTATCATTATAATACCGTCAAGATTGAGCGCAACTCGCCTTCCAAATAAACCTTTATTAAAAATAGGTAATTTATCAATAATTCAGCATGTTTATAAAAGAGCAATAGAATCTAAAGTTGGCAAGGTCTATGTAGCCACAGGAGATAAGGAAATTGCTAATGAGATTTCAAAAATCAAAGGTAAATTTATTTTAACCAAAAAAAAACACAAAACTGGCACAGATAGAATATTTGAAGCATATAAAAAAATCAGTAAAAAATTAAATTGTGAATATATCATTAACCTTCAAGGGGACGAACCTTTTATTAATCCTAAAGATATTGTAAATTTAAATAATAATATAATTTCAAAAAATTCAGATATTGGCACAATTGGAAATAAAATCACTAAGGCCGATTTTATAGATATGAGTATTGTTAAAGTAATTACCTATAACAATATAGAAAAAAAAAAAATATCTAGAGCAAAAGAATTTTTAAGGAAATGCAAACATCCCAAAAAAAATGCTTACGGTCATATTGGGATATATCAATTTAGGACATCCATTCTAAGAAAATTTGTAAATTTAAGACAATCCAAGAATGAAATTAAACATAGACTTGAACAGTTAAGAGCTATTGAAAATGGTATTAACATTGATGTTGTATATAGTAAAAATAAGTCTTTTGGCATTGATACAGTTGAGGATTATGTGGAAATAAAAAAAATTATGGAATATAAAATCAAGAAATTATGAAAATTGTTTATCAAGGATCTCCCGGTGCTTATTCTCATTTAGCTGCAAAGAAAATTTACCCAGAATATGAGTTCATACCTTATAATACATTTGAAGATTGTTTTAAGCATTGCAACGAAAATGAGGAACATAAGACAATAATACCAGTAGAAAATTCTATAGCAGGAAGAGTTGCAGATATTCAATATTTGATTAATAAGTATAAACTGCAAATTTACGCAGAACATTTTCAGGAAATAAAACACAATTTAATAATTTTAAAAGACAATGAACTTAAAAATGTTAAGTCAGTAAGGTCGCATTCTCAAGCTATTTCGCAATGTCAAAAATTAATTAACTCTTACAAATTTGAAACTATAATTGCAGCTGATACGGCTGGAAGTGCTAAGTATATAAGCGAAAAAAAAATAAAAAGTGAGGCTGCCATTGCTTCCGAGCTTGCTGCTAAAATTTATGATTTAAAGATTGTAAAAGAAAATATTGAGGACAATAATAGTAATGTTACGAGATTTTTAATAATGGGAAAAAAAAAATCACATCCAGAGTTTAAAAATAAAAACTATATTACAAGTTGTATATTTAAGGTGAAAAATAAACCAGCTGCTCTATACAAATGCCTTGGAGGTTTTGCAACCAACAATGTTAATTTAAGCAAATTAGAGAGTTTTTCAGACCAAAATAGTTTTGAACAATATTTATTTATTTGTGATATGTATGGTCATATCGAAGATCCAAAAATTCAAAAATCTCTAGAAGAATTAGGTTTTCACACCGTCAATTTAGATATACTTGGTGTTTACGAAGCAAGTGAGTACAGAAATATCAAATAATTTAAAACTTTTATTGTAGACTGGAAAATATAACTGTTATAATAAACTGGGGCCAATCAGGTGGTATTACCATAAACTCCCCCAGGCTTGAAAAAGAGCAAGGGTAATGAGTATTTTCCAGGTTGGTTGGTCCCTTAAAAATGAGCAGTAATAAAACAGTATTAGCAATAAAATATAGACCGCAAGTTTTTGACGAGTTGGTTGGACAGAACATAATTGTTCAAGCAATAAAAAAATCAATTTTGTTAAATAAAACTCCTAATGCTTTCTTATTCACAGGCATTAGAGGCGTTGGCAAAACTACTATTGCTAGAATTCTAGCTAAGTCACTTAATTGCTTAAAACCAGAAAAAAATGGTTGCTCAAATGAACAATGTGCTAATTGTGAGCAAATCGCCAACTCACGACATATAGATGTGCTTGAAATGGATGCTGCAAGCAAAACAGGTGTTGATGATGTGAGAGATCTTATTGAATTTTCAAGATATGGACCAACTTCATCTAAGTATAAAATATTTATAATTGATGAGGTTCACATGCTAAGTAAGCAAGCATTTAATGCTTTACTTAAGACTCTTGAAGAACCACCGGAATATTTGAAATTTATTTTTGCTACCACTGAAGTTAATAAAATACCGATCACTGTGCTTTCAAGATGTCAGAGGTTTGATCTTATGAGAATTGGTTTTGATGATCTCTTAATTTTCTTAAAAAATATAATATCATTAGAAAAAAAAAACTTAGATGAGGATATATTAAAACTTATTGTTAAAATATCAGAAGGATCTGTAAGAGATTCATTATCTTTACTAGATAGAATATTTTTAAGTGAAAATGACGAAAATAATAAACTTGATCTAAAATCAGCTCAGAAAATATTTGGTTATTTTGATAAAAGTTATTTCTTAGAACTTTTTTCTGAATTGCTACAAGGTAATGAGAAAAGAGTTTTAGAGTTATATAAAAATATTTATGACCAAGGTATTGAACCCAAATTGTTTATTGATAATTTTCTTGAAATAATTTACTATCTAAAAAATTATAAACATATCAAAGGGTCAAATTCGTCTTTAGATTTTACAGACGCTGACTTAAAAAAAATCGATCAACTATCTCAAAAAATTGATACTAAAACACTACTACTGTTTTGGGAATTTTCTCTGGATATTATGGGAGAATTAAATTTATTATCAAATCAACATTTGGCTGTAGAAATGTTTTTAATAAGATTGATGTACCTTAAAAAAGATTCTTCGAATGAAATTATATTTAATAAAAACCTAAATGAATCAACTGAAACAAATAAACCAGTATCAACAAAAAAGGACTTCAAAAATGAAGCTAACAATGACTTGTTAAGCAATAAAACGATTAATCAAATAAAATTTTCTTCTCAAGAGCAGCAAAAAATTTCTTTTGATGAACAAAAACTACAAAATAAAACAAAAATAAATTCTTTTTCAGACTTAATATCAGAATGTATTTCCAAGAGGGAGATAGAATTAAAATATGAATTAGAGAATAATGTAAATTTGATAAGTTTTAAAAATAATAATATTGAAATTTCTTTCAATGAAAACCTTGACAAAAATTTTATTAAAAATTTGACGTCTAAATTATTAGATTGGACAGGCGAAAGATGGATTATATTGCTATCTAAAAAGCCCGGATCCAAAACAATGAGGGAGATTAAGTCCCAAGATAAAAATCGAATTTTACAGGATTTAAAAGAGTCTGAAACTTACAAAAAAGCAATTAATTTATTTCCAGATATTGAGGTTATAAATGTTAAAAATTCAGATGAGCAAGATAATGACTGACTTTAGCAAAATTTTAGAAAAAGCCAAAGAAATAGAATCCAAAGTTAAAGAGAGCCAAGAAAAAATAAAGAGTATCAAAGTTGACGGTTCTTCTGGTGGGGGAAACGTTAAGGTAACTCTAAATGGTGATGGCGAAATTATTAGTTTATTTATTTCAGATGATTTATTTAGGGAAGATAAATCCATTTTGGAAGATTTAATAATTGCAGCTCATAACAATGCAAAAAATAATTTAAAATCAAAAACCTCAGACGAACTTTCTAAGGTCACAGGCGGTTTTGGTTTACCAGGGTTTAAATGGCCATTATAAAAAATGACAGAAATTAAAGAAATTGATGAACTAATAAAAGCAGTATCTAAATTTCCTGGATTGGGACCTAAGTCTGCAAAAAGAATTATATTAAAACTAATTAATAATAAAGATGAGATAATGAAACCTACAATAAATGCATTAGTTAACGTATATAAAAACATATCAAGATGTGATTATTGTGGTGCATTAAGATCATTAAAAAATGAGTGTAACAATTGCGAAAATTCAAAAGAAAAATTATCTAAAATCTGCGTTGTTGAGAATATTGCTGACCAATGGAGCATTGAAAGTACTAATATTTTTAATGGTTATTTTCATATTCTTGGTGGAACTATTTCAGGAAAAGTAGAAAAAAGTCAAAGATTATTAATAGAGTCACTAATAGAAAGGGTAAAAAAACAAAAAATAGAGGAGGTTATCGTAGCAACAAGTGCAACTGTTGAGGGGCAAACCACTGCTTACTATATTGAGGACACTCTTAAAAATACGAAAGTAAAAATTTCTAAATTAGCTCAGGGACTTCCAGTAGGCGGAGAGATTGAAAGTCTCGACGATGGCACATTATTTTCAGCTTTTAAAAATAGGACGCAAATTTAATTCTTTTTTAAATATCTGTTTGCATGCAATAATGGTTCTGTATATCCAGATGGTTGATCTTTTCCTTTGAAAATTAAATCACATGCTGTTTTAAAAGCAATAGAGTTATCAAAATTCGGAGACATTTTTTCATAGTTTTGATCGTTTTTATTTTGATCGTCTACTATTTTTGCCATTTTTTTTAGAGTTTCTAAAACTTGGAATGTGGTACATATATTGTGATGTAACCAATTGGCAATGTGCTGTGATGAAATTCTCAAAGTTGCTCTGTCCTCCATTAAACCTATATTGTTAATGTCCGGAACCTTTGAACAACCTATGCCACTATTAATCCATCTTACAACATAACCCAGTATTCCTTGACAGTTATTCTCTAACTCATTTCTAATTTCATCTATACTCCAAAGTGGTTTTGAAATTATTGGTATCGATAAAAGTCCATCTAAATTAAACTTAAGTTTTTTTTCAATTTTTTTATGAACATCAAAAACATTTATTTTGTGATAATGCATAGCGTGTAACGTTGCAGCAGTAGGTGACGGTGTCCATGCACAATTAGCCCCGGATTTGGGATGTTCAATTTTCTGGCTCAACATATCCTGCATTTTGTCTGGAGCAGCCCACATTCCTTTTCCAATTTGAGCTTTTCCCGAAAATCCACACTCTAATCCAATTTTCACATTATTATTTTCATAAGCTTTTATCCAATTAGAATTTTTCATATCACCTTTTTTCATCATTGGTCCTGCTTCCATTGATGTATGCATTTCATCCCCTGTTCTATCTAGAAATCCTGTGTTTATAAAAACAACTCTTTTTTTTACTTTTTTTATACAATGTTTGAGGTTTGAGCTGGTTCTCCTTTCCTCGTCCATTATTCCAATTTTAATAGTATTACTCTTTATTTTTAAAACCTCCTCAACTTTTGAAAATATCTCATCAGCAAATGCAACCTCATCTGGTCCATGCATTTTTGGTTTAACTATGTAAATAGAACCTGTTCTTGAATTTTTTTTTAATTCTAGATCATGAAGACAAGCTGCTGATGTTATAAAAGCATCTAAGATACCTTCTGGGATTTGGGATTTATCTGAAAACAGAACTGCTGGAGTTTTCATTAGATGTCCAACATTTCTATTTAACAGTAAAGCTCGTCCATGTAATTTAATTCCTTTTCCTTTAGAAGAAATATAATTTCTGTCAGAATTCAAAAATCTCTCATATTTTTTTCCTAATTTTTCAAATTTTACTTTTAGATCTCCTTTCATTAGTCCCAACCAATTTCGGTATCCCAAAACTTTATCTTCAGCATCAACTGCTGCAACACTATCCTCATGATCTATAATTGTTGAAACTGCAGATTCTATCACTAAATCACTAAGACCTATAGGGTCATTGTTTGCACTAAAGGCATAAGGATTTATAATTAGCTCAACGTGTAGGTTGTTATTTACTAGAAGAACACCTTTTAATTTTTTATCAACCGATCTGTAACCTTTGTATTGCTTAGGCTCTTTAAGTTTTATATTTTTTTTATCAATTTTTAAAGAAAGTTTATGATCTATTATTTTTAAGGAGTTAATTTTTTTCCAGGAACCGTTTTTTAGAGGGAATATTTCATCAAGAAAATCTCTACAGTATCTAATTACTTTGCCGCCTCTCACAGGATTATATCTATTGTCTAATTTTTCTGAACCAATAGCATCTGTTCCGTAAAGAGCATCATAAAGACTTCCCCATCTTGCATTTGCCGCATTCAGAGCATATCTGGCATTAGATATTGGTACAACTAATTGAGGCCCAGGTATTTTTGCTATTTCGTTGTCGACGTTGTTTGTTTGAATTTTAAAATTAGAAGTTTGTTTTTTTAAGTATCCTATTTCTAAAAGAAACTTTTTGTATTTTTTAATATTAAATTTTTTATTTTTTAAGTGCCATTCATCTATATGATTTTGTAGTTCTTTTCTAGTTTCAATCAATTTTTCATTTTTATCTCTTAAAAAATATAAAGATTTTTCTAACCCCGACCAAAATTTTTTAGACTTAATTTTTGTTTTTTTTAAAAGCTCTTTGTTAACAAAGTTATATAAAATTTTACTTACAAACAATTTTCCTACTAAAAGGTATTGATTTTTGATTTTATTCATAACTTATCATATTTTATTTAATTCCATATTTACAAGGATTATTTCTATTAATAATACCGCAATCATTATGTTGCCTTTTTTAAATTATAATGAATATTATTACATATGAAAAACTATTTAAATTTCGAAAATGAAATTAAAAATATTGAATTAGAAATAGATCGATTAAAAGATCCTTATAACAATGAGGGCATATCTACCGTAGATACAGACAAAATCGATAAGTTACAATCTGAACTTGATAAAAAATTAAAAGAAATTTATTCAAACCTTAACCCTTGGCAGACCACTTTAGTAGCGCGGCATGAGAATAGACCAAAATCTAAATTTTTCATTGATAATCTTTTTGATAATTTTTTTCCTCTTTCAGGAGATAGATTATTTGGAGAGGATAAATCTTCTCTAGCCGGACTTGCTAACTTTGAAGGACAATCAGTAATGGTTATTGGACAAGAAAAAGGAGACGACCTGGAGTCAAGGATAGAGAGAAATTTTGGAATGATGAAACCAGAAGGATACCGTAAATCTATTAGATTGATGAAAATTGCGGATAAATTCGGATTACCTGTAATAATATTCATTGATACACCAGGTGCTTACCCAGGTGTTGGAGCGGAGGAGAGAGGTCAGGCCGAAGCCATTGCTAAATCAATTGAATGTTCTTTGTCTCTTAGTGTACCGACAATTTCAGTTATCATTGGAGAAGGTGGATCCGGAGGAGCAATTGCTTTAGCTTCATCTAATAAAATATTAATGTTTGAAAATGCAATATATTCTGTAATTTCCCCGGAAGGGTGCGCATCTATTTTGTGGAGAGATCCAAAAAAAACTTTAGAGGCGGCCACTGCAATGAAACTCACTTCTAATGATTTATTAGAACTTAAAATAATTGATGAAATAATTTTAGAGCCAAGCGGTGGAGCGCATAGAGACAGAGACAAAATGTTGAAAGATTTGAGAAAATCAATTAGTAGAAATTTAGGGGAGTTAACTGTTATGTCAAGACAGGATGTTATTGAACAAAGAAAAAAAAAGTATTTAAATATTGGAAGAGATAAAGGTCTTTCTAATCCAACTTTATCATCTAACGAATTATTTAATGATAGTGTCAGCAAATTTTTTGATTTTCGTAATAAATTAAATAAAAAAAAATATTATATTATTATATTAATATTTGTAATTTTTTTATCTTTATATTACTTGATTTAAATTTTTGATAAAGATCCACAACAATGTTTAAACTTTTTATTTGATCCACAATAACAAAGTTCATTTCTACCAATCTTTTTCTTTGATTTATTCTCAGGATTTATTCTTTTCGTAGTTAAATTTGAATTATTTTCAATTCTTATATTTAATAAAATTGATAGTGTATCTTGTCTTAGTTTTTCCAATAATTTTTCAAATAGCTGAAATGACTCTTTCTTATATTCGATTAAGGGATCTCTTTGCCCATAAGATCTCAAACCAATTACTTGTCTAAGCTGCTCAAGATACTGAATATGATTTTTCCAATTTAAGTCGATTATTTGTAAAAATATTTTTCTTTCAAGATCTTGATTACCGATTTTTGATATTTTAGACACTCTTTGACTTCTTTTTTCAAAAAATTTTTCTTTTATCTTTTCTGCTATAATACCTTGGTTAGATGAAAGAATTTTATTCAAATATTGATCATCTTTATTTTGAAGCAAGACTTCAAATTTGCCCTTTAAAACTTTATTCTTATCTAAATCAATAGACTTAATTTTCTCATTTAAAACTTGATTAATTTCATCATCCAACAGTTTATCAATAAAGTGTGTTATTTCATCTGCGCTCAAAACCTCTTTTCTCTGACCAAAAATTACTTGTCTTTGATCATTAAGAACATTATCAAATTTTAAAAGTGATTTTCGAATATCAAAATTTCTAGCCTCAACTTTCTGCTGAGCTCTTTCTAAAGCTTTATTAATCCATGGGTGATCAATGCTTTCACCATCTTTAAGTCCAAGTTTTTCCAGCATATTGTTCATAGATTCTGATCCAAAAATTCGCATTAAATCATCCTCCAAACTTACAAAAAATATCGAATTTCCCTCATCTCCTTGTCTTCCAGATCTACCTCTTGCTTGGTTATCAACTCTACGAGACTCCATTCTTTCTGTTCCTATCACATATAAACCACCTAAAGATTTTACTTTTTCTTTTTCCTTAATTAATTCATTATTTTCAGTTTTATCAGCATTAATTTTTTTTCCACCAAGCTGGATATCAACACCTCTGCCAGAAATACTCGTTGTTATTATTACTGAGTTTAATTTTCCCGCATTTGCAATTATTTCAGCCTCTTTCTCATGGTTTTTTGCATTTAAAACAGTATGTTCAATTTTTTTCTTTTTTAATAGATCGGAGTATATTTCGGATTTATCTACACTTGATGTAAAAACTAAAACTGGCTGCCCTTTTTTATTACACTCTGATATCAGCTCGATAATAGCTATTTTTTTTTCCTTCTCTGTCCTAAAAATTTTGTCATTATAGTCTTTCCTAATCATTTTCTTATTTGTTGGTATCGAGACTACATTTAAGTTATAGATTTCGAAAAACTCTTGGCTTTCAGTAAATGCTGTTCCAGTACAGCCAGCTATTTTATCATATAACTTAAAATAATTTTGATAAGTAATTGATGCAAGAGTTTGATTTTCTATTTCAATATTAACATTTTCTTTCGCTTCAATTGCTTGGTGCAATCCGTCAGCATATCTTCTTCCTTCAAGTATTCTGCCAGAGATTTCATCTATGATTTTAATTTTCTTATTTACAACAACGTAATCCTTATCTTTTTTGAACAAAAAGTTTGCCTTCAACGCTTGATTTACATGGTGAACTATATGAAGATTACCGGGATCGTAAAAATTATTATTTTTGAGAATACCAGTTTTAGCTAAAATATTTTCTACATTATCTATGCCACTGTTAGTTAGTATGATTGTTCTATCTTTCTCATCTATCTCGAAGTCAGATGAACTTAATTTTTTAATAAAATTATTTATAGACCTGTACTGATTACTCATATCTTCTGCTTGACCAGAAATAATCAAAGGTGTTCTCGCTTCATCAATTAAGCAAGAGTCTATTTCATCAACTATCGCATAAGATCGATTTTTTTGAACTATTTGATTTAAGGAAAGTTTCATATTATCTTTCAAATAATCAAAACCAAGTTCGCTATTAGTAGCATAAGTAATATCGCATTTATAATTTTTTAACCTTTCTTCATCATTTTGATTATTGTTAATAAAACCACAACTCACACCTAAAAAATTATAAATTTTTGACATATTTTCACAATCCCTTTTGGCCAGATAATCATTAACAGTAACAATATGAACCCCTTTACCAATTAGCGAATTAAGGTAAGCAGCCAAGGCAATAGTAATCGTTTTGCCCTCACCAGTTTTCATCTCTGCAATTTTTCCCTGATGTAAAACTATGCCACCTAAGATTTGAACATCAAAATGTCTTTCACCTCTTTGTCTTTTAGAGGCCTCTCTAACTAATGCAAATGCCTCACAAAGTATTTCATTATTAATAGATCCATTAATTAATTTTGATTTAAGATTTTTGGTTTTTTCGGGAAAATCTTTGTCATCCAATTTTGAAATTTCTTTTTCGAGGTCATTTATTCTCTTTAGAAGATGCTGGATTTTATCCAATTCATTCTGGTTGTCGCTTTTAAAAATTTTACTTATAAAACTTAAAGGATTAAGCATTTTTTAATTTTTCATATACATTAATAATTAATTAATTATATAGTTATTAACAAATAAATTTAAATATTATGGCTATAAATTTAAGCAATTTTTTGATTTCTAAAAAAGACAGGTCAAAAATGGGGGACTTTCAAGACTTGGATCACCTGGATGGGTTGTCAATTTCTGTAACTTCCGCAAATTTATATAATAATAACAGGGACGACCTTGTACTTTTTTATTTTAGAAATGGAGCTGAATACGCATCAGTATATACTCAATCGAAGGTTATTTCAGAAAATATTAAGTGGAACCTTTCAATAAAGAATAAAAAAATTAAAGCACTGATAGTGAATTCACGAAATGCAAATTGTTTGACAGGTTCAAAAGGATATAATTCTTTGAAAGAAATTGCAGATGAAGCCGCCAGACTCTTAAGTATCAAGCAAAAATGTGATGAGGATAATCCAAAAAGAATTACATCTAAAGACATTTTATTTGGTTGCACTGGCACAATAGGAGAACCATTTCCTGTAACTAAAATTAAATCGTCAATTAAAAATTTAGTTGATAAAATAAAATATACTCAAAACAAATATTTATGGATAAAATCAGCAATGAGTATTCTTACAACTGATTTAAAACCGAAATTATCAATGGAAGAATGCAAAATAGGCAATACAAAGGTAAAAATTTATGGCATTGCCAAAGGCTCTGGAATGATATTTCCAAATATGGCTACAACACTTGCTTATATTTTTACAGATGCAAATTTATCTTCAACTATTTTAAAAAAAATTTTAAAAAAAAATATTAATGATACATTTAACGCAATATCTTGTGATGGTGATACAAGCACAAATGACATGATTACCTTTTTTTCAACTGGTAGCGCAAAAAATAAATATGTATCGAATATTAATGATTTAAAATTAAAAGAATTTGATAAAGCTGTAAACAATGTATTATTAAATTTAGCTAAGAGAGTAGTCAGTGATGGTGAAGGAGCATCAAAATTTATTCAAATAGATGTACTAAAATGTAAAAATGAAGAAGATGCTAAAAAAATAGCTTTTTCGATAGCTAACTCTCCTTTGGTTAAAACTGCAATTGCAGGCGAAGATCCTAATTGGGGAAGAGTTATGATGGCGGCTGGCAAGAATAATGTAGAATTTAATATAAACTCCCTAAGTTTAATGTTTGGTGACCACAAAGTTTTTGAAAAAGGACAAATTTCCAAGACTTACTCTGAAAATAATCTCAAGGATTATATGAAAAATGATTACATAAAAATTACATTAGATATTAATTTAGGTAAAAAAAATTTTACTTGTTATACTATGGATTTTACAAAAAAATATTTAGAAATTAATTCAGACTACAGAAGTTAAATGATTAGATATAAATTATATTGCATAAGCTGTAAATATTCTTTTGATAGCTGGTTTTCATCTTCATGCGAATTTGAAAGACTAAAGAAGAAAAGATTGCTTAATTGTCATTTATGTAATTCTAGTAAAATTAAAAAAACTATAATGGCCCCAAATGTATTAAGCTTAAAAACCAGAAAAGAAAATAAAATAAAAATAAACAATAGTCAAAAAATAAAAAAAAGGATTTTAGAATTTCAAAACTTTATAAAAAATAATTTTGAAGATGTTGGAAATGATTTTGCATATAAAGCAAGGTCAATTCATTATAATCACAAAAAAAATTCAAAAGGTATTTATGGAACAGCTTCAAAAAAACAGATTAGAGAATTACAGGAAGAGGGGATTGATACTCAAGTATTTCCTTGGATTGAGGATAAAAAAAACTAAATTTTTTTGAACCTTGTTATATAGTTTACATCATAATCTGGGGAGAGTTCCCAATCACTCGAAAGGACATTGTATTTAACACCAAGAATTTCATCTAAAATTAATGAATTTTTTTGACATATTTGTTTAAGTTTAAGTGGTTCTACAAACATATTCCAATCATGAGTTCCAATTGGTAACCATCTTAAAATATATTCCGCACCTAGTATTGCAAAAACATATGACTTTAGTGTTTTGTTTAATGTTGCAATAAACATTATTCCATCCTTTTTTAAAAATTTTGTACTTTCCTTAAGAAATAAACTCACATTTTCCACATGTTCTACGATTTCCATATTCAATACCACGTCAAATTTCTCTTTAAAATTAAAATTTTCTGGAGAAGCGCAATAATAATTTATTTTCAAATTACTTCGTTTCGCATGGGTTTTAGCAATTTTTATGTTTTTCTCAGAGGCGTCTATACCTACAACTTTAGCACCCAATTTTGAAAGAGGCTCACAAAGGAGGCCACCTCCACAACCAATATCCAATATTTTAATATTATTTAAAGGTTTGGCAGTAGTTTTTTTTTTAATATCTTTAACAATACATTTTTTTATATAATTAAGTCTAACTGGATTAAATTTGTGCAATGGTTTAAATTTTCCCTCAGGGTCCCACCATTCTGACGCTAATTTTGAAAATTTGTCAATTTCTTTTTTATTAATTGTAATATTTTTCATTGATAGTTGACTTTTTATTTATGATAATATTTACCTAAATATAAAATTTAAATTAAATATATCAATGAAAATTATTGTCCTAAAATTTGGTGGCACCTCAGTGGGAACCATAAAAAAAATTGAAAAAGTAGCCAAAATAATTACTTCTTATGTGAAAAAAAAATATAGAGTAATTGTTGTATCCTCTGCGATGAGTGGAGTTACAAATCAATTATTAATAAAAACTAAACAAATCTCTCAAAATTTTCCAAATGATGAAAAGGATGTTATTTTATCAACTGGTGAACAAATTGCATGTGCTTTAATTGCTGGGAAACTTAAGGAACTAGGATATAAGGCAAGATCTTGGCTAGGATGGCAATTACCAATTATAACCAAAGGTAATTACAGTTCATCAAGAATAATAAAAATACAAAAAACTAAAATCATCAATTATCTCAAAGTAGGTGGAATACCAATTATTACTGGTTTTCAAGGGATAAACTCAGAATTTAGAGTAACAACACTCGAAAGGGGTGGGTCAGATACAAGTGCAATATTATGCGCAAAATTCTTTAATGCTAAAAAATGTGTAATATATACTGATGTAAAAGGTGTTTATACTACAGATCCAAACCTAATAAAATCTGCAAAAAAAATAAACAAAATATCCTATGAAGAGATGTTAGAAATGGCATCTCTTGGTGCAAAAATTATGCAACCAGCTTCAATACAAGAGGCAAGGCTAAATAGGATAGAAATTGATGTGAGATCAACTTTTTCTAAAGTAAAAGGAACAACAATAACAAAAAAAAAAAATATTTTTAGCAGAAATACTATAAGGGGAATCTCTTTTACAAAAAATGATGCAAAATTAACACTGATAGGTGTAAAAGATAAACCAGGTGTTGCAGCATCTATCTTCAGACCTCTTTATGAAAATTCAATCAATGTAGATATGGTAGTTCAAAATATATCAGCTAATAGAAGAGAGACAGATTTGACATTCACTATAAAACTTGAGGACTTGATCAAAACTCGAAGACTTATTGAAAATAATAAATCAATCAAATTTAAAAAATTAATTATAAATAAAAATGTATCAAAAGTGTCAATAATTGGAGTAGGAATGATCACTACACCAGGAGTTACATACAGAATGTTCAAAGCTCTAGCAAAAAAAAAAATAAATATAGAGGTGATTTCTACATCAGAAATTAAGATTTCTGTTTTAATTAACAAAAAAAATTTAAAAAAATCTGTTGAAATACTTCACCAAGAATTTAAATTAAGTAATAATTTATGAGTCTAAGACCTTATAGAGATATTTTAAAAAGAAATTCAAAAGAAATCAGAGTTGGTGATGTAAAAATTGGGGGCTCCAATCCAATATCTGTTCAATCAATGACAAATACGCTGACCAATGATATAATAGGGACAATTAAACAAATTGATGATCTTGTAAATGAGGGAGCAGATTTAGTAAGAGTATCATGTCCTGATGAAGTATCAACTCAAGCTTTAAAAGAAATTTGCAAACATTCCAAAGTTCCAATAATAGCAGATATCCATTTTCATTATAAAAGAGCCTTAGAGGCTGCAGATAATGGCGCCAAATGCTTAAGAATAAATCCAGGGAATATTGGTGGCGAGGATAAATTAAACGAGGTTGTTAAATCAGCGAGATATAACGGTTGCTCAATTAGAGTTGGAGTTAACGCTGGATCATTGGAGGAAGATATATTAAAAAAATATAAAGAACCATGTCCAGAAGCTTTAGTTGAGAGCGCTTTAAGAAATATAAAATTAATAGAGGATAAAAATTTTGATCAGATAAAAGTAAGTGTAAAATCTTCTGATGTTTTTTTATCGATCGCAGCTTATAGACAACTATCAAAAAAAACTGATTATCCATTACATTTAGGTATTACTGAGTCTGGCAGCTTTGTTCCAGGAAGCGTCAAATCATCTATAGGTTTAGGTGTACTATTGTTAGAAGGTATAGGAGATACTTTAAGAGTATCTCTTTCTGATGATCCAGTCCAAGAAATTAAAATTGGCAATGAAATCCTTAAGTCATTAAATTTAAGATCAAGAGGAGTTAAAATAATTTCATGTCCATCTTGTGCAAGACAAGGTTTTGATGTCATAAAAACTGTAAAAAAGTTGGAAGAAAAGTTAGCTCATATAAAAACACCTATAACAATCTCAATTATTGGCTGTGTGGTAAATGGACCTGGTGAAGCTTCTCAAACAGAAATTGGAATAACTGGTGGAGGCAAAGATAGCAATATGTTGTATCTAAATGGTCTTCAAAACAAAAAAATAAAAAACAATGAAATTATTTCTCAAGTAGTCTCTCTTGTAGAAAAAAAAGAAGCAGAAATTCTTAATAAAAAGCAATAATGATACCCATTGATAAAGTAAGAGAAATTGTCTCTAAACACAAACTATTAGAAAACAAATTATCTTCAGATAAAATAGATAAAAAAAATTTCGCAAAAATTTCAAAAGAATATTCTGACTTAAATGAGATCTTAATTAATGCAAAACAGTACTTATCTTTTGAAGAAACTGTAAATGATTTAAAAAAAATATTAAATGACTCAAATTCTGATCAAGAAATGAAGGATTTAGCAAAAATTGAGATGGATGAATTAAGTAAGAAAAAATTATTTAATGAAAAAAAATTAAAATTATTTTTACTTCCAAAAGATGATGCTGATAAAAAAAACGCAATAATAGAAATTAGGGCTGGAACGGGTGGTTTAGAAGCAAGCTTATTTGCAGCAGATTTATTTAAAATGTATGAAAAAGTAAGCAATAAAAAAAAATGGTTATTAGAATTAATAAGTATTTCCAAAAGTGATGCAGGAGGTCTTAAAGAAGTAATAGCGAGCATTAAAGGAAAAAATATTTATTCATCACTTAAATTTGAAAGTGGAGTTCACAGGGTACAAAGAGTTCCTGACACTGAAACTCAGGGTAGAGTACATACATCCGCAGCTACTGTAGCTGTTTTACCAGAAGCTGAGGAAGTTGATGTAAAAATTGATGAAAAAGATTTAAGAGTTGATGTGTTCAGAAGTAGTGGACCTGGAGGTCAAAGTGTGAACACTACGGACTCAGCAGTTAGAATCACACACGTTCCTACAGGGATAGTTGTAAGCCAGCAAGATGAAAAATCGCAGATTAGAAATAAAGAAAAAGGTCTAAAAATTTTAAGATCTAGAGTGTACGAATTAGAGAGAAAAAAATTAGAGGATGCAAGATCAAAAGATAGAAAAAGCAAAATTGGAAGCGGAGACAGATCAGAAAGAATTAGAACATACAATTTTCCCCAAGGCAGAGTTACCGATCATAGAATAAACCTTACTTTACATAAATTAGAAGAGTTTATGGAAGGTGAGATATTTGATGAAATAGCTGATAATCTTAATTTACATGCTCAAGAAGAGAAACTTAATAGTTTAGATAAATGAATTTACTTAAGGCATTAGATGTTGCTTATGGTTTATTAAAATCTAATAACATATCCAGCTATAAAATAGATTCAGAATTATTATTGTCTGATAGTTTAAATATCTCAAAAGAAGAATTGATACTTAACTTGAAAAAAAAGATTACTATTGATAGCTATAACAAGTTTTTGTTAAAAATAGAGAGAAGAAGGGCAAATGAGCCAATTGCATATATTCTAAAAAAAAAGGAGTTTTGGAAAAACGAATTTTATATAAATAAAAACGTGCTAATCCCAAGACCTGAAACAGAGCATTTAGTAGAGGAAACTTTAAATATATTTTCAAAAAATCAAAAAAAAAAGCTTTTAGAAATAGGTATTGGTTCAGGATGTTTAATTACATCTATATTGAAAGATAGAAAAAACTGCTCCGCAATTGGTATTGATAATTGTTTGAAGGCTGTAAAAATAGCTAAAATTAATGCAAAATTACATCACATTACAAATAGAGTCAAAATTATAAAAACAGATGTTGACAATTTTAATTCAGGAAAATATGATTTAATTATAAGTAATCCTCCTTATATTGACAAACATCAACTTAAATATTTGGGCGTTAGTGAGTATGAACCATTAAAAGCTTTAAATGGAGGCATTAATGGAATTGAGATGTTAATAAAAGTGATAAATAAATCATCACAGTTATTAAAGGTTAATGGAAAATTAATTGTTGAAATTGGTAGTGATCAAAAATACATAGTGACTAGAATTTTAAAAAAAAATAAATTTTATATAAATAAAATAGTAAAAGATTTATCGAATTATGATAGATGCATAGTTTCCACAAAATTAAATTAACATTCTAATGAGACCATTTAAAAATAACCAGAAAAGAAACAGAAACAGAGGTATGCAAGATAGGTCATTTAAAAGATCAAATGAAATTAGCAGGTTAAACTCAGATTTTGGCAACAGAGAAAATGGTTTTAGAAGAAAAAATAATAGAAATAATGGCAATGTTGACAAACTAATAACTAAGTATAATGAGTTAGCTAGGGAAGCACTTTCAAATGGAGATAAAATTCTCTCTGAAAACTATTATCAATATGCGGATCATTTTTTAAGAATTTCTATTGAGCAAAAAGAAAAACAAAAAGATAAAACACAAAATTCTTTTGATACAAATTAAAATTTTGCAACCAAATCAGATTTCAACACATCTGTTTTTAATCTAACTATTTCAAAATTTTTTCTGTTAGATCCTTCTAACGATTTTCCTGGAGGAAGCTTAAGAAGTTGTGAATTAATTTTCTTTCCATTTTCTAAAACCTCATAGTGCAAATGTGGACCTGTAGACATCCCAGTAGAGCCCACGTAACCAATTACTTGTCCCTGTTTCACACGATTTCCTGGAACTGCAAGGTTAGAAAAATTTTTCATGTGAGCATATACAGTTTGATAAGTTTTGTTATGTTTTATTTTTACACAGTTTCCTCCACCGCCACACCAACCAGCTTTAATTATAACACCATCACCGGACGCCATTATTGGTGTTCCTTCTGGTGCTGCAAAGTCAGTTCCTCTGTGCATTTTGTTGTAACCAAGAATAGGATGTTTTCGCATTCCGAAAGATGAAGATAATCTTGCCCCATTGATTGGAGTCTTCATTAACGCTTTTTTTATACTCTTACCATTTTCATCATAGTGACCATTAAAATTTTTCTTTGGAAAATAATATAGTTGATTGTATTGACCACGCAATATTAAGTTTGCATATATTATATTACCATTTTCAAAAACTTCTCCATTTTCGTCTACAAAAATTTCATATATTATTTGAAAAGAGTCATTTTTTCTGATGTCTCTTTGAAAATCAACTTGAAATCCATAAAGCCTTGCAAATTCAATAATTACATTTGGACTGATATTTTCTTGTGTTGCACTTTTATATAAACTTGATTTTATAATACCTTCTTTCAAAATAATTTTTTTTTCTAAATTTGTTATTATTTCTCTTTTAATAAAAGTATTGTTTTCTAAATCTTTTAGTATTTCTAATTTTCTAGATTTACTTACTGGTATTAAAATATTAGAAACCTCTTTCAATTTATTTGTATTTTCTAATGTTAGTTTTATGGTTTGATTTTGTGTTAGATTTTGAGCTTTAGCTTTTTCTAACACTTTAGCAATTTTTTGTACTTCATGTTTGTTTACTTCTAGTTCGTTTAAAATATTAACAATTGTATCACCAGCTTTGATTTTATATTCAATATCTTCGAACTTTGGTTTTAAATTAGAAAAAAAATAGTTTACAGATTTTTTGAAATAAGAGTTTCTTAAAATTTCCAAATAATCTCTCTGAACTTTTTGATTATTTAGGTTATATAATTGAGTTATAAATGTTGTAATTACTAGAAGAAATATTAATAAAAAGATCTCGATGTTTTTCTTTAAGAAATTAACAATTTTAAGTTGAATAAAATCCATTTTATTGAGGTATTTATTTTATTATCGCTTCTAAGTCAAAAAAATGTTGTTTTTATTGATTTTTTTAAAGATTTTTTCGATCATAATTCTTGATTTAGAGGCAATTTGTACTATAAGCATTTTCTCCAAACAATAAAAATATTGTTATTATTAGGTTTTTGCCTAATTAGCTATTTTAAAAGTGAAATTTAAGAAGAGAAGTGTGGACGGTTAAGGTTACCAAAATTTGTCGTACACACTTCAACTACATATAAATTTATTCTTAGATTTATATGGAAGCTAGTGTGCGCCGTTTTTAAACTTGAGAGTTTGATCATGGCTCAGAACGTACGCTGGCGGCACGCCTAATACATGCAAGTCGAACGAAGTAGCAATACTTAGTGGCAGACGGGTGAGTAACATGTAGGTATCTTCCCTATGGTGAGGAATAACACGAGGAAACTTGTGCTAATACCTCATAAGTCTTTACGGAGAAAGCTTTATGCGCCATTGGATGAGCCTGCACTTGATTAGTTTGTTGGTGGGGTAATGGCCTACCAAGACAATGATCAATAGCTGATTTGAGAGGATGATCAGCCACATTGGGACTGAGACACGGCCCAAACTCCTACGGGAGGCAGCAGTAGGGAATCTTGCACAATGGGGGAAACCCTGATGCAGCGATGCCGCGTGAGTGAAGAAGGCCTTTGGGTTGTAAAGCTCTTTCGTCGGGGAAGAAAATGACTGTACCCGAATAAGAAGGTCCGGCTAACTTCGTGCCAGCAGCCGCGGTAATACGAAGGGACCTAGCGTAGTTCGGAATTACTGGGCTTAAAGAGTTCGTAGGTGGTTAAAAAAGTTGGTGGTGAAATCCCAGAGCTTAACTCTGGAACTGCCATCAAAACTTTTTAGCTAGAGTATGATAGAGGAAAGCAGAATTTCTAGTGTAGAGGTGAAATTCGTAGATATTAGAAAGAATACCAATTGCGAAGGCAGCTTTCTGGATCATTACTGACACTGAGGAACGAAAGCATGGGTAGCGAAGAGGATTAGATACCCTCGTAGTCCATGCCGTAAACGATGTGTGTTAGACGTTGGAAATTTATTTTCAGTGTCGCAGCGAAAGCAATAAACACACCGCCTGGGGAGTACGACCGCAAGGTTAAAACTCAAATGAATTGACGGGGACCCGCACAAGTAGTGGAGCATGTGGTTTAATTCGAAGATACGCGCAGAACCTTACCAACACTTGACATGTTCGTCGCGACTTTAAGAGATTAAAGTTTTCGGTTCGGCCGGACGAAACACAGGTGCTGCATGGCTGTCGTCAGCTCGTGTCGTGAGATGTTGGGTTAAGTCCCGCAACGAGCGCAACCCTTACTTTTAGTTGCCATCATTTAGTTGGGCACTCTGAAAGAACTGCCAGTGATAAGCTGGAGGAAGGTGGGGATGACGTCAAGTCCTCATGGCCCTTACGTGTTGGGCTACACACGTGCTACAATGGCATTTACAATAGGAGGCAAAACGGCGACGTTAAGCAAATCCTAAAAAAATGCCTCAGTTCGGATTGTACTCTGCAACTCGAGTACATGAAGCTGGAATTACTAGTAATCGCGGATCAGCGCGCCGCGGTGAATACGTTCCCGGGTCTTGTACACACCGCCCGTCACACCATGGGAGTTGGTTCTACCTTAAGGCAAAGGTTAAAAACTTTGACCACGGTATAGTCAGCGACTGGGGTGAAGTCGTAACAAGGTAGCCGTAGGGGAACCTGCGGCTGGATTACCTCCTTTCTAAGGATGAATAAAGTTTTTTAAATTTTATTCTAAATATTTAACAGGTTAATGTTGACCGTCCGCATTTCTCTTCTTAATTTTTTGTGTTTCTCTTAAATACAATGAGGGCCGGTAGCTCAGTTGGTTAGAGCACACCCTTGATAAGGGTGGGGTCGATAGTTCGAGTCTATCTCGGCCCACCAAACTTATCTGGGGGATTAGCTCAGCTGGGAGAGCGCCTGATTTGCATTCAGGAGGTCAGCGGTTCGATCCCGCTATCCTCCACCAAGAAACACATAGTTATTTTATTTGTGAATATTTTAAATTATCAATATCTATATCCGATTGTTCGAATAGATGAACAATCACAAATGTTTTAATTTAAAACATTGAATAAAAATTTGATTCAAACACAGAATTTTTTTCTGTGCATAAATCAAGCGTTTAAGGGCGTGTGGCGGATGCCTTGGCACTAAAAGACGATGAAGGACGTGGTATACTGCGAAAAGTTTCGGGGAACTGTATGCAAGTTTTGATCCGAAAATATCCGAATGGGGAAACCCTGCACTTTATGTGTAACTTTAAATTGAATAAATAGATTTAAAGAGAGAACCTGGAGAACTGAAACATCTAAGTAACCAGAGGAAAAGAAATCAATTGAGATTCCGTGAGTAGTGGCGAGCGAAAGCGGAACAGGCCAGTAATAAATTTAAGAAAATTTGAATAGTATGGAAATGCTAACCAAAGATGGTGATAGTCCAGTAAAAGTAATGCTTAAATTTATTCTTGAGTAAAGCGGGACACGTGAAATCTTGCTCGAATATAGGGGGACCACCCTCTAAGCCTAAATACTCTTTAGTGACCGATAGTGAACTAGTACCGTGAGGGAAAGGTGAAAAGAACCCCTATTAGGGGAGTGAAATAGAACCTGA
>CACMMN010000002.1:0-40000 GCA_902614905.1 uncultured Pelagibacteraceae bacterium | reverse complement strand
GGTTTTATTAAATTAATTTTCTTATTTGAAGCGTCATTTTTTTTAATATTATCAAGAATCAAAACATCGCTTTTCTTATGTATTTTTGGAATTTTATTCCCTGTCAATATATAAAGAATCTTTTTTGATATTTTTGATGTCCTTATCTCTTTAATTTTGTCTTTAAAATCTTTTTCGAATTTACCAATAAATTTGATAGTTTTATATTTTTTCAAATTAGCTATATCCGCACAAGCTTTGAGTTTTACTTCGTGCTCAGAATAGCTATAAAAATTTTCTTTATTTAAATTTTTATCAAAAAATAAGTTAAAATCTTTAAACTCTTTTATTATTTTTTTGTCTACTAATTTAGATTCACTAACAATGTGGCCTAGGGCTAAGCCAAATTCATTATATATTTTTAAATCTCTAATTTTTCCTCGACATATAGTAATAACTTTTTTTGAATTTAGCTTTAAACTTTGAGCAACTAAATTTTTTTTAAAATCAGTAAAGTCATAATATTTTCTTGGCAATAATTTATCATTTTCTATAGTTTTTTTATGATCAAAATAAACGTCTCTTACTTTTGATACACTGTTCATTTTGTCAATATTCTTTTTAATTTTTTTTTTATTAAAACCTTTTTTAAAAGAAATTTTGTCTAAAGCATTTAAATAATTAATCTTATTTTTTCTTGAAAAATCCTTCAAAATTTCAATTTCGCTATCATGGAAATAACTTTTACCTATAAGAACGTTTTCAATTAAATAATTCTGTGGAAATATTTTTAGCAAATAATTTTGTATAAAAAATAAGATTTTTTTTAAATCTATCTCTTTTAAATATTTTTCTCTTATCAAGTAAGCGGCAACGCTTTCTGTTATCGCATTACCAGCACCTCTACCCATACCAAGCATAGATGCATCAACTATTTCGGCCCCATTTTCTAAAGCAGTTATACAATTAGAATTCGCAATACCAAGGTTATTATGTCCGTGAAAACCGATTTTTATTTTACCCAAAAGTTTTTTTCTTGCTAATTCAATGTATGATTTTACTTCTTTACCTGTCATGCCACCAGACGAATCTACTATATACAAATAGTCAATATTAAGCTGATTAATATTTTGAATAATTGTTTCAAATTGTTTTTGTGAGTATATATATGTTTTTATCAAATTTAAATGAACCTCAAATCCAATTTTTTTACAATAGTTTATGTCCCTTTTTATTTTTGTAAAATTTTTTTTTTCAAAAGCAAATCTAATAAAATTTAATCCATTTTTCTTTGCGTCATCAAAGTTTTTGTAAGAGACGTTATTTGAAAAACAAAAGCTTCCAATTTTATTTTTTTTTGAAACTTTAGCCAAATTAGAAATTTTGATATAATCATTATCACTATATAGAGAATTTTTTATTTTTTTAATTTTTGATGCCCCTAATCCTAGACCGTGACCAATTTCAACATAATTTATTCCACTTTCAAATAAAACTTTAGAAATTAGAAAAGTATCAATTAAAGAAAAATTGAAATCCAGAACATAAGATCCATCCCTTAAAGTACAATCGAGTATTTTAAAATTTTTCATAAAAGATTTTTTATAATTTGGTACTGACGATAAATTTTCCTCTTGTTTATTTTATTATCCAACCACAAATTTATAATTTTATCCTCTAGTCTAGCAGAATTTTTGTAATTTTTTAACGCAAGATAGTAACTCGAAGCATCATATTTACTATCTCTCAAAACCTTCAAAATTTTGTCTCTATTTTTTTTTACTAAAAAACAAAATCGCCAAGGTAACAATGAAACATCATTATTTAAAATTTTTATTTTTTTATTTTTAAAGACTTTTTTGTAAAGTGAGAGTATTTTTTTTCTTCTCAGCTCCTCTTTATTTAATTTTTTCAACGATAAAAAAATTTTTTTATCGAGTTTCGAATTGTAAGGTCTAACGTAAAGTTTCTTTGCGAATTTCTTAGTATGAGTAATGTTTATTATTCTACTGCAAGAAAAATCATTATGATACCAATGCAAATAATAGTTTTTAACATGATCTAAGTTTTTACTATTTTTTTTTAATTTTATCTCTTTTAATTTCTCATAAAGATTTTTATTTTTTGCTAATAATATTGCCCCACCATTTAAGTCAAAAATTTTAGAGTAACCAAAAGAAATTATAATTATATCTCCAAAAATAAATTTTTTATTTTTATTCTTTGAGTAGCTTATAAAAGTTTGGGCTAAATCTTGAACTAATAGTATGCCTTTTTTTCTTGCATATCTTAAAAAACTATTTTTACCAACATTACCGAATAAGTTTACGTAAAAAATAGCATCAATTTTGAAATTTTTTATTTTTTCTATTAAAAGATCTTCTCTTATAAGGCCTGTTCTATAATCTATATCCACATAAATAATTTTAATACCTAAATTTTTAAATATTACTGCAGGTGAGACACATAGTGTGGAGGGTAAAATTATCGTTGGATTTTTTTTACTTTTTAAATATTCACTTATAATCCAAATTAAAGTATTAGCTCTACCCGCAAAAAATAATTTATCATATTCTGTCTTGTCTTTAAAAAATTTATAAATTTTTTTTTTTATCATGACCTAACTTTATAAGTTTAATTAATGTTTCCATATTAACAAAAATTGGTAATTTATTATTTATGTAGCAAGATAATATTATTTGCTCTAAATTTTTTTTAAATTCATTCTTTGAAAATGAAATTAATTTTGAATTATATTTATTTTTAAAAGTTTTTACAACCTCATAAGGATGGGTCATAGTAACAAGATAATTTTTTTCTCTAATATAACAATTTAAATTTTTTCTTAAAATTTTATTGTGAAAACTTAAATTATAATATCTTTTAACTGGTTTTTTATCGTATTCACACTTAGTTAAAATTGTATTCATTGGTATCTCTAAAAGTTTTCCTTTTTTATTTATTAAAGTCTCATTCTGATATTTTTTAATACTCATAAAGTAAGGTCGGTTTAAGGCTTTAGACCAATCGAAAAATTTTGTTTTATCGTACCTTTTTCTTCCGGGCAAAGCACTGCTATCTGCTGTAATTTTTAAATTTTTAATTATTTTAGCGACATAATTTGTCATGACCGCTTCACCAATTCTAATACAGTTTGGAGCTTTGTAAGACTTAAATATTTTATGATTTTCAATTAACATTTTTTTTATTATGCCTGGTTTATTTTCATTACTCCATGTGTTGTCTTTATTAATTTTATTAAAATGTATGTGCCATTCTATGGCACCATTATTTTTTATAATTTTTCTCCAAAATTTTGAATACTTTTTAAGCAGCCAATCTGCTTTACCATGATAATATTTAATTTGGCTGTCAACTCTAACAAACCAAGTTTGTGGAATTTTAACTTTATATTTTTTCTCAACTGATTTTACTTTATCGAATATTATTTCTTTTCCTTTTGTCAAACCGTTCCAACCTACTATTTTCTTATCTTTAGAATCAATTTTTTTGGATGATAAAATAATATCTGGGTCTGTATCAAACGTGAGACATATAAAAAATTTCTTCATGTTGAAATTATTTTCCTTAATAAATTTATATCTTTTTTCAAAAAATTCATTTTAAATGAAGCAAGCAATATGTGCCCTAGCCTTGAATTTTCAATTTTTAAATTATTTTCTAAATTACCATAAAATTTAATTTTTCTAAAAGATTTTAATTTTTGTATTTCTCTCTTAAGTTTTTTAATTAGTTTAATTTGAGATTTATTAAAAAAAAATATATAAAATAATTCTTTAGATGGTTTTTTAATCCTAACCAACTTATTAAAACACATATCAATAAAAATTTGATCTGTATTTTGTTTTAATATTTTAGATAAAATTTCCGAGTAAACAGAATAACCCGCTCCTCTAATTGAAAAGTCTATTAGATATATTTTGTTTTTTTGATACTTAAACTCTATATGGAAAATTTGATTTTGAATCTTTAAAACACTAAATAAAATTTTTAAATAAATTTTTAACTTATCTTTTATTTTTTTATTTTGGTAATTTATTATAAGACTTTTATCGAATAAATTTGGTGCTTTGCTTCTCTCTTTTTTAGAAATCGCTCCAATTGTTATATTACACTTTTTGTCAATCCATCCATCAACAGCAAATTCAGTTCCAGGCAAATACTGTTCTACTAAAATCTTTTTATTTTTGTAATTAAAGTAAAATTTTTTAAATAATCTTTTAAATTCTAGGTAGTTTCTTGAAAAAAAAACTCCTCTTGATCCAGAACCAAAAACAGGTTTTACAACAAATGGGTAATTCAATTTTTTTAATTGTGAAATATTTTTAAATATAAAAAACTTAGGTACTGGTAATAAATTTTTTTTAAGTTTTTTTCTAAGTAAATATTTATTTTGAACATGATGTAAATTAATTTTTTTCTTTTCGATTTTTGAGTTTATATAATAAATAGTTTTTAAAGGTGCCTCAGTATTAAATGCGAATGATTTGACAATTCCGTATTTATAACAAAGCTCTAGTATTTCTTTTTTTTTATTAAGTTGAATATTATAAAACTTTTTTACAAATTTTTTTCCAGGTGCAAAATTATTAAAATCGAATCCAATAATATTGTAATTTTTTCTTAAAGTTTGTATTCCTTTAAGTTGATGTTCTCCTAGTCCTAAAACTGCAACGTTTAATTTTTTCAAATTTAGTTTTTAAATTTCTTATTTAACTTTAATATTTTTGTGTCTGCTATATTTATTTTTTTCATTACCTTTAAAGTTTCTTCAGGGGCATTTTTTAACGATATTCTTAAAATATTCATCCAATTGAAGTTATTTTTACTTCTTGTTTTTTCAATTCTATCTATAATTTTTAAATAATATTTTATTTTTTCTTTATTAATCTTTTTTTTAAATCTCATTTTTTACAGACAAAAAAATAGGTAGATAATTTAATTTTATTATAACTTTCTACTTTATGGTTAATTTCAAATTTAGAAAAGTACTTATTAAGAATTCTTTTAAATTTACTTAAATTATTTATAAATCCAATTGGATTTTTGTTTCTAAAACCCTTATCACCCCATAAAAAATGAAAATCTCCTACCTTTTTTGATTTTTTGACCGTAGTATGCATCGGCGTAGGTGTCTCAAATATGAGAATACCACCTTTTTTTATAACTCTAGCGTACTCTTTGACTGCATATTCTAAATTTTTACCGTAAGAATAATGGATTGTATTAATTGATACCAACAAATCAAAATAATTGTTACCATAGTTAATATTTTCATTATCTCCTATATTTATTTTAATATTTTTGTAGCCAAATTTTTTTAGGTTATTAATACATAGATTTCTCATCTCATTATTTATTTCTGAACCATAACAATGTACTTTTTTTTCTAAAAAAAATCTTAAATTATTACCTGAAAAGCATCCTATTTCTAAAATCTTAAATTTTTTTCTTAAAATATTAATTTTTATCTTTGAAAATCTTGACGAAGAACAAAGCCTAACCAACATCTCATTTGGAAATAAGGGAGGATTTATTGACCCAAATTTTTTTTCAAAAGAATTTTTTTTTACCCACTGTTTTGTTTGATAATTAATAAGCATATTTTATTTTAGTACTTCATAACCACATTTTATATTTATTCTATCCTCCTCGCTAATCGGTGGTATCGAACAAAAGCCTAAGATTTGTTTTTGTTTATTACTTAATTTCTTGAGGATTTTTTTGGGAATGGACCTAGGAAAATCTACTTGTTGCTTCATCCACCAAGCATAAAATGCGCTAGTAATTAACCATCTAGATGAATTTGTTTTATTTTCAGTTGTACCATGCCATGTTCTAGCATCTAAAAAAAGAACATCTCCAGGAAAAGCATTAATTATTTTAATTTTTTTGGTTTTTCTATCTGTGTAGGTACCACTTAAATGCGACTTTGGTACAATTATAGTCGCTCCATTTATATCACTCATTTTTTCTAAAACAAAAAGCACTAACATAGAACTTCTGTAATTTCCTAGATACGGCATACAAGAGTCAATATGTAAGTCTAACTTATTTCCACTTGACCTGCCATTGAACCCTCCTAAAATATAATTTGGAACACTTGGTGGTAAAAACCTATAATATTTATCATTAAGAATTGGTTTTAAAATTTTTTCTATTTGAGGATCTGAAACTAGATCACAAAAAATTTTACTTCTTTTCGCTAAGTTGTTTACTCTAAGATCTTTAGAATCTCTTTCTGGCAAACCTTTATTAACAACCCCACTTTTATGAATTTGCTTTAACTGACAAAGGAGTTGATTTACATATTTTTTTTTTATCAAATTTGATACTTTAATATATCCAAATTTTGTCAAATTATTGTGAATTTTCTTAATTAGAGGATTATCAATGTTTTTTAAAATCATATGTTAAGATTTATTGAATTTATGTTGTAATATCATCAAATATAAATTAGTTCAATTACTCATAAGTTTTTACTTTACTGTTCAAAATTTGAACGATATAAGAAATCTTTAAAAATATCAAGGAAAAATAAGGAATAAAATAACAAAGTTATCTGCCTTACATGAAAATATCTATTGGAACTGCACAGCTAGGATTGCCATATGGTATAAATAATTCAAGAAAAAAATCTATAAGATTAAATGAATTTAAAAAAATTTTATTATCTTCAAACAAAAAAAAAATTAATTCAATAGATACGGCAATAGCATATGGTGATTCAGAAAAAAAAATCGGTCAAATTTTATCAAAATTAAATTTAAAAAATAATTTTAATATTACAACTAAGCTACCAAAAATTAGACATAAAAAAAGCAACATAATAAAAGATTATGTAGAAGAAATGTCGTATCAGTCACTAAGAAAAATTGGTATAAAAAAATTCTATTCAGTACTAATACATGATATTCAGGATATTAAATCCAACAAAAAAGATATAATTTTTAACGCTTTAAAAAATTTAAAAAAAAAAAAAATAACAAAAAAAATAGGTATTTCATGTTACTCTTTAAAAGATTTAGAAAAAATAATTAAATCTTATGAATTTGATATTGTACAAATTCCATTTAATATTTTTGACAATAGAGTATTAGATAAAAAAATTTTGAGTTTACTTAAAAGAAAAAAAATAGAAATTCAAATTAGGTCAGTCTTCTTACAAGGTCTTTTGCTAATGCAATTCAATAAAATACCAAAAAAACTCCAAAAATTTAAACTTTTATCTAAATGGAGGGATTTTTTAATCAAATATAACTTAAGTCCACTTGAAATTTGTATAAGTTATGTGAAAACATTTAATTTTTATAAAAATGTTATTTTTGGGTTTGACAATTATAAACAATTTAAAGAAGTAGTAAAATTGTATGAAAAAAAAATTTTTAATAAAAATTTAAATTATATGAATAAAATCTTAA
Organism: uncultured Pelagibacteraceae bacterium; assembly: GCA_902614905.1. Lineage (GTDB taxonomy): Bacteria > Pseudomonadota > Alphaproteobacteria > Pelagibacterales > Pelagibacteraceae > Pelagibacter. The sequence continues at coordinate 32,579 of CACMMN010000002.1, read as the reverse complement.
AAAATAATAGTAACCTAATTAATCCTTCTAAGTGGTAATATGATATGTGCTATAATTCAAGCTAGGTGCGAATCCATTAGATATCCAGGAAAAATATTATCTAAAATCAATAACAAAACTTTAATAGAGATACTTATAGACAGACTAGAAAAATCTAAATATATCGACAAGATTGTAATTGCAACATCAATTGATGTTTCAAACAAGCAACTAATAAAAATTCTTAAAAAAAAAAAAATTGATTATTATATTGGAAGTAAAAAAAATGTCTTAAGCCGATATTATTTTGCGGCAAAAAAATTTAAAGCTAAAATAATAGTAAGGTTGACTGGAGACAATCCACTTGTTGATTACTCAATCGTAGATAATTTTATTTCAGAGTTTGAAAAGAGAAATTACGACTATTTAAGTGATAGTAAAAAACCGACTTTTCCAGATGGTATAGATGTTGAAGTATTTAAATTTACTACTTTAAAAAAAATTTTTAAGCAAAAAAATATAGATTATGATAAAGAGCACGTAACATCATACATCAAAAATAATCCAAATAAATTTTATGTTGGTGAAAAAAAATCTAAAAATAATTATTCTAATTTAAGATTAACAATTGATGAAAACGAGGATTATGAATGCATCAAAGCAATATTTAAATATTTTTACCCAAGAGAGAATTTTACTCTAAATGAAATTATTAAACTTTACAAAAAAAAACCAATTTTATTTAAAAATAACACAAAATTTAAAAGAGATGAAGGTTCACAATTATGTAGTGGGCAAAAAATGTGGAGGAGAGCTTTAAAATCAATTCCAAATGGAAATATGTTTTTTTCTAAAAGTCCAGACTTAGTTCTCCCTAAATTTTGGCCAACTTATTATACAAAGGCAAAAGGCTCTACGATTTGGGATTTAGATAATAAAAAATTTAAAGATTTTTACTTGATGGGAGTGGGAACAAATTTGTTAGGATATGCTAGAAAAGAAATAGATGATGCGGTCAAAGACAATATTGATAAAAGTAATATGTCTTCACTAAATTGTGTTGAAGAGGTGTTATTAGCAGAAAAATTAATAGAGTTACATCCATGGTCTGAATATGCAAAATTTGCTAGAACAGGGGCAGAAGCTAACGCGATGGCTATAAGAATAGCTAGAGCGTATTCTAAAAAACAAAATATTGCTGTTTGCGGCTACCATGGGTGGCATGATTGGTATCTTGCTGCAAACTTAAAAAATCAAAATAGTTTAAACCCTCATTTATTATCAAATTTAAAGACTGAAGGTGTTTTAAATAAATTAAAAAACACAGTGTTTACCTTTGAATACAACGATTTAAAAGCATTTGAAAATTTAATTAAAAATAAAAACATAGGATGTGTGATAATGGAAGTTTCAAGAAATTATATACCTTCTAAAGAATTTTTATCAAAAATTAGAGATTTAACAAAAAAAAATAAAATAGTTTTAATATTTGATGAATGCAGTTCAGGATTTAGAGAAGTTTATGGAGGATTGCATTTAAAATATAAAATCAATCCTGATATTTGTATGTTTGGTAAAGCTCTAGGTAATGGATATGCAATTACTGCAATAATAGGTAAGGGATTTGTAATGAAACATGCCAAAGATAGTTTTATAAGTAGCACATTTTGGTCAGAGAGAAGTGGTTATACAGCAGCTTTAAAAACGTTAGAAATAATGAATAAAATAAAATCTTGGACTTACGTCTCGAATTATGGAAGAAAAATAAAAAAAATTTGGATTAAATTATCAAAAAAATATGAATTAAAAACTAATATTAATGGTATTGATGCCGTTCCAAATTTTTCATTTGATAGCAAAAATAATTTAAAATATAAAACATTTATATCACAAGAAATGCTTAAAAGTAATTTTTTATCATCTAACTCAATTTTTGTTTCTACTGCACACACTGATAAAGATTTAAAACTTTATACAAAAAATCTCGATAAAATATTTTACAAAATAAAAGAATCACAAACTAACAAAAATATAAACAAACTTTTAGATGGACAGGTTTGTCAGAGCACTTTTAAAAGATTAAATTAAAAATGAAAAATTTATCAGGTAAACAAATATTAATTACTGGAGGAACAGGAAGTTTTGGAAATGCATTTTGCCAACGAGTAATAAAAAATAAATATAATTTAAAGAGATTAGTAATATATAGTAGAGATGAATTTAAACAAAGTGAGATGTTAAAAAAATTTCCACCTGAAAAGTTTCCCTTTATAAGATTTTTCATAGGAGATGTAAGAGATAAAGATAGATTGTCTAGAGCCATGGAGGGTATCAATATTGTAATTCACGCAGCAGCTTTAAAGCATGTAAATTTAGGAGAATATAATCCTATGGAGGTAATTAAGACAAATGTCATTGGCGCTCAAAACGTAGTTGACGTTTCCTTAGAAAAAAAAATTGAAAATGTAGTGGCATTATCAACAGACAAAGCATCTTCTCCTATTAATTTATATGGAGCATCTAAACTTTGTTCAGATAAAATCTTTTTGTCAGCAAACAATATCAAAGGTTCTAGAAAATCTAAATTTAGCATTGTAAGATACGGAAATGTTTTAGGTAGCAGAGGCTCTGTGTTGCCACTTTTCATAAAATTAAATAAATCAAAAAAAAGTTTGACATTAACTGATAACAAAATGACCAGGTTTAATATTACACTGGAGGAGGGTGTTAAATTTGTAGAATGGTGCTTGACAAATAATCTAGGGGGGGAGATTTTCGTACCTAAACTAAAAAGTTTTAGGATTGTTGACTTAGGAAAAGCAATAAATTCTAAAGTAAAATTTAAACTTATAGGAATTAGGGCTGGTGAAAAAATTCATGAAGAATTGGTTTCCCAAACAGATAGTATATGCACAATCGAAGGTAAAAATTTTTATATAATTCTAAATAATTTTACTAAAAATCAAATAAAGAATTATAAAAAGAAAAAGAGGCTAAAATCTGTAAAAGAGAATTTTAAATACTCTAGTGATTTAAATAGAGATTTTCTAAATGTTACTGAATTGAGAAATATTCTTAGCAAAAATAATTTTATTTAATGGGTAAGCATAATTTAAATACGAATGATTATGGACTTCATAACTTAAAAAATATTAAGAAAAAATTAATTATTGACAGTATTAAAAAAAAATACGTTACAAACGATACTTATTGTAAACAACTTGAACTAAAGATTAAACGACAGACTAATTCAAAATATTGCGTTGTTTGTAATAGTGGGACATCGGCTTTGTTCATATCTTTACTAGCATTGAAAAATAAAACAAATATTATTGCAATTATTCCAAATATAAACTTTGTGTCAGTTGCCAATATTGTATATTTACTTAAAGGCAAAGTTGTATTGTGCGATATCGATAAAAATTCAGGGATGGTTAGTCTAGATGAATTTAAAAATATTATTAAGAAATGCGGTCAATTGGGAATTAAACCAAACGTTTTCATACCCATACATTATGCTGGTGCAACACCTGATTTAAGTGCAATTTCAAAAATTTGTGAAAAAAAAAAAATTAAAATTATAGAAGATGCTTGTCACAGTTTTGGATCCACTTATGACAATGGTGAGAAAGTGGGTAGTTCTAAACATTCATCAATAACAACTTTTTCTTTTCACCCTCTAAAAAATATTACGACAATAGAAGGTGGAGCAATAACAACTAATAATCAACGTTTATATAAGAAAATTTTAGAACTTAGATCCTTTTCATTAAAGAGGACTTCAATAGTAGACCCATATAAAATGAATCATCCTAGTTTAAATTTTAGGATGGGTGAAATAAATGCAGCAATTGGGTTAGACCAAATTGATAAAGTAAATCAATTTAGAGCCAAAAGGCAAAAGCTAGTAAAACATTATTTAAAAAAGTTAAAAAATTATGAAAAACATTTTTCAATTTTAAATATTAATAATAAAAAAATATTTTGGCATTTATTTGTTATTTTTTTAAAAAATAGATCTTTAAATTATAAAAAAAAATTTATGAATTACTTAAAAAAAAATAAAATTGCTTCACAAATTCATTATAAACCTTTAATGTTACACCAATCTTTAAAAAAAATTACTTTATTTAGTCAATCATCAAATTCAAAAAAGTTTTATATTTCTCAACTTACTATACCTTTGCATACAAATATGAATTTATCAGATATTAACTATATCTCAAAAAAAATAGGTAAATTTTTTAAATATAATATCAAATCCTAATTTTAAAATTTTCATTTAAGAGGTATTTTTTTATTTTAACAATATTGTAGTCACTAAATATTAACATGGTGCCCAAACCAACTGCATTAACATTATTCATAAATGCATTTTTAATATCCTCCAAAGAACCAATACCACCCTCAAAAATACATGGAACTGATAAAAATTTTAAAATTGTTTTGCAAATTTCTAGATCTAAGCCTAGCTTTTTGCCTTCTCTCTCAACAAAAGTAATTTTGATTTCCCCTGCTCCTAGATTTTGAACTTTTTTCAAATAATCAAACAAATCATAATTAGACCCTTCTCTCTCATAAATTTTAAATTTTTTTTCTCTTTTAATTAAATTAATACCAACAACTATTGCTTGAGATCCTATTTTTTTTGATAACTCCTTTAAAATATTTTGATTTTTTAAAACAGCTCTGTTTAGATAAACTTTCTCAGCGCCTGATCTTATAACTTTTAGAGCGATATCTAAGTTAGTAATCCCACCTCCAAATGTAATAGGTGTAGAACAACTTTCTGAAATTTTATTTAATGTTTCATAATCTGGTTCCTTATGTGAATGGTAAGAGTCGATATCAATTAGAGATATCTCATCAGCACCTTGGCTATCATATGCTAAAATTGTTGAGTTAGGACCTCCAGCTATTTTGTGATTTTTAAATTGCACACCTTTGACTAATTTTTTATTTGATAGTAGCAATGAAGGAATTATTCTTAAATAAGCCATTATTGGAAATTATTTTTTTAAAAAATGTATTAAAAGATTTGATCCATTAACCTGACTTTTTTCAGGATGAAATTGTGTTCCTAAGAAATTATCTTTCTCTAATACAGCTGGAACCTTTTTGTTAAATATATTTGAATAATAGCAATTTATCTTATTATCTTTACTATTCAACTTTAAATAATATGAGTGACAAAAATAAAAACTTGTATTTTTTTTGCAGTTAAATTTATTTTTAATTTCATTATTTAACTCAACGTCAGACCATCCAATATTTGTTTTTGTATCTTCTTCGAATGGAACCACATCAGCATTAATAATATTTAGCCCACTTGAAATACCGTTCTCATAAAGTTTTTTACAAAAAATTTGTAAGCCAAGACATATACCTAGTATTGGCTTTTCTGACTCATAAAATGTTCTTATTAAATCGAACATATTTTTTTCTTTGAGACTTTTAATGCAACTATGAGCAGATCCCACACCCGGTATTATTAATTTGTCTTGCTTGCCAATTTCTTTATATGATTGAATTATTAGAGGATCATACCCTAACCTATATATAGCATTGTAAACAGATTGAACATTTCCTGCTCCATAATCTATAATACCAATATTCATTCTAAGAAAATTTTTCTAACCAGCTATCAAAGTCACTTGGAGTAATATTTGATTTATTTTTTTTCATTTCATTTTGATCCCACCGCGGAGCCGGAGATACAATATGATTTTTTACCATAGAGTAAAATTCTTCTTCAGATTTGTTTATAATTTTTAAAAATAAGCTCAAAGATTTTGGTTTTTTACCATCAAAAATTTTACATAAATCAAGTGCCTTATCTCGTGACATTCTATTGTTTCTAATATCTATTGAAGTTAAATGTGCAGTACGACCAAATCCTCTTTTAAGAAATTTTATATAATCTCTAACTCCTTGCATCATGCATTCTATTTTTTCATACTCATATTCTGGTGGAATGCCTTCAACATTATCACCTTTCCAACCTAATTCATCTTTAATTATTTTAACTTGTTTTTTAACATCCCAGGGAATGTAATTACCTAAGTATGCAGATTTTATATTATTAATATTCATCTCTCTCTGACTAGGAAAAATAAAAGGTTTAAAATCATTTAATGTGTAATTAGAATTTGGAAATCTTTCATTTATCATTTCTAACATATCTTCTGCATTTATGCCTAGGTTTGTAGTTTTATTAAAATGTTCTACATTGCCCTCTTCAAATTCTTCATAGTTGTAATAAGAAGAATATTCCGAAGATGGCTCACCATAAAATATTAGGGGAATTTTTTTTTCTATTGCAATATTAACTGGATAAGCTGCGATGCCAACGTGACAATGCCAACAAAAGTCACCTCGTCTAATTAAACTTTCAATCATTGTTTTTTTTACAATTTCAAAACTTGGTTTAAAATTTATAATATCAACACCTAGAATATTCAAAGTTCTTTGATTATTTTCCTCTAGATTCTTTCTATAAAAATTATGGTCAAACCGAACTACCAAAGGTTTTAATTTTTTTTTTTTAACTAAATACCAAAGCGTGAAAGTAGAATCTTTGCCTCCAGAGAAAGGAACGACGCAATCATAATCATACTTACCTTTGTAGTTTTCTATTAATTTATCCAAATCTTTTCCTCTAGATTCCCAGTTTATTTTGTGTTTAAAGTTAATTTGATTACAGACTGAACATTTTCCTGTTTCGGAGAAAGTTAGTGTTTCAGCCGTTTCTGGTATAACGCAAGTAGAGCATATTTTCATTTTACTATAAATAAATTTTTACTTTACTGTTCAAAATATGAACGTTATAACAAACTTATGAAAAAAGATCAAGAATATTTAGATGTTTTAAGAAAAATAAATAAAGATCCTGAGGCCTCACAGAGAGATTTATCAAAAAATCTTGGAATAAGTTTAGGAAAACTAAATTATATTATTACTGCATTAAAACAAAAAGGACTTATTAAAATTCAAAATTTTAAAAAAAACAAAAATAGATTTAATTTAAATTCTAAAAATAATTATTTTTATATAATAACACCTAAAGGTATTGCTCTCAAAACCCAGTTAACTATTAATTTTATGAAAAGAAAAATGCAGGAGTATGACGAATTAAAAAATGAACTGGAAAAAAAAATTGATTAATATGAGCAAAAATACAGAAATAATACAATTTAAAAAACCATACCAAAGCACAATAGAATTTGAAAAATTTTTAAAAAATAATAATTTTTTTAATAGAAATAATAAAAGTATTTTAGATCTTGGTTGTGGAATTGGTTCTAACATAAATTATTTTTCTAAAAAATATCCAAATATTAATTTTACTGGATGGGATTACGCCAAGTCTCAAATTAAAAAAGCAAATGAATTTAATAATTATAAAAATAATAAATTTTATGTTAAAAATATTTTGAAAATAAATAAAAACAAAAATAGATACGACGCTTTATTTTCTACCCACACTTTTTGCGTATTTAAAAAAATAGAACCTGTAGTTAAAAGTATAAAAAATCTGAAAGCTAAATGGATAGCAATTAATTCACTTTTTTATGAGGGATATTTGGATGTTTTAATACACATTAGAGACTTAAATAACAAAATAATTAACGATAATAATCCAGATGCTGATTTTAACATTCATTCATTACCTAATACAATCAAAATTTTTGAAAAATATGGTTATAAATTGATCACTAAAAAAAACTTTTTTCCTAAAAAAAAAATTAAAAAGAAAAAAAAGACTAGAGGTAGCTATACAATAAAGACTGAATTTAACAAAAACACTCTTTTTTCAGGCCCGGTTCATCTACCTTGGTATTTTATTTTATTCAAAAAAAATGATTAAGAATAATTTTTTTTATGTTGAAAATTTAGAAAACGTAGTATTTCTTGGTTACATAGATATAATTGAAAAATTATATCGTGAAAATAAAAAATTAAAACTAAATAGTTATCTAATATCAACCAAAAACCAAATAAAATCAAAAAAAATAAATGTAAATCACGAAATATCTTACAACTTCAACAGCAAAATTCGAAGCAATCTAAAAAAAAAATTTGATATAAAAAAAACTTTATTCATCAGCTTTGGTTGTAGATATATTTTTAAAAAAGAGACAATCCAAAATTTCTTTAGTGGAAATTTGATAAATTTTCATGGCGCAAGACTTCCCTACGATGCGGGGGCCGGACATTGGTCGTGGAAAATATTGAGAGGGGAAAGAATATCAAATCAACTTGTTCACCTAATAGATAAGAGTATTGATAAAGGTCCAATTATAGACTACAAAACAACAATATTTCCTTCAAGTTGTAGAATACCTACAGAATTTGATCATTATGCTAATAATAATTTATTAGTATTTTACAAAAACTTTATCTCAAAAATAATTAGCGGAAAAAAATTTCAACTCAAACATCAATTGGACTACTTAGGAACTTACTATCCTAGACTTAATACAGAAATTAATGGCTGGATTGACTGGAATATGAAATCATATGAAATTGAGAGATTTATCAACGCGTTTGATGACCCATATTCAGGTTCATCTACAACAATAAATAAGCAATTTGTAAAAATAAAAAGGGTTCAATTGAGTTCGGGAGATACTATTAATCATCCATTTATGACTGGTTTGATTATCCGTCATCATGGTGACTGGATTGTAGTCAGCACAAGAGATAAAAATGTTCTTTTAATTGAAAAAGTTTTAAACATAAAAAATCAAAATATAATTTCAAAACTGAAAGTAGGGGATAGATTCTTCACTTCAGATTTACAGTTGAGTAAATCAAAAAAGGACAAAGTTAAGTACAGTTCTAAAGGAATTCAAATATCTTAAAAAATTTTAATGACAGATTTCTTAAAAGATAAAAGAATTATAGTTATACATCAAAGAGATTGGGCAATAAATCATGGATTTGAAATAACTAAAAAACTTAATCAATTTGGGTCAAAATTAGCGACTATCAATTTTAAAAAGTCTACTGAACATTTTATAAATAATCAAAAAGAAGTCAAATTTGAATTTTCATTAAATGAAAGCGATGTGTCAAAAAAAACAAAAGAGATTATAAAAAAAAATAATTATTCATTAAAAGAGTTTGAGAAGGACTTTGAATTAAATAATATCTGGAAATATGCACATACATTAAGGCAATATAGTCTTTCTTACAATAAGAAATACCCATTCTCATATGAACAAAATATTTCTGATGAAACCATTGTTGAATATATTTTAGCCTTTGCATGTTCTTTAAGAAAGTTATTTAATGAATTCAAACCTGAATTAATTATTGGATATAACTTTGGAGATATTAAGCATTATTTAATTCAACAATTATCCAACAAATATAAAATTCCTTTTTTCTTTTCCTCTGATACCAAGGTTCAAAATATAAGTGCTTTTTACTATGACATAAATAGTTCAAAAAGTTTTTTTTTAGACAAAGTAAAAAAATTTAATATTTCAATTAATAACTCATCGAATCTTCAAAACGCAAAAAATTATTTGTCAGAAAACAGACAAAAATTGAAGATAGCATTTCATATGAGAGATATCAAGTTAACAAAAAAATGGTATAACCTCTCAGACGTTAAAAAATTAATTTCTATGATTTTTTACCATTTTAAAAAAAATGATAGACTTAAAAAAAAACAAATTACAGCTTCTGATAATACCAATTTGTTTTATTTAATAAGAGATTACATTTCAGAAAGAAAAAATATTATTGACACTCAAAATTTTAAATATGATAAAATCGAAAATATAAACAATTTTATTTTTTTTCCATTACAACATTATCCAGAAAGCCAATTAGGATTATTAAATCCGGTGCATGATCATGTTTTATCAACAATAAGAACTTTAGCAAGATTTTTACCAAATGGAATTACTTTAGTAACAAAAGACCATCCATGGACTTTTGGCAAAAGATCAAAAACTTTTTTAAATAAGATTCAAAATACTTTAAATGTAAAAATCATTCATCCCTCTACGCCTATGGATAAAATTTACCAAAAAATGAAATATTTAATTTCTTTTGGTGGTACAGTTGTTTTTGAATCTTCAATATTTTTTAAACCGGCCATTTTAATAGGTGATCTCGAAATGATGTCAGAACTACCTAATGTTTATAAGTTAAAACATTTAGAGGAAATTTCCTCTATTATAACTACAATTGAAGAATCTTTTGATAACAGAGTTAAAGATAATTACGATGAAAAGTTATTGAATTATATATCCGCAGCTTATGATATTGGTTTTAAAAATGATATTTATCAATCTAATCTAAGAAATAATCAAAAGAATTTAGACTATATGTGGGATTTCTATTTTAAAGAAATAAAAAAAGTTTTTGAATTAAAAAATAAATTTAAATATTAATTATATGTGCGGATTTTTCATAGAATTTAAAAAAAAATCGTTTAATCATGACATTGAAAATTTCAATAATTCATCAAAGCTAATGTTACACAGGGGAGATACGCCCGTAAAATCATATTTTGATAAGAATTTTAGATCAAATTTTTTTAGATTAAAAATTATAGATTTGAGCAATAAAGGAAATCAACCAATGTTTGATCACAGTAAAAGATATTTAATTAATTTTAATGGGGAAATTTATAATGCGAAAAAACTTAGACAGTATTTACCTGAAATTAAATTAAAAAGCAATTCTGACACAGAAATACTTGTTAATCTTTTCTCAAAATACAACTTTAGATGTTTAAAACTAATTGAGGGAATGTTCAGCTTTGTAATATACGATAAACTTGAAAATAAATGTTTTGTAGCAAGAGATAGATTTGGTATAAAACCACTTTATTTTTCAGAAAATCAAAATAGTTATGTTTTGTCCTCTGAAATAAAACCAATCTTGAAATACAACAAAAAGAACAACCTATTTAATCTTAAAACCTTTGGTAATCTTTTAATAGATGGATATCTAGATCATGGTGAGGATACTTTTTTTAAAAATATATCTTCAATAGAGTCCGGTCATTATATTGTGCTTACAAAATATAAAAAAAAAAAGTTCAAATACTGGGATTTATCAAAAAAATTATTTAATTATAAAAGTCCAAACTCAGATAAATTAAAAACCTTACTCAATGAGAGTCTGAATCAACACTTAATATCTGACAGGAAAATTGGATTATTTTTAAGTGGAGGCACTGACAGTAATTTTTTAGCCACATACTTTTCTAAGAATCTTAAATATCAAATGACAACATATACTTATGATTTCATATCAAAAAAATTTGGTGAATCTGAGGCTGCTAAAAAATCTTGTAAATATTTAGGATTAAAAAATAAGATCTATAAACTTAAACCTGCTGATGTGGTTGATAATATGAGTGACTTAACAGAAACTTTAGAGTCTCCATTTACTTCTATGAGACTCTTTGCAGTAAATTCCTTATACAAATTAGCAAAAGAAGATAATTTAAAAGTTATTGTTGAAGGACATGGTGGAGACGAGATGTTCGGCAGCTATGGTTATAATTATTTTCCATACTTAACTGACGAATATAATACAGATTATTTAAAAAGAAAATTTGGAAAAAATATATTTAGAAAAAAATTGCTTACAAAAAAACATCAAGGCAAATATACAACAGATGGTACTCTAGGAGTTGATCTAGACTTACTTAATAAAGATTTTTACTCAGATTACGTTAAATCAAAAAACAATCTTGAATTTAAAACTAAATGTAAACTTAACAATTTACAAAAATCTCAGATTTATGATATCAAATACATCAAATTACCCAGAATGCTAAAATATACAGATAGAATATCTATGAAGCATAGTATTGAAACTAGAGTACCATTTCTAAATCATAATCTTTTTAACTTTTGTTATCATCTTAAAAATAAAGAGAAATACAATAAAAAATATGGTTCTAGATATTTGTTAAAAAAAACATTACATTCATATGATTTAAAAAGTTTTTTTCAAAAAAATAAACGAGATATTGTTGATCCTCAAAAACTATGGCTTTCAACTTATTTAGAGGATTTTTTCATAGACACAATTAATTCATCAAATTCAACTTTTAATGATATTTTTGATAAGAATAAAATCATAAAAAAGTATGAACTTTTCAAAAAAAGTAAAAATTCATCTAGTTTTTATTTATTTGTTATTTTAACAACATCAATATTCCTAAATCGATTTTCGAAAACTTATGGTTAAAAATGTTTTAATTTTTGGCGCAGGATCAATTGGCAATCACATGACCAATGCATGTTTAAAACTTAAATTCAATATTTTTGTTACAGATATTTCTTTGACTGCACTTAAAAGAATGAGAAAAAAAGTCTTTATAAAAAGATATGGAAAATGGAATAATAAAATTAAATTAGTAAATTTTAAAGAAGTATTTAAACTTAAAAATAAATTTGAATTAGTAATAATTGGAACACCACCAATTTCTCACTTCGAATTATATAAAAAATGTAAAAATAATTTAAATTTTAAAAAAATACTTATAGAGAAACCACTTTGCGTATTTAATCAAAAATTTTCATTATCCAAAAAAGAAATTAATAGTGGAAATATATTTTGTGGCTATAATCACTCTATTTCTCCATCAATTAATTATTTGTTTAAAAAGATAGAGTCAGTTAACCCTAATGATATTGAATTTATTGATATTCAATGGAGAGAGGGATGGAGAGGAATAATGAATGCTCATTTTTGGCTTAAAAGTGAGAAGGATACATATTTAGGAGATTTTAAAAAAGGAGGCGGAGCCTTACAAGAACATTCGCATGGATTACATTTAAGTATATGTCTACTTAATAAATTTTTTAAAAATAAATTCAATATTTTAGACAAAAGAGTCGTTTTTACTACAACTACTAAAAATAAAAAATATGATAAGTATTCAAGTATATTATTTTATTCTAAATCAAAAAAATTAAATTTAGAATTAGATTTATTTAGTTTAAATCCAAGAAAAGAAATAAATATCTATTTAAAAAAAAATAGAATCATTTCTTGGATTCATAACTTTAAAAAAAATAATGACCTTGTAAGATTAATCAATGGCAGAAAAGAACAGAAAAATTTTTTCAGAAAAGATAGATCTACAGAATTTATTAGCGAAATAAAGCACATTTGTGGTATAGATACAAAAAAAAAATATTTTTTGTCAAGAATCAATATTATCAAAGCAATTGAATGCATGAAAATAATTAGAAGGTTTTTTTAATATGAATAATAATATTTTTAATAATTTATTCGTTTTGGATATGGCTAACAACCATTTTGGAGATTACAATCATGCAAAAAAAATTGTAAATTTATTCTCAAAAATCGTCAAAAAAAAAAGGGTAAAGGCCACTATAAAGTTCCAATTTAGAAACTTAAAAACTTTCATTCACCCAAGTCAAATTAATAATAAAGATAATCATTTTGTTAAAAGGTTCCTTTCAACTGAAATGTCATTAGATAAGTTTGAGCGTATAAGAAAACTAATAAAAAAAAATGGATTATTAACATCCTGCACTCCTTTTGATGAAAGTTCTATAGATAAAATTGTAAAAATGAAATTTGATATTATGAAAATTGCAAGCGTTTCATCAAATGATTGGAGCTTATTAGAAAAAGCAAGAGAATCTAAGATCCCGAAAATTATTTCAACTGGAGGAAAAACTATTGCCCAAATAGACAAAATAGTCAGTTTTTTTAGTCAGAGAAATACATCATTTGCTATTATGCATTGTACCGCGATCTACCCTTCTTCCAATGATACCATGCAATTAAATCAGATAAATATATTAAAAAAACGTTATAAGAATTTAGTAATAGGATGGTCGACTCACGAGGAACCAGAAAATTTATTACCTTCAACAATTGCTTACTCAGCTGGAGCCAGAATGTTTGAAAAACATATTGGATTAAATAGCAAAAAATACAAACTTAACAATTATTCTATTACACCTAATCAATTTGAAAAATATTTGAAAAATCTTGAGAATGTAAAACTTACCCTTGGGGGCGAAAAAAAAATTATAAGTAAAATCGAGAAAAAAACCCTAAGTATGCTTGATAGAGGTGCATATGCTAAAAAAAAAATAAATAAGAAAACTATATTAAATAAAGAAAACGTTTATTTTGCATTCCCAAAACAACAAGGGCAATTATCGTCCTCTGAAATAAGCTCAAAAATGCTTGTAAATATAAGTAATAAAATATTTAAAAAAGATGAAAAGATTACGAAAAAAAATATTATAATAAAAAAAGATAGAAACTTAGAGCTAATCACGAGTTATATTCACAATGTAAAGGGGATTTTAAATAATAATCAAATAGATTTGGGTGAAGATTTTGATTTAGAAATTTCACATCACTATGGAGTTAGGAAGTTTTTACAATATGGTTGTTTTCTGTTTAACTGTGTTAATAGAAGTTATGCAAAAAAAATAGTTGTTCTTTTTGCAAATCAAAAACACCCACTTCACAAACATAAAAAAAAAGAAGAGACCTTCCAAATTTTATCAGGAAGACTGATCTCGACCTTAAATGGAAAAAAATCCATACTAAAATCAGGTGATAAAATTTTGGTTAAGCCTGGTGTATGGCATAAATTTAGAACTGATAAAAATGGTTGTATTTTTGAGGAAATTTCTACAACAAGTTACAAAGATGACAGTTTTTATAAAGATAAAAGAATTTCCAAACTAAGTAGAGATGAAAGAAAAACGTATGTTAAAAATTGGGGCTTTGGAGCTATAGACAATAAATACGGATTTTCTAATTAGTTAATGCTTAAAAATAAAAAGATCTTAATAATAATTCCAGCCCGAGGTGGTAGTAAAGGAATAAAGTTAAAAAATCTAAAAAAAATTAACGGCAAAACACTCATTCAGATTACTATAGAATTTGCAAAATCACTTAATTTTGTTGATCACATTGTAGTTAATTCTGATCATAAAAAGATTTTAGAAACTGGAAGAAAAATGAAAGTTAATAGCATGATAAGGCCCAATAAACTTTCTGGGGATTTTATTTCAGATTATCAAATAATAGAAAATACAATTTATAATTTAAAAAAATCTATTAACAAAAATTTTGATATTCTAATTTATTTACAACCAACTTCTCCATTTAGAAAAAAGAGTCAAATAACTAAATCATTAAACGAATTAATTGATAATAATTTAAATAGTATTTGGTCTGTTTCAAAAGTAGAAAAAAAATTTCATCCCAAAAAAATTATTACTTGTACTAAAAAAAATTATTTTAGGCTATTTGATAAAAGTGGAGAAAAAGTGGTTGCTAGACAACAATTAGATAATACATATATAAGAAACGGTTTATTTTATATTTTTAAAATTAAAAAGTTGATTGAAAAAAAATCAATATATTTAAACAAAAGTAAAATAAGTATTACAAATTATCATGTAATTAATATAGATAATCACATAGATCTTAGAAATGCAAAAAAATTTAGATTTTAAAATCTAACTAGTATATGAGAAATAAAATAATTATATTTATACCACATATATTGTTAGCTCTATTATCTGTATATATTTACTATAAATCTCAAATTGTTCATGACGGCAATATTAATAATTATTATAAACCATATTTTATTTTTATAATATTTTTTTTTATTTTTTGTTTATGTTACATAAAATTATCTTATGAAAATAAAAAAAATATTTTGCTACTTTCATTTTCTATATTTTTTTCTCTTTATTTAGTTGAATTATATTTGATTTTAGATCAATTAGATAATAAAGCCTTAAAACAATTTATTAATCAAAAATTAGAATATAAAAAAATTTATAATGCAGAATATGATAATAGGTCAGTTGCTAAAATTTATCTCGATGAAAAAGAACAGAATAAAGATATATCTAAAGTAGTTCCTCCAAAAGAATTTTATTTAGAGGAAAACATGTCAGTTTATCCACTATCTGGAAAATCAAATGTTGAAACTATATATTGTAACGAAATAGGTTATTACTCAAGATATAAAAGTGATCGGTATGGATTTAACAATCCAGATATAGAATGGGACAAAAAAAAAATAAATTTTGTATTTTTAGGCGACTCCATGGTTCATGGTGCATGTGTAAATGAAGAAAATACATTCACTGGGAATTTAAGGAAAAAATCCATTGAAGGTGGGATAATTAATTTAGGGCAAGGGGGGTTTGGCCCGCTGTCGATCCTTGCAGTGATTAGAGAATATATTATAAAATTTCAAAATATTGATAATGTGATTTGGATATACTATGAGGGAAATGATCTGTCAGATTTAAACTTTGAAATGAAATCAAATACTCTAAGAAAGTATTTGCAAGACGAAGATTATGAACAAAATTTAATTGCCAAGCAAGGTATAATTAATGAAATAATTGAAAATCGTATTAACCAATCTTTTAAAAAAATTGAAGGAAAATATTTTGAAACCAAGGAAGAAGAAATTAATAATAATTATTCAAAAAAAAAAAGAGTTTTATTTTCTCAATACATAAAATTATACCATATAAGACAGATAATTTTTAAACATAAAAATGAATATATAAATTTAAAAGATTTTGAAGTTGTAACTAATAATATAGTCAATTCATTAAAAAAAAATAATGTAAACCTTTATTTTGTGTACTTGGAAAACTATGGTAGATATAAAAAAAATCCAGGGATTTGTCCCAACTGCAGGCATAAGAAAGATATTTTAAATATAGTAAATAAGTATAATATTAAACCTATAGACACAGGCAATTTTTTTAAAAATCACGAAAATCCTATGGCTTTGATCCCCTATCAAACTCAAGGACATTTTACAGAGGAAGGTTATATTGAAATTTCTAATTTTATTTACGAGATGATAAGCAATGATAAGAAATATAAATAGATTAATATTTTATTTAAGAGCCAAAAAAATAAAAAAGAAAATTAGAACAAGCAATTTCGTTTGGCATTTTTGTACACCTAAATCTGCTTCAACATATTTAAAAAATATATTTATTAATAAAAATTTTACTGTACTTCCAGCAGTTCCTTTTTATAGGAACAGACCGCAAGTTACTGATATTAATGAATTGTATAAAAATTTAACTTTATCCAATTTTAAGGATAATGTTTTTACTTCACATCAACATTCTTTATTTGATGATTATATTTCTAAGTATATTTCTAAGAAACATAAGGTAATAATACAAACAAGAAATATATATGAAACAATTTGTAGTTTAAGAGATCAAATTATCAAAGAAAAAATTTATGATAAAAATCCCTTTTGTATATTACATAAAAATATGACTGTAAGCAGTATGAATAAAAATATAATTCTTAATTACACACCTTTCCATGTAAAGTTTGTTATTTCTTGGTATAATTCTAAAATAGAAGCAGAAAAATTATTTATAAATTATAAAGAATTTATTAATAATGAAAAAAATTTTTTAAAATTAATTTTAAATGACGATAATTTTGATCTAAAAAATAACGACTTAAATAAAATAAAAAAATCATCAAGATATTTAAGAGGACTAAACAGAGAAATTAATCTTTCCAAAAACGAAATTGCGTTATGTGATGATATAGTAAAATCTCTTACTAAAAGTTATAACAAAGAAATAAATAACATTATTTATCAAAAGTAATATAAAAAAACATTAAATAACAAAAAAAAGCTTTACTGTTCAAAATTTGAACGATATAAATTATCTGTATTTATGAAAATTAATATTAAAAAAAAAAGAGGTAGTTGGAATTTTGGGAAAAATGTTCCAAATAATTTTGTCAATCATATAACGGCATCAGTACCTGAATATGATTTAGGTCATGAGATAATTTTAAAATTATCGGATTTTTTTTTAAAAGATAACTCAAATTTTTATGACATTGGCTGTTCAACAGGTAATTTAATAGAAAAGTTATATAAATTTTCAAATAAAAAGGTGAATTTGATAGGTTTAGACAGTGAAAAACAAATGATTAACTTTGCAAGAAAGAATTTGAAAAAGAAAAAGATTAGAAATTTTAAAATAGTACACTCAAATATTCTTAAGCAGAATTTAAAAAAATCAGATTTAATTGTGTCTTATTACACAATTCAGTTTATACCACCAAAATATAGACAAAATGTAATAAACAAAATTTACAAAAGTTTAAACTGGGGTGGAGCATTTATTATGTTCGAAAAAGTCAGGGCTCCAGATGCAAGATTTCAAGATATATTAAATTCACTGTATCTTGATTTCAAGGAGGAGAATGGTTTTTCAAATCAAGAAATAATAGAAAAACAAAAATCACTGAGAGGGGTATTAGAGCCATTTTCAACATTTGGAAACACTGGTTTATTAAAAAGATCAGGATTTGTGGATATTACAACTATTTTTAAACATATATGTTTCGAGGGTTATCTTTGTATAAAATAGTAAACAATGACCAGTAAATTTGATCAAAAAAAAATAGAAGAATATTTAAAATTTCTCGGATTAAAAAAAAAATATAAATTTAAAATTAATAATTGTGAGATTTGTGGAAATAAAAAAAATAATATAATACGTAGTCGAATTCATATAGGTAAAAACAAAAATTTATTCGATATTTTTTGTTACTTCCCTTTTTTTCTTTGCAATAAATGTAACTTGTTATTTCAGAAGTATAAGATTGAAAAAAAATTTTATGACGATTATTATAAAATTATTTATAGAAAAAGAATATACAAGTCTCAAAAACCTAATAAGCTACAACTTCAAGATATACAAAAAAGAGGTAAATATTTACTAAATTTTTTAAAAAAAAATTTTAATCAAAAAAAAGGATCAATTCTGGATGTTGGGTGTTCTTTAGGAGGGATGCTCAAGCCATTTAAAGAAAAAAACTGGCATTGCGTTGGTGTAGATCCAGATAAAAAATGGGTAAGTTTTGGAAAAAAATATTTTAATTTGGATTTAAAAGCTATAGAGGCAGAAAAAATGAACTTTAATCCAAAATCTTTTGATATAATTATAATAATAGGTTCATTAGAACATGTTTATGATCCAAATATAGTTCTAAAAAAATGTTTTAAATATTTAAAAAACAACGGATTGATAGTCTTAGAGGGAAGAGGAAATCCCATTGGAAATAGCATGATGTTTTTAAATCATAATCATCACCGAATTTATTCATTGAATACTTTTAGGACTTTTCTTTTTAAACATGGTTTCAATCATTTATATTCTACTGATAAAATAAATTTAACAGGTCCTGTTAATAAAGGAGGTTTAAAAAGCGATAATACTATTTTCTATATAGGAAAAAAAAAAGAGATTCCATCAAAAGATAAATTTAAAAAATATATAGAAAAATTTAGAAAAGATTTTAAATTTTTTAAAAAAAGGTTTGATGAAATAGATCAAAAAAAACCTTTAAAAGATGCAATTATTTTGAACTGATTTAGACAATGCAATATTTCAAAAACACAATAAAATATTTTTTAAATTACATAGCTTACTTTGGCCTAAAAACTAATTTACCTTTTTTAACCTTTTTAAAATTAGCTTTATTGACCAAAAAAATATCTAATACAAAAAATAACAAAAAAATTTTAGTTTTCCACAAAAGTGGCGGGATGGATGATTTGTACTCTGTTTATTATAAAAAAGAGGTTTACTTTGATACTTTAATATTAGCAAGGTCAAATATAAAAGTAATTTTCCATTATTTTGTCAAACGTAGTGATGATTATAATACTTTTATAAATTTTAATTCTGATAAAGAATTAATTAATAATAGGATTAAATATAAAAAATTTTTAAAAAAGATAATAAAATATTATAAGTTTTTTTTTAGGATCTCAATTATAGCAAACTTTAATTTAACTAACTTAACAGATTGGGATTTAGCTACAGCATCAAAAGAAAATAACATAAAGTTTATAACTCTTCACAAAGAATGTACAAAATCCTTTGGAAAAAGAATTCTAGATGAGCTGATGTATAAAAAATATATTAAAAAATATTCTGGTGACAAAATTGTAGTTTATAATCATGATGAAAAAAATGTTTTGGTCAAATCTGAAATTATAAAAAAAAAAAATATTTTCGTAGTGGGATGTTCAAGAATTGATTATTCATTTGAATTTGGAAGCAATAAAAAAAATAATTCAAAAAAACTTTTTACTATTATTTATTACGCTATACAAGACGTGGTAAGTTTGCCATATATAAGAGGAAAGTTTTATAATCTTCCAAACGAAAACTTAGAAAATTACACATGGAATAATAATGCATCAAAATTTGAAAAAATATTATTTGAATACATGTGTCAAAATAAAAATATTAATCTTATCATAAAGACAAAAACTGGTAATCCAGATCAAATAAAGAGATTAAAAAAGTTTGAACAATTCAAAAATGTCAAAATAATAAATGAAGGCACAGGATCATATCTTTTAAAGTATGCTGATTTATGTATTGCTTTTAATAGTACAATAATTTATGAAGCAATGGCATCAATTAAACCAGTTTTAATTCCATTGGTTGATATAAAAAAGCAATACAAAAAGTTTACTTTCGATTTTTCTCAAACTACGAACATTTTTGAGTTTGAAACAAAAAAAAAATTTTTTGAATTGATGAAAAAATTTTTAAACAAAGAAATCAAATTTGATCAAAAAATTTCAGAAATGAATTTAAAAAAACTAGAAATTGAAGTCGGGAATTCCGATGGTAAGTCAGGCAAAAGATTAAATAATTTTATTTTTAATGAACTGAAATGAAAAATAATTTATTAAAAAAATTATTATTAATAATAGGCAAAAAAAATATTTTTTCACTCTCTTGTTTTGTTCCATTAATATTTTTGATAAGTTTGCTTGAGGTTATTGGAATAACATCATTAATTCCAGTATTGCAATATTTGTCCGGTCAGGAGATGAATTTTTTTAATATTAACTTCGAAAAAGCATTAAAACAAATACCAGAAACAAGTGTTTTATACTTTTTTCTTATATTTATTCTTATAATAAATTTAATTCGTTTTTTTCTTTCTATACTAAATAACTACCTATTTAACAAATGCACTTTAGATATTCAAATTTCAATGCAGAAAAAAATACTTCAAGATTTTATTCATGGGTCATGGTTTTCCACAATTGATAAAAACACTTCAGAAAAATTAAGAGATATTAATGAGGAAACAACAATTTTGAAATCTAATTTAATTCTTCCATTTTTTTCTACTATTTCAGAATTGTTAATTATATTTTCAATGTTATTTTTTTTGTACTTACATAGTGACTTAAAGATACTTATTATAGTTTTCATTGCTGTAATAATTTGTTTTCTATTTTTTAAATTAAACAAAAATAGATTGTTTAATTATGGAAGATATAGAAGAAAATACGAAAAAACAAAAAATCAAAGAGTTTTAGAGGCTATAAGAGGATTAAGAGAAATTAAATTTTTTAACTTTTCAAAAAAAATTACGGAAGATTTTTTAAATATAGCAAACAAACTAAAAAATATTTATCTTAAACAAAGTATACTATTAATAATACCAAAAAACTTACTTGAGATAGCAGTTTTATTTTTTTTAATGATGATAATTATTTATTTCTACAATAAGGGGTTATCATTTGATCAAATGATAAGTTCGTTAGCGATTTATATAGTAGCAACTTTTAAAATTATACCCTCATTTTATAAAACTATGAATAATATACAGGCAATTAATTTTGCTTTACCTACAATTATTGCACTAAATGATGTAATTTCAAGAGACTATAAGTTAAAAAAAAATAATGATGAAACTAAATGTGAATTTAATAATTATATTGAATTAAGAAATATATCTTTTAGTTATCCGAAATCAAAAATAAATATTTTAAACAATGTAAATCTTAAAATTAAAAAAGATACGATTATTGGAATTATAGGCGAAAGTGGATCCGGTAAAAGTACTTTTATTGACCTTATTACAGGTTTAATAGAACCATCTAAAGGTTCAGTTATAGTAGATGATAAAAAAGATATTATAAATGAAGAAGCCTGGAAAAAAAATTTTGGTATAGTAACTCAAAAAATTTATTTGTTCGAAGCATCCATCAAGGATAATGTTACACTTTTCCAAAATGAAAATTTTATAGACTTAAAAAAGCTTTATGATTGTCTAAACAAAGTTAATTTAATAAAATATTCAAATAAAAAAGGGTTAAATGAACTTGTTAAAGAAGATGGTATAAATCTGTCTGGCGGTGAAAGACAAAGACTTGGTTTAGCAAGATGCTTGTACCAAGACAGAAATATTATAATTCTTGATGAGCCTACAAATAATTTAGACGAAAAATCAGAAAATAGATTCTATGAAACTTTAAACAATTTAAAAAACAACAAAACAATAATTATTGTTTCTCATAACAAAAAATTAGTTAGTTTTTGTGACGAAATTTTGTTTATTGAAAATGGAAGTATATTAAGAAAGTGATATATATTTATGAAAATTGGTTACACAACAGGTATATTTGATTTATTCCATATAGGACATTTGAATATAATAAAAGAAGCTAAAAAAAAATGTGATTTTTTAATTGTAGCAGTATCGAATGATAAATTAGCCAAAAAATTAAAGAATAAAAAACCCGTTATACCGTTTAAAGAAAGATATTTAATTATTAAAAGTTTGAAATATGTGGATAAAGTTGTTGAAGAAAAGGTAGATGACAAAATATTAGCAAAAAAAAAATATAAATTTAATATTATTTTTAAAGGTGATGACTGGAAAAATTCAGAAAAGTGGAAGGATTTGAAAAAAAGACTAAAAAAACTTGATACAGAAGTTTTTTTTATAAAATACACAAAAGGAACATCTAGTACTTTAATTAAAAATGTTTGTAAAAAAATTTATAGAAAAAAATAAATATATTTTCAGTGTTATAAAATTTAAATATTTCAATAGAAAATTTAGAAATACAAAACCAAAAAATATTTATCATAGTTATGGCAGAAACGAGATTAATAAAATTTACGACTCAAAAAAAAATAGTAAAATATTATTTTTACAAACGCAGGTTGGACGAGGAGGTGCAAAATGGTTAATAGATATTATAAACTCTATTGGCAAAGTTACAGCATTCGGAGAAAGAAATCCTAAACAAGAATCATTTTTTCGATACTGTAAATCTCACAACGTGGAAAATTATAATGAAGAATTTTTAGATTTAATAAAAAGTGAAATTTTATCTGACTGGGAAACTGGAGACGTAAGTTATATTTCAAGTCCTTATTTTTCCCATGGTATAAAATATTTATATGAAAAACTACAACCAAAAAAATTAATTATATTGGTTCCAAGTTTTAATAGGGTGATGCGCTCTTTCAAAAATAAAGGGTGGTATAAAGAAAAAATTAAAACAGATATAAACCAATTCCTTGAAAAATCTGAAAAATTGGGAAGCCATTTTTATGGACGAATAATTAATTTAAGAGTAAGTAATGATAAATTTAAGTCTCTTTCACAAATTGGAAAGATAGCCTTATTCATTTCTACAACACTAGAAAAAATATATAATGAGATTTCAACTATTGATAAAAATAAAATTCTAATATTCAGAATTGATGATGCAGACCAAAACTATAAGTATTGTAAAAAATTTATAAATAAACTTGGACTTGAATTAAAAGTTAACGAAAAGAAATTTCTTGAATTTAAAAAAAGAACTTCCGCTGTTCACGAAAATCTTAATATTTATTTAACAAATGAAGAAAAAATAGAATGTGAAAAATATCTTACTAATTATAATTATTATGAAAAAAAATTTTTACAAGAATTTGATAGTAAACATTATTTAAAATGAAATGTAATCTTTGTGAATCTTTAGAGACAACTTTCATCCTGAGCGGATCAGACAGTTACATGAAAGTTGACAAAAAAAAATTTGATATTTATCAATGTAAAAATTGTAAGGTCACTTCTTTGCAACCAATGCCAACGCAAGAAGAACTAAAAAAATATTATCCTTCAAACTACAAGGTATATACCCAAGATATGAGTCCTAATAATACCAAAAGTAAAAATTTAACATATTTTAAAAATTTAATTATGAAAAAATTAAAAATGAATAATTTAGAGAGAATATTAGAAAGGTTTTCTAGCAAAAAGATTAATTACTTGGATTATGGATGTGGTAATGGCAAAAATATTAAACAATTAAGCTCTAAATATTCCAATTGGACTTTTTTTGGATACGATAAATTCAACAAAAATATAGACAATCTTAAAACTAAAAATGTATCATTTTACTCCAGTAATTTTCTAAATAATATGCCTAATGATTATTTTGATGTAATTAACCTAAGCTCTGTAATCGAACATATAATTGATCCGAAAAATTTGATTTTACTTTTAAAAAAGAAACTCTCAAAAGATGGTATTCTTATTATAAAAACACCAAATTTTAATTCTTTATCTAGAAAAATGTTTGGTCAACATTGGCATAACTTAGATATACCAAGACATTTACATATATTTTCTGATCATAATTTAGAAAAAATATTAAATGAATTAGAGTTTACGAAAATAAAAATTCTTTACTCTAGAAATTCAGCTGTAGAGGTTAAAAGTTTTTATAAGTTATTTAATTTAAAAAAAAGACCAAAAATACATAACATTATAGTAAACTTATTAAATCCATTTACATTAATTTTAAGTTTACTAAAATTATCTAGCACTTTTACAATAATCGTTAAAAAGGAAGTTTAATTTGAAAATTATTTTTTTTGTAAATAAAAGTGTAAACAGTGCTACTGCCAGATTTAGAGGATATCTTTTTTCTAAAAAATTGAAAGAGTCATATATTACTAAGGTAATAAAAATAGATGAGATTTATAATAGATATGAATTTAATTTTTCTAGATTAAAAAAATTATATCTAAATTATCGATATATTAAGAATCAAAATCAAAACAACATAATTTATTTAGTCAAAACAGTTTATAATTTTGATTTTTTATTAATAATAATTTTTCTTAAATTTTTTTACAAAAAAAAAATAATTTTTGATTTCGATGACGCAATATATATAAAACCCTTTACTAAGTTAAGTACTATAATTTTAACATCAATATCGGATATTGTTATTGTTGGAAGTAATACACTTTATAAATGGTCAAAAAAGAAAAATATAAAAACTTATAAACTTCCTACATCAATACCTCATGAAAAATATAAATGTATAAAGAAAATAAAAAATAAAATTTTCACAATTGGTTGGATTGGAAATGGGAATAATCATTATAAAAATCTATTAATTCTTAGACCAATTTTTGAAGAATTGATTAAGAAAAAAATTAAATTCAAATTTAGATTAATTGGTATGGCAAATAATCATAAAATTTTGAGATTATTTAGATCTATAAAAGGATTAAAATTTGAGTATAAAAATCATATCAATTGGAAAAATGTAAATTCAACAGTAAAAGAAATTAAAAAATTTGATATAGGAGTTATGCCTCTTGTAAAAGATGAAAAAACTCTTGGAAAATGTGCATTTAAAATTATTGAATATATGGGTTCTGGTATACCAGTATTAGCATCTCCAGTTGGAGAAAATAGAATTGTAATTAGACATAAAAAAGACGGTTTTTTATGTAAAGATACAAATGATTGGGTTAAAAAAATATTAAAATTAAAAGTAGATAAAACGCTTAGAGAAAAATTTATTTTGAATTCATTTACTAAAGTTGAGAAATCTTATTCCCTAGACAGCAATATTATTAAATTAAAAAATATTTTAAGAAAAATAAAAGCTAAATAAATGAACAAATTAATTTATGTGTCTGATATATCTTTTCCAAATACGTCAGCGCAAGCTATTCAAATTCTTAAAATGTGCGATGAATTCTCAAATAAATATAAAGTACATTTATTAATTAATAACAATACGCAATCCTTTAAAAGTATAAAAAAAAATTACAATTTAAAATCCATTTTTTATATCAAACAATTAAGCAATAAAAGAAATGTAAATTTTTTTAAACGAATTAATTTAGCAATGAATGCATTCAATTATTTCAAAAAAATAGGAGATGATAAAACTATCATCTTTTCACGTAGTATTATTACAAGTATGGTATTTTCTTTTTTTGGGATAAAAAACTTTTTAGAAATTCATCATCAAAATTCTGGATTAACAAACATAATTTTTAAAATTTTTAGATTTACAAAATATTGTAATAAACAATATTATGTTCTAATTCATAAAAATCTTAATAGTCATTTTAATTTTAAAAAAGAAAAATTCATAGTTCTTGATGACGGTGTAGACCTAAAAGATTTCAAGCACGTACAAAAAAAGAATAAAATTAAGTTATCATGTGTTTATACTGGCAGTTTTTATAGAGGAAAAGGAATAGAGTTTATTTTAAAACTTTCAAAATTATTACCTAATATAAACTTTTATCTTTATGGTGATATTTCAACTTTAAATAAACAAAATTTGTTATCTAATCCAAAAAATGTTTTTTTTAAAAACCATGTTGCCTACAACAAGATCCCTTCTGTTTTATCACGATTTAAGGTAATTTTAATGCCATATTCTGAAAAAGTTTATGTAAAATCAAATTCTGTCGAGGTCGGAAAATATATGTCACCACTTAAATTATTTGATTATTTGGCTTCTGGCAGAACCTTATTAGCATCATGTCATGAAAATTATAGTCATTTATTAAAAGATAACTTCAACTGTTATTTATTAAATATAAATCAGGTAGAAAGTTGGAAAAAACTAATTGAAAAAATTTTTTTTGAAAAATCATTTAATAAAAAATTATTAAAACTAAACATTAATGCTGTAAATACTGCAAAAAAATATACCTGGAAAATAAGAGTCGATAAATTCTTAAAATTTTCTAAAAAAATAATATGATTAAAAAACTTATATTAAAAATTTTTTTATTAATTGGCAAAATTTATGTATTTATTTTTGGAAGAAAAGTAATGCAAAAATTGAATTATGCTATTTTTTTACTTACAATAAAAGCACAAGGTTATACGAATTTTGGAAATCATAAAAAAACTGGTGAATATAATTTTATTAACTTAATAAAAAAAGATCTGAAAATTTGTATTGATATTGGTGCGAATGTTGGAAGCTATGCTAAAGAAATTTTGATGATGACTGATGCAAAAGTAATTGCAATAGAACCACTCTCAGGAGCTTTTGAAAAACTTAAAAAATTAAAAGATAAGTTTAATAATAGGTTAACAGTTTTGAACTATGGTATCGGAGAAAAAAGTGAAAAAAAAAAATTATACTTTTCTAATGATACATCCGAACTAGCTTCATTTTATGAAAATGCCAATAAATTTTCATTTGTTAATAATAAAAATAATAAATTTCAAATCGTGAGAATAAAGAGAATTGATGATATTTCCGAATTACGCAATCTTTCAAAAGTCGATTTATTAAAGATTGATACAGAAGGTTATGAGATGAATGTATTAAAAGGGGCACTTAATTTTATTAAAGAAAAAAATATTAAATTTATTCAAATCGAATTTAATGTACATCAAATAGTCACTCAAAATAACATATATGAATTTTCTAAAGTGCTTAACGGTTACGAACCCAGCATAATATTACCTTATGGATATCCTCTTAAAAAAATAGATCCTCTTCGGCCAGAAAATAATATTTTTCATCTTTCTAATTTTGTTTTTATTAAAAAAAATTTATCTAAAAGTTATTTATGAAAAATTTTAACAAAATAATTGTATATTATCCTTCATTCGAAAGAGGAGGCATAACCAAAATCCTTCAAAATTTTGTAAACGAATGTATAAATAAAAAAATAGATGTATATTTAATAACTGAAGGTTTAAATTGGAAAGATAATTATAAAGTTTCGAATAAAGTAAAGATAATCCCTATAAAGAAATTAAATTTTACTTTTTTTTCTAAAAGAATAATTTCATCAGTTTTGTCAATAAACTCAATAATTTCACTTTTTTCAAATATTAATAAAAAAAAAACTATTTTTTTTTCATTTCAAAGCAATATCGTTCCAATAATTATTTGTAAACTCTTTGGAATTAAAATTGTTATACGAAACTCAGAAGATATTTTTGAAGCAACTAGGTATGCAGATATAAAAATACTTGCGTATTTTGTTTTTTTCTTAAAAATAATTTTTTATAATTTTTCAGATGGTGTTATAGCCAATTCGACTAAATCTAAAAAATCTCTTGAAAAAATATTATTAAAAAAGGATAAAGTAAAACTTATTTTTAATCCGTACATCAACAAATTAAAAAAAAAAAAATATTATAAAAAACAAAAAATTATCTTATCTATTGGAAGACTGTGTAAACAGAAAAATTTCCAAACATTAATTAGGGCTTTTAAAATATTTAACCAAAACAATAAAAATTATAAATTAATTATTTTAGGTCATGGACCAGATAAACAAAAACTTAAAAATTTAAGTGAAAATTTAGGTATTAAAAAAAAAGTTATTTTTAAAAACTGGGTTGTTGACACAAATATTTATTTAAAAAAGGCAAAATTTTTTGTTTTACCATCATTATACGAGGGTCTTCCAAACGCCCTAATTGATGCAGTTAATTGCGAGGTTCCAAGTATTTCTACAAGGTGTAGTGGCGCAGAGGATATTCTTTATCATAAAAATGGGATTTACTTTCAATTTAAAAATTATGAGGAGTTAGCAAAAAAACTTAAAATAATGAATTGTAACTATAAGGAATCTATAAATAGAATTATTATATCAAAATCAAAAATTTATCGTTTTTACATTAAAAACCAGGTAGAAAAATATATTAAGTATTTAAATAAAATAATGATTAATTTATGAAATTAAGAAATATTCTATTGACTGGTTGTTGTGGATTTATTGGTTTTAGCCTTAGCCTATATCTTTTAAAAAAAAAATTTAAAATATTTGGTATTGATAATTTAGACAATTATTATTCAGTAAGTTACAAAAAAAAGAGATTAAAAGAATTAAAAAAATATAAAAATTTTTACTTTTCAAAAATTAATTTAAACAACAAAAAACATTTATTAAATTATTTAAAAAATAAAAAAATTGATTATGTTTATCATCTTTGTGCTCAAGCTGGTGTTAGATACTCACTTATAAATCAACAAAAGTACTTTGACTCTAATATATTGGGCTTTTTTAATCTTATTGAAATTTTGAAACATAAACCACCCAAAATAATCTTTTTTGCATCTTCAAGTTCAGTATACGGTGATAGTAAAAAATTTCCATCATCTGAAAAGGAAATTCTGAATCCAAAAAATATTTATTCTTTGTCAAAAAAAATAAATGAGCAAATGGCTGAAATTTATTCAAAACAATATAAATTAAAAATTATTGGTCTTAGATTTTTTACTGTTTTTGGAGAATGGGGTAGACCAGATATGTTTTTATTTAAATTTTATAAATCTTTTTTTTCAAAAAAATACTTTTTTTTAAATAACAACGGTAATCATGACAGAGATTTTACATACATTGGGGATGTTTTAAATATATTGGATAAACTTTTTGCTCACAGGTCAAAACTAAAAAATTTTGATGTATTTAACATTTGTGCAAATAGACCTTTAAATCTCAAACATATAATTTCTTTTTATAAAAAATTAAATGTAAATCCAAAAATTAAGAATGTTAAATTAAATAAAGCAGATGTGATAAAGACACACGGTAGCAATCTAAAAATTAAAAATATTATAGGAAATACTAAATATACTTCTTCTAGGATTTCGCTAAAGAAAACCTATGAGTGGTATAAAGATAACAGAATTTTTTTTAATGATTAATGTATATTATTGGGCCCCCTGTATTGATAAAGTTGCTACAATCAAAGCGGTAATTAATTCCGCATCAGGTTTTAAAAAATATTTCTCTAAAAATATTGAGACCACTATCATTAATTCTATCGGTGAATGGAATTTTCATAAAAATCACAAATTAAATTTTCATGATTTAACGCCGTTTAATTTTTTTAAAAATTTACCGATTAAAGGATTTATTCAGAGTAGAATAACTTACCTAATAATAATTTTATTTTCAACAATACCTTTATTTAAACTATTAAGAAAAAAAAAGCCAAATTTTTTGATAATACATTTATTGACATCATTGCCCATTATGTTGTTTTTATTATTTGATTTTAAAACAAAACTTATTCTTAGAATTTCAGGTTTGCCAAAGCTTCATTTTGGTAGGAAAATTTTGTGGAAGCTTATTGATAAAAAAATTTATAAAGTAACTTGTCCAACAATACAGACCTACGAAAATTTAAAAAAAATGAATATATTCAAAAATGAGAAATTATGTGTAATTTATGATCCAGTTATAGTTTTGTCCGATTACAAAAGACAAAATAATAAAACAGACTTAGGTTCTAAAAAGTTTATTATTTCAGCTGGAAGACTTACAAAACAAAAAAACCAAGAATTACTAATAAAATTCTTTGAAAAAATTTCCAAAAAATATGATCACCTTGAACTTTTGATTTGTGGACATGGTGAAAAAGAGCAATACTTAAAAAATTTAGTAAAAAAAATGAGACTTGACAATAAAATTAAATTTTTAGGACACGTGGAAAATATCAAAAATTTATTAAGAAATTCTCTATGTTATATTTCAACATCTCTTTGGGAAGACCCAGGTTTTGTTATGATTGAGTCGGCTATGTGCAATACTTTCATTATCAGCTCTAACTGTCCAAATGGTCCTAGAGAATTTATTAAAAATGATAGGCGCGGACTTTTATTTGAGTCAAATAATTTAAGTAGTTTAGTGGAAAAATTTGATTATTTTATAGACTTACCTAAAGAACAAATTATTAAAAAAAAAATTGAAGCAAAAAAAAAAACAAAAGATTACACAATTTTTTCACATACAGAAAAATTTAGCAAAATTATTTTAAGCACTTAACATGAATAAACAAAATCCATTAATAAAAATGATAAAACAATTTGTTAAGAGTTTCTTTAGAAAACGCAAAATAGAGTTTTATGGAAGAGCAAAAAAAAAAAGAATTCTAGAAGCTATATCGCTAACAAAACCATTTGACTTAGGACATCCATTAATAAGAGTAGGAGGAGAAGGAGATGGTGGCTATTTATTGCCAGATATTTTAGATGGTATTAAATATTGCTTTTCACCTGGAGTAGGATTGATTTCAGAATTTGAATCCCAATTAAAAAATAGAGAAATTAAGTCTTTTTTAGCTGATTTTACTGTCGATGAACCTGCCGCTGAAGATTTGTTCAAATTTGAGAAGAAGTTTATTAAATCCTATAATTCAGAAAATTCTATAACATTTGATGATTGGATAAAGAATTCTGTCAATCCGACTGATAAAGATTTTTTAGTACAAATGGACATTGAGGGATCTGAATATGAAGTAATAAACTCTATTTCTAATTTTAATTTAGAAAAAATAAAAATCATGGTAATTGAATTTCACCATTTACAATTTTTAACTAATGAAGTTTTTTTAGAAAATTATATCTCAGTTTTTAGAAAATTAAAAAATTATTTTGAAATAAATCATATTCATCCAAATAATTGTTGCGGAGTAACTACTGTTGATGATTTAGTTATACCTAATGTTTTAGAAGTGACATTTTTAAATAAAAAATATGTTCAAAGAAAAAACCAAATTATAGATTTACCAAATTCATTAGATAAAAAAAATATAGAAAAGAAAAAAGATATTAAATTATCTTATCATTGGTTTTAATGAAATATATAAAAAAAATACTTTTTAAGTATTATAAAAAATCATTTGTAGATCATACAACAACTGGACACAAAGGAAAAAATTTTTTAAAAATAAATAAATACCTCAGCAAACAAATGATTTCATTTGGTATGAAAAATCATAAAAAAAAAATATATGTTATTAGATTTTCTCCAGGAGGAGGCTTATTTTCTATATTTTTAAGTGTAATAATTATCTTAAAATACATCGAGGGTAAAAAATACACGCCAATTATTGATTTAGAGAACTTTCATACCAAATATAATGAACTAACTAAAGTGTGTAATACCTTTAATAGTTGGGAGTATTATTTCAAAAATCTTTCAAAAATTAAATTAGATCATGTTTATAAGAGTAAAAATGTCAATTTTTCAGAGAATTATTTAGATACAAGAAAATATATAAATTTAAAATCTTTAGATAAGTTTAGAAAAATCGTAAAAAAAAAGATAAAAATTAAAAAAAATATTTTAAATAACGTAAATCATATTTATAAACATAAATTTAAAAATGAAAAAATTATTGGACTTCATTTGAGAGGGTCTGATATGAAAATTACACCAAATCATCCTCTACCACCGACATTAAAGCAAACTATAGAAATCATTGATAATTTGCTTTTAGATAATTACAAGAAAATTTTCTTAGTAACTGAAGAATATGAATATTTTTCAAACTTAAAAAAAATTTATAAGAACAAACTTATTTATTTAAATTCATTTAGAACAAAAGACAGTAAAATTTTTAGCCATGATAAAATGAGAGTTTTACATAGATACAAATTAGGTAAAGAAATTCTTATTGAGACATTATTATTATCA
>CACMMN010000001.1 GCA_902614905.1 uncultured Pelagibacteraceae bacterium | reverse complement strand
TGATTTCAAATTTCTTTATATATTTAGAATCTTTACATCTTTTTTTCATTTGAAAATGATTTAGGTTACTCCCGTAAGCAAAATATAACATTTTGATTTAAACTATTTGAATTTCTTTATCTTTAACAAATTTTATTATTTCTGATTTACAAAATTCAATTTTGTTTTTATCTGTTGATCTAAGTACTATTGCAACACCAAGCTTACCTGCTTTAAAAAAGGGATAACTACCAATTTCAACATCAGTATTTTTATTTTGTACATCAGTTAAAGATTTTGCGATTTCACTTTCAACAGTACGTAAGTTTATTGTTTCGCTTAGTATTGGTTCGCCGCCTGCAATTTTATTTGTTAAACTACCAAGCATCGACTGCATTATTGATGGTACCCCAGGTAAACAAAAAACATTTTTAACATTAAATCCTGGCGATCCGCTTGATGGGTTATATATCAAATTTGCTGTTATAGGCATTTTTGCCATTTTTTGTCGACCTTCATTAAACTCGCCTGGTTTATAATAACTTTCTAAAATTGAATATGCCTCTTTATGAAAACCATATTCTATATTGAAAGCTTTTGATATTGACTCCGCTGTTATGTCATCATGTGTTGGTCCGATTCCACCTGTAGTAAAAACATAATTATAAGATTTACGGTATTGATTAACAGTATTTATAATTGTTTGTTCATCATCTGGTATAATTTTTACTTCTTTAACTTTAACTCCCAAAGAATTTAGCCACGTGGCAAGCGTGCTTGTATTGATATCTTTGGTTCTACCAGATAGTACTTCGTTACCAATAATTATAATTCCAGCAATTATTTCTTTCTTATTTGACATATACAAATATAAATTAAATATTATGAAATTTACCAATACTTTAATTAAAGGCAAATTAATCAAGCGATATAAAAGATTTTTTACAGATATAAAAGTAAATAATTCAATAGTTACAGCTCATTGTCCTAACACAGGTTCCATGAAAGGTCTTTTAGATAAAAATAATACAGTATTTTTGTCTAAAAGTGATGATCCAAAAAGAAAGTTGAAATTTACTTTAGAAATTATAGAAGCAAATAAAAAATTAGTTGGAGTAAATACTCACAGAGCAAATAAAATTGTTGCTGATGGCTTAAACAAGGGACTGATAAATGAATTTAAATCCATCAAAAATATTAAACCTGAATTTAAGTTTTCAAGTGATACTAGGTTCGATTTTTTATGTGATAAAAATATAATTGAAGTAAAAAATGTTACTCTTTTGAGAGATCAAAAAGTAGCTGAATTTCCTGATGCTATTACTGAAAGAGGCACCAAACATCTAAAAAAGTTAATTGAAGCTTTAAAACAAGGCTATAAACCGTTTGTCTTATTTTTAACTCAAATACAAGGTATTAATAACTTTAAAATAGCTAAAGATATAGATTTAAATTATTACAAAAATTATTTAATAGCTAAAAAGAGTGGTGTGAAGTTTTTAGCTTATAGATGTTTATTGAGTAACAAAGAAATTAAAATTGATAAAAAAATAAATATTATTGATGAATAATTATTCTGAGAAATTTGAAAAAATGAGAAAAGCGGGGTCACTTGCGTCTAGTACTCTAGACATGATTACAAATTATATTAAACCTGGTTTAAGCACTAATAAAATAGATGAGTTGTGTTATGAATTTATCAAAGATAATGGAGGCCACTCTGCCCCACTTTATTATCGTGGTTTTAATAAATCTATATGCACATCATTAAATCATGTTGTATGTCATGGAATACCAAGTGAGAGAGTTTTGGAAGACGGAGATATATTAAATATCGATGTGACTGCAATACTTCACAATCATTACGGTGATACAAGTCGAATGTTTACAGTGGGAAAACCCTCTGTCAAATCAATGAATTTAATTAATGTTACTTATGAGTCTTTAATGAAATCAATTAAAATTTTAAAACCGGGTAAAAAGTTAGGTGACATTGGTCATGAAATACAAACACATGTAGAAAAAGCAGGTTTTAGTGTTGTAAGAGATTTTTGTGGACATGGTATAGGTGATGTATTTCACCAAAGTCCAAATGTATTACATTATGGAAAAAAGAATACAGGACCTGAATTGCAACCTGGTATGACATTTACTATAGAGCCAATGATTAATGCTGGCAAATATGAGGTTAAAATTTTAAATGATGGATGGACAGCCGTAACTAAAGATAAAGCTTTATCCGCACAATTCGAGCATACAGTTGGTATAACTGATAATGGATATGAAATTTTTACAGAATCTGTTAAAAACTTAAAGAGGCCTCCTTATAATTAATGATATCTAGATATTCCAGAAAAGAACTAACAAGTATTTGGTCTGAAGAAAATAAGTATAAAATTTGGCTTGATGTAGAAATAGCTGCGGCACAAGCAATGGAAAAGCTTGGTCAAATACCTAAGGGTGTATCATCAATTGTAAGAAAAAAGGCAAAAATTAATGTAAAAAGAATTCATCAAATTGAAAGTCAGGTTAAACATGATGTAATTGCTTTTTTGACTTCAGTTACTGAAAAAGCCGGTATTAAAGCAAGATATCTCCATCAAGGTATGACTTCATCTGATGTTTTAGATACTAGTTTTAATATACAATTAGTTCAGTCTGGTAAAATAATTCTTAAAGACTTAGATCAAATTTTAAAAGTTTTAAAAAAACAAGGTAAGAAATACAAATTCACACCTTGTATGGGTAGAAGTCATGGTATTCACGCAGAGCCTATTACATTTGGCTTAAAGTTAGCATCTTATTATGCAGAATTTAAAAGAAATAAAAAAAGATTAGAATTAGCAATTGAAGAAGTATCTACATGTGCAATATCAGGTGCTGTTGGTACTTTTGCAAATATTAATCCAAGTGTTGAAAAACATGTTGCAAAAAAATTAGGTTTAAAAATTGAACCGGTTTCAACTCAAGTAATTCCTCGAGACAGACATGCATTTTATTTTTCAGTTCTTGGTATAATAGCAGGATCTATTGAGAGAGTTGCAACCGAAATAAGACATTTACAAAGAACTGAAGTTTATGAATTACAAGAATTTTTTTCAAAGAAACAAAAAGGCTCATCTGCTATGCCACACAAAAAAAATCCAATATTAAGCGAAAATTTAACAGGGCTAGCAAGAATGGTTAGAAGCTCTGTTGTCCCTGCGCTAGAAAATATAGCCTTGTGGCATGAAAGAGATATTTCACACTCAAGTGTTGAGAGAAACATAGGGCCAGATGCAAATATAACTTTAGACTTTGCATTGGTAAGACTTTCAAACGTACTGGACAACATGATCGTCTATCCAAAAAAGATGCTCCAAAATTTGAATATCACAAAGGGCTTAATCTTTTCTCAAGAACTAATGTTAGAGCTTACGAAAACTGGTTTATCAAGAGAAAAGTCATATAGAATGGTTCAAAATTATGCAAAAAAATGCTTTGCTGAAAATTTAGATCTGTTTAATGTTATACAGTCTGACAAATATATAATGAGTAAAATTCCATCTAAAAAACTTAAAACTATTTTCAGTTATTCTAAACATTTTAAAAATGTAAATTTAATTTTTAGAAGAGTGTTTAAATAATGAAAAAAGGTAAAAAACTTTACGAGGGTAAGGCAAAAATAATTTACGCAACCTCTGATAAAAATTATGTAATTCAATATTTTAAAGATGATGCCACCGCTTTCAATAATCAGAAAAGATCTGTGATAGATGGCAAGGGTGTATTAAACAATAGAATATCTGAACATATATTAAAGAATTTATCTCAAATCGGTATTAAAAATCATTTAGTGAAAAGATTAAATATGAGAGAACAATTAATAAAGTTTGTGGATATTTTACCAATTGAATTTATCGTAAGAAATATTGCAACAGGCTCTCTTACTAAAAGACTTGGTATAGTTGAAGGAACAGTCTTAAATGACCCATTGATTGAATACTGCTTGAAAAACGACGAGTTGGGAGATCCTTTAATTTCAAGAGAACATATTTTTGCGTTTAATTGGGCAAAAAAGAATGAAATAGAAAAAATTAATAAGCAACTTCTTAGAATTAATGATTTTTTAATCGGTTTATTCAGAGGTGTTGGTATCAAGTTAGTGGACTTTAAAGTTGAATTTGGAAAGGTAAGAAATTCAAGTAGAAACGAAATTATTCTAGCAGACGAGATAAGTCCTGACACATGTAGATTGTGGGATGCTAAGAGTGAAAAAAAATTAGATAAAGATAGGTTTAGAAAAGATCTTGGAAATTTAATTCAAGCTTACAAAGAAGTCGCATCAAGACTTGGGATTTTGTATGAAGAATCAAATATAAGAGAAGTAAATTTCAAAAAACCAAAAGCTATTAAATTAAAAAAAAATAAATGAAAATTAAAGTAATCGTTACACCAAAAAACGGTGTTTTAGATCCACAAGGTAAAGCTATACAACAAACATTAAATAGTATGAATTTCATAGATGTAAGTGAAGTTAGACAAGGAAAATACTTTGAAATTGAAACAGATTTAAAAGATGAGAAAGATGCAAAAAAAAATGTTGAAGATATGTGTAAAAAACTCTTAGCAAATCTTGTGATTGAGGATTACAAAATCTTATAAGAATGAAGTCATCTGTTATTATATTTCCAGGTTCCAACTGTGATAGAGATATGGATGTGGCTCTAAAAAAATTTGGATTTAAAAATAAAATGGTATGGCACAATGATAATGTAATACCGAAATCAGATTTAGTTGTGTTACCAGGTGGTTTTTCATATGGAGATTATTTGCGATGTGGAAGTATTGCTGCAAAGTCAAATATAATAAATTCAGTTATAGAGTTTGCTAATAAAGGTGGTCTGGTTATTGGTATTTGTAATGGTTTCCAAATTTTAATAGAAACTGGTCTTGTCACCGGAGCTTTATTAAGAAATAAATATTTAAAATTTATTTGCAAAAATATTTTTGTAAAAGCAAATAAAACACATAATAAATATTTTAATAAAATTAAAAAAGATATTCTCGAACTACATATAGCTCATAATGATGGTAATTATTTCTGTTCACAAGATGATTTAAAATCTATGCAAGATAATGATCAAATTGCAGTCAGATATTGTGATAGTAATGGAGAGATATCAGAAAATTCTAATCCAAATGGATCAATTCAAAATATAGCTGGTGTTTTTAATGAAAAGAAAAATATTTTGGGTATGATGCCACATCCAGAGCGTGTTATTGATAATTGTTTATCAAGTAATGATGGATCTTATTTTTTTGAAAATCTTTTGAGTAATATGAAATGATTGAAGTAAATGAAAAAATTGCAATAGATCACGGTCTAAAAAAAGATGAATATAAAAAGATTTGTGAACTTTTAAAAAGAAATCCAAACCTAACAGAATTAGGGATTTTTTCTGCAATGTGGAATGAACATTGCTCATATAAATCATCAAAAAAACATTTAAAGAAACTTAATACAAAAGGTAAAAAAGTTATTCAAGGTCCTGGAGAAAATGCAGGTGTTATCGATATTGGTGATGATGATGCAATAGTATTTAAAATTGAAAGTCATAATCACCCTTCGTTTATTGAACCTTATCAAGGAGCAGCAACGGGTGTTGGGGGAATTCTTAGAGATGTTTTTACAATGGGAGCGCGTCCAATAGCTAATTTAAATTCTATTCATTTTGGTTCCCCGTCTAATAAAAAAACAAAAAGTCTTTTAAGAGGAGTGGTTCAAGGAATTGGTGGATACGGTAATTGTATAGGTGTACCAACTATTGCTGGCCAAACAAGTTTTGATGAGTCTTATAATGGGAATATTCTTGTTAACGCAATGACACTTGGTTTAGTTAAAAAAGATAAAATTTTTTACTCCAAGGCCGCTGGACTAAACAAGCCAGTTATTTATGTTGGTTCAAAAACTGGAAGAGATGGAATTCACGGTGCAAGTATGGCTTCAGCAAAATTTGACGATAAAATTGAGGAAAAAAAACCTACAGTCCAAGTAGGTGATCCATTTACGGAAAAATTATTATTAGAAGCATGTCTTGAGCTAATGCGAGATGACTCAATTATTGCAATTCAAGATATGGGTGCAGCTGGCCTTACTTCCTCAAGTGTTGAAATGGCCTCAAAAGGAAAACTTGGTATTGAATTACATTTAGATAAGGTTCCATGTCGAGAGGAAAACATGTCTCCATATGAAATCATGTTATCAGAAAGCCAAGAAAGAATGTTGATAGTGCTTGAAAATGGCAAAGAAAAGAAAGCCAAAGAAATTTTTGATAAATGGAATTTAGATTTTTCTGTAATTGGAAAAACAACAAACTCAAAAAACATTGAGCTATATTTTGATAAAAATAAAGTTGCAAATATTCCAATTAATTTACTTTCAGAAGAAGCTCCTGAATATGATAGAAAATGGAAGAAAAGTAAATTACCTCAAAAAATTAAGTTTACAAAAAAAGATTTTAAAAATTTAAAAATTACTGATGTACTTAAAAAAATACTAGCAAGTCCAAATGTGTGTTCAAAAGAATGGATCTGGGAACAATATGATCATACCGTGATGGGTGATACCATTCAAAAACCTGGCGGTGATGCTGGTGTAGTAAGGGTTCATGGGAGTGAAAAAGCTATTGCTGCTACAGTAGATTCTTCAGCTTCTTATTGTTATGCACATCCATTAAGTGGTGGTAAACAAATTGTATGTGAAACGTGGAGAAATCTAATATGTGTAGGAGCCGAGCCAATAGCTATAACTAATTGTTTGAATTTTGGAAATCCTGAAAAACCTGAAAATATGGGTGAGTTTGTAGAATGTGTAGAGGGTTTAAATGAAGCGAGCAAATATTTAAACTTTCCAGTCGTTTCTGGAAATGTGTCTTTTTATAATGAGACTAAAGATAAAGGTATAAAACCAACGCCTGCTATTGGTGGTGTGGGATTAATTAAAAATTATAAAGACATGATAACAATGGATTTAAAAGAAATTGGAAATATAATTCTTGTTGTTGGAAAAACCGAGGGTCATTTAGATCAAAGTATCTTTGCAAAAGAAATTTTAAATGAAAAAAAAGGCCCACCTCCGGAAATAAATCTTTTTAATGAAAAAAATAATGGTGAAACACTTTTAAAATTAATTAAAGATAAGTTCATAATGTCAGCTCATGATGTTTCTCTTGGTGGAATAATGACAGGAATTGCTAAGATGTGCATTAAGGGTAAAAAGGGTGTTAATTTTTATAAATTTAAAGGTTTAATAGATAAATTTGAATACTTTTTTTCTGAAGATCAAGGTAGATACATTATTGAAGTAAAAAAAGAAAACGTGGAAAAAGTAAAAAAAATACTTGAAAAAAATTCAAATCATTATGATTTAATTGGTGAGGTAATAGGGGATAATATATCAGTAAACGATGAGCCAACTTTATCAGTAGACAAATTAACAGAATTTAATAAAGATTGGTTAAATAACTATATGGTAAACTAATGGCAATGAATTTAAAGGAAATTGAAAGCATGATTAAAGAGGCTTTGCCAGATGCAATAATTGATATTCAAGATTTAGCTGGTGATGGAAATCACTATTCAGCAACAATTACCTCTTCGGCATTTAATGGTAAGAGTAAAATTGAGCAACACAAAATGATTTATAATTCTTTAAAAGGTAAAATGGGAAATGAATTACATGCTCTTGCTTTAAAAACAAAGGAAAAAAATGGACCAACAAACTAAAGAATTAATTGAAAACAATATTAACACAAATGAAGTCTGCTTGTTTATGAAAGGCACTCCTGATGTCCCTGAGTGTGGTTTTTCAATGGCTGTTGCAAATATGTTAAAAATTTTAGAAGTAAATTTTAAAAGTGTAAATGTACTTAGCGATCAAAATATTAGAGAGGGTATAAAAAAGTTTAGTGAATGGCCAACTGTTCCACAATTATATGTTAAAAAAGAATTTGTTGGCGGGTGTGATATTGTTAAAGAAATGTTTGAGAACGGGGAGCTTAAAAAGCTTTTTGAAGACAAACAAATTAAATATAAAAGATAATTTTAACTAGAGTAATATCCAATAACTAAGTTGTGTTCCATAACTACTGGATATGGGACTTCTTCAAATATTGGTGTTCAGTTTAAAAAGACTTAAAACTTTTTTGCCACTTCTATTGTTGCGCCATAGTCATCTATTTCGCTAAATAAATTATAGTTTGAACTTAATTTTACATCAAAACCGTTTATATCTTGATTAAAATTAATCCTTGCAGTTTCATTTTCCAGCTCTAAGACAAACTCTTCATTTCTATGAGTAACATATCCAGTTAAAAAATATAAAGTATCACTATGACTATTTTCAGTTTGGAATCTCTCATAAAAAAACATTATTGAAAGACCCGTTTCATTTAATATATCAAAACCAATTTTACCTTTAATACTCTCATCGTCCTCTTGATCAATAGATTTAGTATATTTTGTGTTGGAGTCTGACACATAGTTTAAAGAAACATCGGAACTTGGGCTAAGATCATAGCCAAAGTCTAAAGCCATGGACGGTCTTAAAATAAAATCCTTTTTCAAAATTTCATTACTTACAATAAAACCTCCCGATATACCTAGAGTCTCAACAGTTTGTTTGTCGTACTGAAGGGCGTTAATTCCTTTTTCACTATAATCATCTAAAGTTGTATAACTAATATCTAGTTTAAAGTTTGGGGATATGTCTCTATTATCTTTTTTAAAAGTATTTATATAGTGCAAAGACCCAAAAACTTGATTTCCATCTCTATCACCATTTAAAGTATTGTTGCCATCTCTTCTTATATTTTTGAAATCGAGCATACTTAACCCTAAAATTCCTTCTAAATATTTATTTTTTCCAATGTTTATTGTTCTATAAGTTGAAAAACTGTATGCATCAATATCTGTAGATGTGCCCTTATTACTCACATCTACATCCTCGTCGGTATAAGTAATAGTGTAACCTTGTACGGTTTTTTCATCAGTTTTTTTATCAAATCCTAATGTTATTGCATTTGAAGAAATATCCTTTCTTGATGAATTTTTAGTGCTACCAACTCCTCCAACACTTACACTACCCTCACTCCAAAATAACCAATTTTCGTTTATATTTTTTTGAGGTTTGTTATAATTGATTGATTGAAAAAGTACTTCTGAAAGTTTTTTTAGTTTAGGGTCAACAAAATTTAGGTTAATACTTTGAGGTTTTAAATCTTCTTCCAAGCTATAACCTCTTATCCAATTAAGTCTATTGAAAATTGGGCTGATTACATGCGAAAGTATTTTTTTAGGTGCACTAGTTTGAGCTTCGATCAATCCTACTACATCTTTATTATTTAATGGATTTGATCTTGTGGTTCCAGTTGAAAAATTATAAGTAGTTTTATCAGTACTTGGTATCCCGGCATAATTATTTCTTGAAATATCTATGATTGCAGTTGCATCTATCTGAACGTAATAATCTGAATTTATCTCTAAATCAGATGATGGATTCAAAGTTATTTGAGTATTACTTGTTAAAGTTGCATCAGTTTCCACATTAAAAGTTTGCACAACACTATCGTCACTAGCTTTTTTTAAAGTAATATTTCCACTTCCAATTTTAATAATTTCACTGAAATTTAAGACTATATTTGTGGAACAATCTACATCTGTTTCATTATCACTTGGTGAAGATGAACTTAATGTTGGGGCAGTTCCTGGAAAATCACTATTATCCCAACTAGGGCTATTAATAAGCGTTCCGTCATTGTTATTTATCTCTCCAAATAATGTGGATGATCCTGTTCCATTATTTTCGCCATTTACCTCATCATCCATTGACCAATATTCACTTAAAGATCCTGAGGAGGCATAATCACCATAATTTTCGCCTGCATATAAAGTTTCTCCCCCATTATATAATTGTACTATTTCAGCGTCAGAGAGTGTTGAACTCCATATACCCACCTCGTCTATTTTTCCGTTAAAATGATATTTTACTTTATTGTCAGCATCATTTGGAATATGAGGATATTTGTTAGTTCTACCAGCACCTATGTACAATCTTTGATTTGTGTTTTCAACAATTGGAACTCTGGCATTATTGCCATTTGCTATCATAACACCATCAACATAAAGTTTCATTACGTTCGTAGACTCTTGAAATGTTACGGTCTGCATTTGCCAGGTTCCAATATTTATGTCTGTGGTGGAATTCACTTGTGCCCAGGTATCATCATCAGCTCCATCACCTGCCCAAAAAGACCATTCTTCATCAGCTGCTATATAAACCATGAAGCCACCTCCTTCATCGCCATTAATCGTGTCTGTTCGAGATGTCACTGCTGACTGATAATCACTTGAAGCTCCTGTTTTTACCCAAACATTAACTGAAAAATCACCTGTTGGGTTCATTGACGCGTCAAAAGGAAAGTCTACATAATTTGTTGATCCATCAAAACTCAATGAATAATCAGCTGAAAAAGCATAATTTTGATAACCTAGAAAAGAAACTAAAAATAAAATTGTAAAATTATTTTTATATTTATAAAAATATTTTAAATATATATTTGAAAATAATTTCATTTAATTCAAAATATAAACTAAATATTTAAATTATTAACCAATATTTTATATTAAAAAAAATAATTTTATCTAGAGTAATATTCAATAACTAAGTTAGGTTCCATGACCACTGGATAAGGAACTTCTTCGAATTTTGGCGTTCTAACAAATTTAATTTTTCTATTTTTCTCATCAACTTGTAGATATTCGGGCGTTTCTCTCTCTTTACTTGCTAATGCTATATCAATGATTGCAAGTTGTTTTGATTTATCTCTTATTTCTACAGTGTCTTCATCTCTTAACTGATAACTTGATATATTAACTTTCTTACCATTTACTTTGACGTGACCATGATTAATAAATTGTCTTGATGAAAAAATTGTTGTTGAAAATTTAGCTCTGTAAACAACTGAGTCTAATCTTCTCTCTAATAAACCTATTAAGTTTTCAGCAGTATCACCTTTCTTCATAATAGCTTTTCTATACATATTTCTAAATTGTCT
Source organism: uncultured Pelagibacteraceae bacterium (assembly GCA_902614905.1). Taxonomy (GTDB): domain Bacteria; phylum Pseudomonadota; class Alphaproteobacteria; order Pelagibacterales; family Pelagibacteraceae; genus Pelagibacter. The sequence continues at coordinate 163,519 of CACMMN010000001.1, read as the reverse complement.
CTCATTTAAGTTTCCGTAATAAGATTTAAGTTTTTGTTTTGCTTGAAGTTGGATACCATAATCTGATGGTTTTGAATTTTTAGCTTGGCCATGTTGTCCGGGAGGATAAGCTCTTTTATTGAATGGACTTTTAGGTCTTCCCCAAAGGTTAACTTTTAATCTTCTATCAACTTTATGTTTAGATTTTAATCTTTTTGTCATTAATTATTGGGTCTTATAAAGATACATAAAATTTTGTCAATCAGCGTTTTTTTCCTAAACTTGCAAATACACTCGATAAAATACGTGTTTCTTTATCAGATAATTCCATTTTGTAAAAAATATTTCTTAAATTTTCAAGCATTATAGGTTTCTTTTCTTTTTGTTTAAAAAAATTTATTTGATTGAGATGTTTTATACAAAGATTTGTCATTGCTAAAATTTCTTTTTTAGTCGCTGCTTTAAACTTTTTAGTTTTTTTTGGTTTGAATTTCTCTTGAGATAATAGATTTGAAATGTATTGAGCTATAATTATAAGGCTATGTGACAGATTTAATGATTTAAAATTTTTATCTGTCAAAATATTTAAAGTATAATTTGTATAAGTTATTTCATTATTTGATAGACCAGATGCTTCTGAACCAAACAAAAATCCAACTTTTTTTTTGAAATTTATCTTTTTTAAATCTTTTAATTCAATGTGTTTAATATTCTTATTTCTAATTCTTGCAGATGTTGCAATCAATATATCGATCTGACCAATTACGTTTTCAAGGTTTTCATATACTTTACTTTTTTTAATAATATCTTTTGCACCAACCGATGTAGCTATTATTTTATCATTAGGAAATAAAGGCTTAGGGTCTATTAGTACAAGTTTATTGAAACCAAAATTTTTTATACCTCTTGCACACGCGCCTATATTTTCTGAAAGCTGAGGCTTATGTAAAATAAACGTAACATTGCCTTTAGCCATAAGTTATTTAATTCCGTGATTTCTATTATAACTAGATGTTTTTGAAAAAATTATCCCGTCTAAATATTTTTTATCAACATCCCAAATAGATACTTTTAAAGGATAACATTTAGCAACATCAGATGAATGTTCTGAACCACAATCTCCACCTGGGCATGCAGATAAAGCCCCTAATAAATTCGTTTCTGCAAAAAACTCCAAATAATCTCCAGGTCTTACTGGGCTTGATTTCATAAAATATTGTTTTGTATCATTAGTAAAACCAGTAAGCATAAAAACATTTAATACATCGTGAACTATCTTTTCGGCTTCATCTAATTTAATGTTTTTTTCTTTTACCAAAGCTCTAGTTAAATTTGAATGACAGCAATAATGGTAATCTTTATCTGAAATTAGCTTAGATGTATAAGGATCACATCTTGTGCCTATAACATCATGGACTGAACCACCATCTTTATCATAACCATACCAGTCTAAAGTATCCCATGTTATTGTGGCTAAAGACCTAAGATAAGGAAAACTACTAAACATTTTATCACCTACTGAAATATGGGTCCCATATAAAGCTCGAGTTTTACCAGAATAAAATTTTTCATCTAAATTTTCAGCATTAAATATATTTAGATCACCAACCTGCGGGCCTTCAACGCTTTCTATCCTAAAAAAATTACCTGATTTAACATTAAATGTTTTAGCATCTCTTGGTGGTACTATAACTTCATCAATTTGTTTAAGGTGTTTTCTCGCTTCATGTAATATTTTAAGATTGTTGTTTATTTTATCATTTGGATAACAAACAACAGGCTTTGCACCTACTCTACTTTTAAAATCTGTAGGTTTCTCAGAAAACTTTTTAATTTTCATCTATTTGCTTGCGGGAGCTTTGTCTTTAAACAACTTAAAATCAAGACTATCAATTAAAGCTTTAAAAGATGCATCAATTATATTTGGTGAGACACCTATAGTGAACCAATTCTTTCCTTGGGAGTCAGTACTTTCAATCGATACTCTAGTAGTAGCTTCTGTACCTGTATTTAAAATTCTAACCTTATAGTCAACAAGTTTAAGATCCTTTAAATATTTAGAATATTTTTCTAGTTTTGTTACGTTTTTTCTTATTGCATTGTCAAGTGCGTGAACAGGTCCATTGCCCTCACCTTCACAAATAATTTGCTCACCATCAACTTCCAATTTAGCTTTTGCTTTAGAAATAATTTGTTCTTGCTTGTTTTTTGATACTGATACATCGTATTCTTTAATAGAAATATATCTTGGTATTTCGCCCATAACTCTTCGAGCTAATAATTCAAAAGATGCATCAGCACCATCGTAACTGTAGCCTATAAACTCTCTATCTTTTACTTCCTCAAGCAATTTTTTTATTTTTGGATCATTTTCCTCGATCTCAATTCCAATAGTTTTTAGTCTTGATAGGATATTGGATTTACCTGACTGGTCTGAGACAACAATATTTCTATTATTACCTACATCCTCTGGATCTATATGTTCATAAGTTTTGGGATCCTTTTGAACTGCTGACACGTGTAAACCACCTTTATGAGAAAATGCTGCAGCTCCAACATAAGGTAAATGTTTGTTTGGCTTTCTATTTAATATCTCATCAAGCAATCTAGAACATTGAGTTATATGTTTTATATTTTTTTCTTTAATGTTTATTTCAAATTTATCTGATAATTCTTTTTTAAGATGAAATGTTGGTATAATTGACATTAAGTTTGCGTTACCACATCTTTCACCTAAACCATTTATTGTTCCTTGAATTTGTCTTGCTCCAGATAATACAGCTGCAATTGAATTTGCTACTGCATTACCCGTATCATTATGCGCGTGTATTCCTAAGTTTTCGCCAGGTATATGTTCTGATACTTCTTTGACTATTTTAGTTACCTCATGAGGAAGTGTTCCTCCATTTGTGTCACAAAGCACAATCCATTTAGCTCCATTGTCATAAGCAGCTTTAACACATGCTAATGCATACTTTGGATTAGTTTTATAACCATCAAAAAAATGTTCAGCATCAAACATAAACTCTTTATTACTTTTAACAAAATGTTTTGTAGTTTCTTTTATGTTTTCTAAGTTTTCTTCGTTTGAAATTCCTAATGCCACATCAACATGGAAGTCCCATGACTTTCCTACTACACAGACTGCATTTGTATTTGAATTAAGTATTGCAGACAATCCAGGATCATTTTCAGCGCTCCTACCTGCTTTCTTGGTCATTCCAAATGCTGTGAAAGTAGAATTTTTAAGATTTAAACCTTTTTGGAAAAATTCAGTATCAGATGGATTAGCACCTGGCCAGCCACCCTCAATATAATCAACGCCTAAATTATCTAATGCATGAGCTATTTTTGTTTTCTCATCAATAGAAAAATGGACGCCTTGAGTTTGAGCACCATCTCTTAATGTCGTATCAAATATATAAAGTCTTTCTTTACTCATCTTAATTTCCAAGTTGTTTTATCATCTTTATCTTCAATTAAAACACCTTTGTCTAAAAGTTCATTTCTTATTTTATCAGCTAATTCGTAATTTTTATTATCTCTTGCTACATTCCTTTCTTCAATTTTTTGTAAAATTTCTTTTTCTGAAATATTTAAATTACTTTTTTTAAACTCAAGCCACTTTGACTTAGGCTCAATAAGAAGACCTATAAAATTGCAGGCTGTTGTAAATATTTCTTTATCTTTGTCAGAGCCTTTTGATGCCTTATCATAAAGTTTGTGAATATTGCTTATGTATCCAGGTGTATTTAAATCATCGTATAGAGGACTTAAGTCTTTTTCATCTATTAATACTTTTCCTTTTGGTGCTTTATAACACTCGTACCACTTATCTAAAATTTTTTGAGATTGTGAAAGTAAATCATCACTCCAATCTAGTGATTGTTTGTAATGAGTTGTAATCAAAGCTAACCTTAAAACTTGTCCATTATATTTAGAGTGAAAGTCTTTTATTTTAAAAACGTTACCTTGCGATTTTGCCATTTTTTCATTTGAAATTGTAATGAAGCCATTGTGTAACCAGTAATTTGAAAATGATTTATTTCCGTTAGCACACCTTGATTGAGCAATTTCATTTTCATGGTGGGGAAAAATTAAATCTCTTCCACCGCCATGTATGTCAAAAGTATCACCTAAAAATTTTTTTGACATTGCCGAACACTCTAAGTGCCAGCCAGGTCTCCCTCTTCCCCAAGGAGAATCCCAACCTGGTTCATCATCATTAGATGGCTTCCATAAAACAAAATCCTCTGGTTTTTTTTTATTTTTAGAAACTTCAACTCTGGCACCCGCTAATAACTCATCAATATTTTTATTTGATAATTTACCGTAATCCTTAAATGTCGAAACATCAAAATAAACATTAGAATTATTTTCATATGCATTTCCTTTTTTTAAAAGAATATTTATCATATCAATCATTAATGAAATATTTTCAGTTGCCTTCGGCTCAAAAGAGGGTTTTTCACATTTAAGATATTCACAATCCTTATTAAAACTTTTAGTAATGTTTTCAGAAAGTTTATTTATTGATATTTTTTTTTGTTTTGAACTTTCTATAATTTTATCATCGATATCTGTAATATTTCTTACGTAAGTAACTGATGATTTGCCATACTTACATTTTAAAACTTTAAACAAGATATCAAAAATTACTAGCGGTCTTGCGTTTCCAATGTGTGGATCATCATATACAGTTGGTCCACATACATACATTCCAATTTTTTTCTCATTAATTGGTTTAAATATTTCTTTTTTTCCAGCAAGTGTGTTGCTTAAATATATATCTTTGTTCATTGTATAAGGAATATACTTTTAATTTAGATTTGTGAATCTAATTGATTAATTAGGAATTTTGCATACTGGAATTGGCTCCATTTTATGCAAATTTGTTTTTCTTATTTGAATGTATTTATCTCTATTTTTTGAATTTTCGTTGACCATGGCCTCCTCTATCTCTTTATAAGATAACCCAAGTTGACCCTCATCTGTTCTACCATCATCCCATAATCCATCAGTTGGTGCAGCATTAATTATATCGTCAAGAATTTTCAGTTCTCTTCCAAGTTCCCAAACTTCTGTCTTATTGCAGTCAGCTATTGGAGAAATATCAACACCACCATCACCATACTTAGTATAAAAACCTACACCAAAATCCTCAACTTTGTTTCCTGTTCCAACAACTATTCCATTATTTGCGGCAGCAACTTGATAGAGTGTCGTCATTCTTAATCTAGCTCGAGAATTAGCCATTCCATGCATACTATCAAATTTACCTAAAGTATTTTCAAAAGTTTTAAACAAACTATCTAACTCTAAAGTGTGACCCTGAACATTTTTGAAATTTTTTTTTAACCATTCTTGATGTCTTAAACTTAAATCATGTTGAGTATCTTTTTGCTTTATTGGCATAGATAAAACTATTGTTTTTAACCCTGTCATTGCACTTAACGTGCTTGAGACAGATGAATCTATACCTCCAGAAATACCAATTACCAATGACTCAGCCTTTTTTGGCATTGAATTTACGTAATTTAATATCCAATCTTTAATAAAAATAGCTTTTTTAGATGCGTCCATGATTCAAATATAGTGTAAAAATTAAATTTTTAAATGACTAAGATGCCGCTTTAATTGCATTTCTTGCATAATTGGAATTCTTTTTAATCTCATCAGAAATTAAAAAAGCTAATTCCAAAGCTTGGTCTGCATTTAATCTTGGGTCACAATGAGTATGATATCTGCTTGATAAATCTTGATCAGATATATTTTTAGCACCACCGGTACATTCTGTCACATTTTGACCAGTCATTTCTATATGTAGTCCACCAGCATAAGATCCTTCACTTTGATGAACTTCAAAAACATTTTTTACCTCTTTAACAACATTATTAAATGGTCTTGTTTTAAAACCTGTCGTTGAGACTAAAGTATTTCCATGCATTGGATCACATGACCAAACAACATTTAATCCCTCTTTTTTAATTCCTCTGATAAGTTTTGGTAAAAACTTTTCAACTTTATCATGACCATATCTTGATATTAAAGTAATTTTACCTTTTTCATTTTTAGGATTAATAGCTTCACAAATTTTTGCAATTTCATCTGCTTTTGAAGTTGGTCCACATTTAATTCCAATTGGATTTTCAATTCCTCTGCAGAATTCAACATGGCCACCATCTAATTGTCTAGTTCTATCTCCAATCCAAACAAAGTGAGCTGAGGTATTATGATATTCACCTGTTGTAGAGTCCGTTCTTGTCATACTTTCTTCATAAGGTAAGTGAAGAGCTTCATGTGAAGTCCAAAAATTAACTGTGTATAGTCTTCTATTAAATTCTGGTGTTATTCCACAAGCAGCCATAAATCCAAGTGCATCAGCAATTTTGTCTTCTAATTCTTTAAATTTTTTAACTTGAGGACTATTTTTAATATAACCTAAATTCCATAAGTGTACTTTTTTTAAATCTGCAAAACCTCCGTGCGAAAAAGCTCTCAATAAATTTAATGTCGCTGCGGATTGTGAATAAGCTCTGAACAATCTCTTTGGATCTGGTCTTCTAGCCTTCTCATTAAATTCAATTGAATTTATATTGTCTCCTAAATAGCTAGGTAATTCTTTTCCACCTTGTTTTTCAGTTGGTGCACTTCTTGGTTTAGAGAATTGGCCTGCAATTCTACCAAGCTTAACAACTGGCAAAGATGCTGAATATGTTAAAACAAGTGACATTTGCAAAATAACTTTAAAAGTATCTCTTATATTGTCAGGATGAAATTCTGCAAAACTTTCTGCACAGTCTCCTCCTTGAAGTAAAAATGCCTTACCATCTACAACTTCAGCAAGTTGATCTTTTAGATGTCTGGTCTCTCCAGCAAAAACTAATGGCGGTGATGACTTTAATTTATTCAACACCATGTTAAGTTCTTTCTCATCATCATAAGATGGAATGTGCTTAACTGGATATTTTCTCCAAGAATTAACTTTCCAATTTTTCATATTTCAACCTTAAGATGAATATATATCCAAATTATGTCAAATTAGAATAGTAAATATAAAAAAAATTACTCTACGGTTACTGATTTTGCTAGGTTTCTAGGTTTATCAATATCATAACCTTTTTTTAAAGCAGTATAGTAAGCTAATTTTTGAAGTGGAATTGTTATTAAAAAAGGCAACAGATCATCGTCTGTATTCTCAACCTCAATTTTTTGCCAAATATTTTCTGAGAATATCTCGTCAGTGCTTTTGTTTGTTATTAATAAAACTTTAGCGCCTCTTGCTATAACTTCTTGCATATTGGACATTGTTTTTTTGTAGTAATCATCTCTTGGAGCAATAACTACAACTGGCATACCATCTTCAATTAATGCCAAAGGACCATGTTTCATTTCACCAGCTGGATAACCTTCTGCATGAATATAAGACAATTCTTTCAATTTAAGTGCACCTTCGAGCGCAATTGGATATGAGTAACCTCTGCCTAAAAACATAGAACCTTTTATATTTGTAAAACTATTAGATATGGTTTGAATATCATTTTCAGATTTTAGAGAAAGTTCTATATTTTTTGATAAATTTAATAAGCATTTGATTTTGGAAATGTAATCTTTTTTCTTAATATCATCATTAAGTTTACCCATTTTAAGACATAATAAATAAAGTACTAACATTTGTCCTAAAAAAGCTTTCGTTGAGGCAACACCAATTTCTGGACCACAATGTATCGGTAAAACAAATTTTGAGTCTCTTGCAATTGAGCTTTCCACTACATTTACAACAGAACATGTTTTCATATTGTTTTTATTGCATAAATCTAAAGCCGCATAAGTATCAGCTGTTTCTCCAGATTGAGAAACAAAAATATATAAGTTATCTTTTTTAAATCTATTTTTTCTGTAACGAAATTCTGACGCAATATCTATATGAACATCAAAAGATGTAAGTTGTTCAAACCAATATTTTGCAATCAAGCAAGAATGATAAGCAGTCCCGCAACCCACTAATGTAATTGATGATATATCTTTTATTTTCCAAGGAAAATTAAATATACTTATTTCATTATTTTTTTTATCAATATATTCATTTATGCAATTTTTTATTGTTAGTGGTTGTTCGTCAATTTCTTTAGCCATAAAGTGTTTGTAATCACCTTTATCATAATTTTGTTCATCAGTTGTTAACGAAAGTATCTTTTTATTTATTTTTTTTCCTTGTTCATTAAAAAAACTTACTTCTGTTTTTTTTATTATACAAAATTCACCATCATCTAAGTAAGTTATTTTATTAGTCATAGATTTTAATGCATAAGAATCTGAGCCTAGGTAATTTTCACCTGGACCATAGCCAACTGCTAATGGTGAGCCTCTTCTTGCACCAACAATTAAGTCTGGTTCGTCTTTAAAAATTATTCCTAACGCAAAACTACCATGAAGTTTTTTTAATACTTTTGTTAATGTGTCTATTAAATTATTTTTTTTTAAATATTCTGTAATTAAATGAACAATCACCTCTGTATCTGTTTGAGATTTAAATCTATGTCCCTTTTTAACTAAAAATTTTTTTAATAAAGTTGAGTTTTCTATAATGCCATTATGAACCACTGAAACATTGTCTGATGAGTGAGGATGAGCATTTAAAGTGCTAGGAATACCATGAGTAGCCCATCTAACATGACCAATGCCTACATTTCCAAGTAATTTATTTTTAATAATATTTTTTTCGAGATTGTCTACTCTGCCCTCACACTTAACTTCTTGAATATATCCGCTATTTAATGTTGCAATACCAGCTGAGTCATATCCTCTATACTCTAATTTTCTAAGTGAGTTTAAAATTGTTGATGTGACTTCTTTATTGCTATTAATTCCTATAATTCCGCACATTATTTATTTCTTTCTTTTATACTTAGATTGTAATTGAGCTGATCTAGTTAAAGACAAATTTCCATCTTTAACATTTTGAGTAATTACAGATCCTGCGCCAATTGTAGAATTTCGTCCAATTTTAACTGGTGCAACTAGAGATGAATTTGAACCAACAAAAGAATTATCACCGATTACAGTTTTGCTTTTTTTAACTCCATCGTAATTACACGTAATTGTTCCAGCTCCAATATTTGCAGATGTGCCAATGATTGTATCTCCAATATAACTTAAATGACTAACTTTTGAATTTTTCTTAACTTTACTTTTTTTAATTTCTACAAAATTTCCTATTTTTGAATTCTTTTCTAAAATGGTTCCTGGTCTCAACCTACAAAATGGACCAACAGATACATTTTCATTAATTACAACGCCTTCAATATGAGAAAAAGATAAAATTTTTGCGTTATCTTTGATTTTTACTTTTGATCCAATTACAACGAAAGGATCAATAGTTACATTTTTTCCAATTTTAGTATCTTTAGAAAAATAAACTGTATTTGGGTCTATCATTTTAACACCCTGTTTAATAAATTTATTTCTAATTTTTTTTTGTAAATCTATTTGTTTCATTGATTTTTTCTTATAGTTGAGTATCTATCTTAATTAATTCACAAATTATTTCTTAATAATACTTTTAGAATGAGTCAAAATTATACAGTTTTGTTAGATTTAGATGGCACTTTAGTTGATACAGCTCCAGACCTGATGATGGCACATAACCACGTAATGAAAAAGTTTGGATATGAATCTAAGACTACTGAAGAGATTAGAAATTTAGTCGGCAAAGGTGCTGGTGTGCTTATTGGAAGATCTATTTGGGGAAGTGCTAAAAAGGAATTTAGCAAAATAACTGATCAAAAAATTAAGGATGAGATGGTTAAAGAGTTTATAGATTATTATGGAAAAAATATAGTGGTTGAAAGCAAACTGTTAAATGGTGTTTTGGATTTTTTAAAATGGAGTAAAAAAAATAATATTTCATTAGCTGTTTGCACAAATAAACAAGAACATCTGGCTATAGATCTTTTAAAAAAAATTAATGTTTACGATTATTTTGACTATGTTGCAGGAAGTAATACTTTTGATTATTGTAAGCCAGATCCAAGGCACATAACAAATATAATTGATATATTGCAAGGAAATATAAAAAAATCATTAATGATTGGAGATAGTGAAGTTGATAGTATGGCTGCAAGCTCTGCTGATATTCCTTTTATTTTGGTCGAAGATGGCTACACTGATAAAAATATAAATCAAATACCTCATAAACACTTAATTAGAGATTTTGTTGGTATTGAAAAAATTGTTTCGAATTACTTAAATGATAATACATAAGTTAAAAGTTTATCCATCTAAAGTTAAACTCCCTAAAAAAAAACAATTAGCGTGGAAATTAGCTGAGTTAGCTAGCGATAGTGCGAAATTAAATAATAAATCTGTAGAAATGGTAATTAATAGAATTATCGATAATGCATCGGTAGCTATTGCATCAATAAATAGAAAAGCAGTTATTTCATCTAGGGAAATGGCTATGAAACATTCTAGAAAAAATGGTGCTACTATATTCGGAATAAATTCTAATCAAAAATTTGATTGTGAATGGGCAGCATGGTCAAATGGTACTGCTGTGAGAGAATTAGATTTTCATGATACTTTTCTAGCTGCAGATTATAGTCACCCAGGTGATAATATACCTGCCTTGATCGCAGTTGCACAACAAAAGAAAATTTCTGGTTTAAATTTGATAAAAGGTATTATTACAGCTTATGAAGTGCAAGTTAATCTTGTTAAAGGTATATGTTTGCATAAGCATAAAGTAGATCATATTGCTCATTTAGGTCCAAGTGTTGCGGCTGGTCTAGGTACTATGCTTGGTTTAAAAACAGAAACTATTTACCAGGCAATACAACAGGCATTGCATACAACTATATCAACTAGACAATCTAGAAAAGGTGAAATATCAAGTTGGAAAGCTTTCGCACCTGCACATGCAGGTAAACTTGGTATAGAGGCAGTAGATAGAGCCATGAGAGGAGAAGGAGCTCCAAGTCCAATATATGAAGGTGAAGATAGTGTTGTTGCAAGAATTTTAGATGGAAAAAAAGCTTTGTATAAAATTCCTTTACCAAAAAAAAATGAGGAAAAGAAAGCAATTTTAGAAACTTACACTAAAGAATATTCTGCAGAATATCAGGCACAGGCATTGATAGATCTTGCAAAAAAACTAAACCGAAGAATTAAAAATCTTAATGATATTAAAAAAATAGATATACACACAAGTCATCATACTCATAATGTTATAGGAACTGGAGCTAATGATCCTCAAAAGATGGATCCAAATGCAAGCAGAGAAACCTTGGATCATTCTATAATGTATATTTTTGCTGTCGCCTTAGAGGATGCCAATTGGCATCATGTAAAATCTTACAGTAAAGCACGAGCTAGAAGAAAAAGTACTCTAAAAATATGGAGATCTATAAGAACTCATGAGGATAAGAAATGGACTAGACGATACCATGATCCTAACCCAAAAAATAAGGCATTCGGTGCGAAAGTTATTGTTACGTTAAAAAATAATAAAAAAATTATAGAGGAGCAAGGTGTAGCTGATGCTCACCCTTACGGATCTAGACCTTTTAAAAGACCAAACTATATTAATAAATTCCTAACTTTAACCAAAGGAGTAATTACTAAAAAAGAATCTGATAGATTTTTAAAAGATGTTCAAAATTTAAAAAAATTAAGATCTAATCAATTAAACAAATTAAACATTGTAATTAATAAAAAAAATATTAAAAAAAATAAAAAAATTGGAATTTTTTAATGCACTTTGTAAAAAAAAAAATTAAAGAAAAAAGAAAAGATTTTGTTAAAAAATTGAAAAGTGGAAAAATATTAAGAGTTCCAGGAGCGTACAATCCTTTGACAGCTAAAGTAATTGAGGAAATAGGTTATGATGCTGTTTATGTATCCGGTGGAGTGATGTCTAACGATCTTGGGTATCCAGATATTGGATTAACTACATTAGAGGATGTTAGCAATAGGTCAAAACAAATTGCAAGAGTTACAAACCTACCTACAATTGTTGACATCGACACGGGTTTTAAATCGTGTAAAAAAACTATAAATACTTTTGAAAAATTTGGGGTGGCTGCTGTACATATTGAAGATCAGGTAGAAAGAAAAAGATGTGGTCATCTTGATAATAAAGAACTTATTTCTACAAAGAAAATGGTAAATAAAATTAAAGAATGCGTTAAGACAAAAAAGGACAAGAATTTTAAAATTATTGCAAGATCAGATGCAAAAGGTGTTGAAGGTATCGATAAAATGATTGAAAGATGTAAAGCTTATATTGATGCTGGAGCAGAAATAATATTTCCTGAGGCATTAAAAGATAAAAAGGAATTTGAAAAAGTTAGAAAAAGTCTTAATTCATATCTGCTTGCCAATATGACTGAGTTTGGAAAATCAGACCTATTAAACTATAAAGAATTAGAAAATTTAGGCTATAATATCGTGATTTATCCAGTTACCACACAAAGACTAGCCATGAAAAGTGTCGAAGAAGGTCTAAAGGTCATTTTTAAGGATGGACATCAAAAAAACGTTATTGATAAAATGCAAACTAGAAGTAGATTGTACGATTTAGTCGATTATAAAAAATATAATTCACTAGATAAAAAAATTTATAATTTTAATACAGATGGACATAAATAATGACAGAAGATATTAAAAAAGGTTTATTAGGAATTGTTGTTGATGAAACAGAAGTTTCTAAAGTAATGCCAGAAATTAACTCTCTTACTTACCGAGGTTATGCTGCACAAGATTTATGTGCAAAATGTAAATTTGAGGAAGTCGCATATTTAATTCTAAATGGTGAACTACCAGATAATAAACAGCTAAAAAGCTTTGAAAAAATCGAAAGAAAGGAAAGAAAATTATCAAAATCACTTCTAGATAGTATTAAAAATTTTCCAAAAAAATCTCATCCAATGGATGTGGCAAGAACAGCAGTAAGTATTATGGGTCTTGAGGATAAAGAAACTAAAGATAATTCACCTAAAGCCAATATGAGGAAAGTCATGAGAATTTTTGCGAAGACTCCAACTGCTTTAGCAGCATTTTATAGACTTAGAAAAGGTAAAAAAATAATAAGCCCTAAAAGCAATCTATCATTTTCAGAAAATTTCTTTTACATGTGTTTTGGAGAAGTTCCAAACAAAGAAATAGTAAAAGCGTTTGACGTGTCTTTAATTTTATATGCTGAGCATAGTTTTAACGTGTCAACTTTTACAGCTAGAACTATCACAAGTAGTTTATCAGATATACATGGTGCAATTACTGGTGCTATAGCTAGTTTAAAGGGGCCATTACATGGAGGTGCAAATGAAGAAGTTATGCATATGATGAATAAAATTAAAAAACCAGAAAATGCACTTAAATGGATCAATAATGCTTTGGACAAAAAAGCCGTTGTAATGGGTTTTGGTCATAGAGTTTATAAGAGTGGAGACTCCAGAGTGCCTACGATGAGGGAGTATTTTGCTAAAGTTGCAAAAGTTAAAAAAGACAAAAAATTTGAAAAAATATATGACATTGTAGAAAAAGTTATGATTGATAGAAAAAACATATATCCAAATGTAGACTACCCTACAGGACCTACTTATCATTTAATGGGCTTCGATACAGACTTTTTCACACCTATCTTTGTCATATCTAGAATTACAGGATGGTCAGCGCATATTCTTGAACAACATGCTGCGAACAAGTTAATAAGACCACTTGCAAGCTATAAAGGTAGTTCCTATCGTAAAGTTGTACCGTTAAACCAAAGATAATTATTGTAAATTAAATTGAGCAAATCTCTCGTGCACAATTTCAAAATTAATATTTTTTTCTTTTGAAAAATCTTTTATTGCTTCCCTCACGCCCAAAGCTTGGCTCAAATTCCAATCATCACATAAAATAGTTCCATTTTTATTAATTATTTTAAAGCTTTGCTCTAAATCATTTTTTACTGTTTTGTAATCATGGCCACCATCAATAAAAATAAAGTCTATATTTTTTAGACTAGCCTCTTGTAATATTTGATTAGTATCTCCCTGGATAATTTTTATATTTTTTTTAAACTTTGACAAAAGATCTTCGACAGCAATCAAACTATACGGATTTTGTTTTTTTATATATCTGAAATAAAAGGTTTTAAATGGATTATTAAAAGTTTTTGAAGGCACTACTTCTTTATCATAAGCATTACTATCATCAAAAATATCTATACCTATATAATTAAAATTTTCTCCATGGTTTTTAAACATTAATTCGCATACATTCCTTGCTGTCACGCCGTGAAATATTCCTATCTCAAGGAAAGTTCTAGGGTTCTTTTTCTGGATAATATCCAAAAAAAGATCCCCAATATTTTTTTGTTTTAAGCTGGTTTTTCTAAAATATTTTTTATATTTCAAATTAAGAAAAAGCTTCTACCCAACTTCCTTGGGTCGAGGCTTTTGAATACTCTGTAGCTCTTCCTTCAAAGAAGTTCATATGTTCAACTGCATTTAGCATAGTGTCTAACCATGTTAACGGGTTTTTTTCCACATCATAAATTGGTTCTAAACCTAATTGAACCAACCTTCTATTTCCAATGAATCTGATGTAATCCTTAACCTCTTGAGCAGTTAATCCTTCCATTGGACCCATTTCAAAAGCTAAATCAATAAATGCATCCTCGTGCTCAACTATTGTTCTGCATGCATCATAAATTTCTTTCTTAAGTTTTGGTGTCCAAATTTCTGGGTTTTCTTTAATGAACTCTTTAAATATTCTTATCATTGAATTACAATGAAGAGTTTCATCTCTAACTGACCAAGTTACAATCTGACCCATACCTTTAAGTTTATTATGTCTTGGAAAGTTTAATAAAATTGCAAAACTTGCAAATAGTTGTAGACCCTCTGTAAAAGCACTGAAAACTGCTACTGTCTTTGCAATGTCCTCTTTAGAATTAACATTAAAGCCTTGCATATAATCATACTTGTCTTTCATTTCTTTATATTTCATAAAAGCCGAATATTCAGACTCTGGCATGCCGATTGTATCTAACAAATGAGAATACGCTGCGACATGAACTGTTTCCATAGAAGCGAACGCAGTCATCATCATTAAAACTTCTGTTGGTTTAAAAACCGTAGTGTAATGTCTAAGATAACAGTTGTTAACCTCGACGTCTGCTTGCGTAAAAAATCTAAAAATCTGCGTAACTAAGTTTTTCTCGGGTTGTGATAAATTTTTTTGCCAGTCTCTAACATCATCACCGAGTGGTACTTCTTCAGGTAACCAATGGATTCTTTGTTGTGTAAGCCATGCATCATAACACCATGGATATCTAAATGGCTTATAGACTGGATTTTCAACTAATAATCCCATTTTTTTTGGTTGAATAATTTTTGCGCTTTCCTCTTTTTTAACTACTGACATGATAAACACTCCTCATATTTGTTTTCTTCTGGTTGTTGTTGGTTTTTTGATTTATAAACATTAGCTGTAATGTCTGTTGAATTTGCATCGTTAACATTTTCAGCTCTTTGTATTGATTTTGACCTACAGTAATAAAGGCTTTTTAAACCTTTTTTCCAAGCTTGGAAATGAATTTGATGTAAATCTTTCTTATGAACATCAGCAGGTAAAAATAAATTAATCGATTGAGCTTGTGATATGTGCGGTGTTCTATCAGCGCTTAAGTCTACAAGCCATCTTTGGTCAAGCTCAAAAGCTGTTTTAAATACATCTTTCTCTTCTTTCGTTAAAAAATCTAAATGAGAAACTGAACCTTGATTTGTTGTAATACTTGACCAAATTTCATCATTATCTTTGCCATGTTTATCTAACAATTTTTTTAAATATTTGTTTCTAACATTAAAAGATCCTGAAAGTGTTTTATGTGTATAACTATTCGCAGCTATTGGCTCAACACCTGGAGAAGTGCCGCCACATATAATGGATATAGATGCGGTTGGAGCTATTGCTGTTTTATTTGAGAATCTTTCTTTAAAACCATATTCTTCTGCATCAGGGCAAGAACCTCTCTCTTCAGCTAAATCCTTTGAAGATTTGTCTACCTTATTTTGAATGTTTTCAAATATTTTCTTGTTCCAAACTTTACTCATTACAGACTCTAGAGGTATCATTTTTTTTTGAAAATACGAGTGAAGACCCATGACACCAAGGCCAACACTTCTTTCCTTGGTTGCAGAATATACAGCATCACTGAACTCTTTAGGAGCATTCTTTATAAAATCACTAAGAACATTATCTAAAAATCTCATCACATCATCTACAAATTTTTCATCATCTTTCCACTCATCATACTTTTCTACATTTAAAGAAGATAAACAACAAACAGCTGTTCTATCTCTTCCTTCTTTATCAATACCTGTTGGCAAAGTTATCTCACTACAAAGATTTGAAGTCTTAACTGTTAATCCTGCTAATTTGTGATGTTGTGGTATTTGTCTATTAACAGTATCAATATAAATTATATAAGGTTCTCCTGTTTCAATTCTTGCTGTAAGTAATCTTATCCATAAATTTCTTGCCGATACAGTTTGCTGAACTGCTCCGTCTTTTGGACTTTTTAGTGCCCACTTTTCATCAAGTTCTACTGCTCTCATAAATGCATCTGATACTAATACACCATGATGCAAGTTAAGTGACTTCCTGTTTGGGTCACCTCCAGTTGGTCTTCTCATCTCAATAAATTCTTCGATCTCAGGGTGATCGATTGGTAAATAACATGCAGCTGAGCCTCTTCTTAACGAGCCTTGGCTGATAGCCATTGTAAGAGAGTCCATAACTTTTATGAAAGGAATAATTCCTGATGTTTTGCCTACTCTACCAATTTTTTCACCTATTGATCTTAAGTTGCCCCAATAACTTCCAATTCCACCGCCTCTTGCTGCTAACCAAACGTTTTCACTCCAAAGTCCTAGGATGCCTTGTAAACTATCATTTGCTTCATTTAGAAAACATGAGATTGGCAAACCTCTTGTAGTGCCACCATTTGACAAAACAGGTGTTGCAGGCATGAACCAAAGATTACTAATATAATTATATAATCTTTGTGCATGCAAGTTGTCGTCTGCATAGTGACTAGCAACTCTAGCGAATAAATCTTGAAAAGACTCGTTTTCTCCTAAATATCTATCATTTAATGTTGCTTTACCAAAGTCGGTTAAATTATCATCTCTAGTTCTGTCTATTTTTATTGTGATACCTTTTGAATTTTGAAATAGCTCTGTGCTATCATTCAAGGAGAAAAGGTCTGGACCTTTGTTTTTATCCTTTATTTCAATCCTCGGTTTAAAATCAGAGACAGCTTTCTTGATAGCCTGAGACAAAACTTTGTTCATTTAACTCCCTTATTTATAGTACTTTTTAGTAAAAACAACTATATGTTGTGTGTAAGATCTTTAAATACACTATATAAATTAAAAATCAACAGAACATTTATAGAACAAACAAAAAAAAATTCAACTAATAAATTACAATTGTTAACAATTTAAAGTAAGCCTTACCATAATATTGAGGCAATTTACCTAGAATTTAAATTAATTAATGAGAATCTTTGACTGCACCACCTTCTATTCAGAGCATTTAATGATGGATATTCGTTTCCATATTTTGAATGATTTTGTAGAAAAATTTATTGTTTGCGAATCAACCTATTCACATAGTGGAAAAAAGAAAAAATTAAATTTCAATATTAACAATTATCAAAAATTTAAAGATAAAATTACATATATTGTAATTGATGAAGAGCCACCAAATATTATTGGTGACAAAAATGGTTTAGCAGAACCATTTGAGAAAAGAAGTGATAGTTTAAAAAGAATAGAACTATCCTATAATTACATGATTAAAGCTTTATCAGATGTTGATGAAAATGATCTAATTATATTAAGTGACAATGATGAAATACCTAATTTAAATTCAAAACAGTTTAAAAATTCAAAAAGAGATATATTAATTTTCAAACAATTGTTTTTTTATTATAAATTTAATCTTCAATATGACTTGATTCCATGGTTTGGATCAAAAGCAGCTAAGAAAAAAAAACTTGTTTCAATGTCATGGCTTAGGAATTTAAAAAATAAACAATATCCTTTTTGGAGGTTAGATACATTTTTTTCTAACAATAAATATATAAATCTCGAGATTATAAATGATGGTGGTTGGCATTTCACAAATCTTATGACAGCTGAGAAAATGTATGAAAAATATTCTAATTTTGGTCATCACGATGAATTTAAATTAAGTGGTTTGACAGTCGAGGACTTGCAGAAAAAGATCGACAACAAAGAAATGTTTTTTAATCACTTTGTTGATAAAGAAAAGTATAAGGAAAGATGGAATTTTGATTATAAATTAAAAAGAATAAGCGATGAAAAATTACCCAAATATTTACAATCTAATGAAATTCGCTCAAAACTTAAACAATGGTTTGATTAATTAAATGATTAGGTGGGGAATAATTGGTCTTGGAAACATGGGTCAAAAATTTGCTAGCGCGATTAAAGAAACTAGTAATTCAAAAATAGTTAGTGTTGCAAGTAAAGACATAAATAAAATTAAAATATTTAAAAATAATTTTAGTTTTAAAGATTTAGTTGTCTATAATGATTATAACGAAATTATAAAAGACAAAAATGTCAATGCTATTTATATAGCCACCCTTAACAATACTCATTTTGATTTGATAAAAAGGTGTTCAGAAAATAATAAAAATATTTTATGTGAAAAACCATTTACGCTAAATTATGATCAAGGAAGAGAAGTTTATGATTATATATTAAAAAATAATGTAATTTTTTACGAGGGTTTTGCATACAGGTCTCATCCACAAACAAAAATAATTAGGGAAATAGTTGAAAAAAAGGAATTAGGAGAAATAACAAATATTCAATCCAGCTTTGGTTTTAAAGTCAATAAAATAAAACCAGGTTCTAGACTTTTTAATAAAAAATTAGGCGGAGGCGCAATATTAGATGTTGGTTGTTATCCGTTAAGTATTCTAAATTTTTTTTACAAAGACATCGATAATTATAAATTTTTAATGGCCGATGGCAACTTCACTCAAACTGATGTTGATGACTATGCAGAGGCAGAGGTTGAGATTAACAATAAAATTAAATGTAAAATTAAAGTAAGTTTTAAAGAAAATTTAAAAAATAATACCATTCTCGAAGGGGAAAAAGGTAAATTAATTATAAATAGCCCGTGGTTACCTGAAAAACAAACTTCCTTAGAAATATCACAAGGAGAGTCGTATTATAAAAAGCTAGTTAAGTCAGATCTATCTTTGTATGCAAACCAGATTGAAAAAGTCTCTAATAATTTTGAAAAAAATAAAAAAAGTGATAAATTTTTAGTAAATATCGAAGACTCTTTGTCCATAATGAAAAACATGTCAATTTGGTCAAAATTAATAAGAAAATAAACTATGTCTGACAAGATTTTAATAGATGAATTTGGTTTTCGTGAATACGATGCAAGGTGGTTGTTCCCAGATAGTATAAATGAGCTTGGAATTGAATCTGTTGGTAAAGGTTTTGGAACTCAAGTAATTAATATAGTGAAAAATCCAACTGTAATAGTTGGTCATGATTATAGGTCTTATAGTGAAAATGTTAAAAAAAATTTTGTAAAGGGATTATTGTCTACAGGATGCAACGTTAAGGATATTGGTCTGTGTTTATCTCCTACAGTTTATTTATCTCAGTTCAAACTAAATTCTGATGCAGTTGCTATGATAACTGCTAGTCATAATGAAAATGGTTGGACAGGTATCAAGATGGGAATTGAAAAGGGTCTTACTCACTGCAAAGATGAAATGTCTGAACTCAAAGATATAGTATTAAATAAGAAGTTTAAAAAAGGAGAGGGAAAGTTTGAAGAAGTTAAAGAATTTAATAAAGTGTATATTAAAGAACTTTCTAAAACAAAATTAAAAAAAAAGTTAAAAGTTGTTGCGGCTTGCGGTAATGGAACAGCTGGCATATTTGCTCCTGAAATTTTAAGAGGTGTTGGATGTGAGGTGATAGAATTAGACTGTAATTTAGATTACACTTTTCCAAGATACAACCCGAATCCTGAGGATATGGAAATGCTTCATGAAATTGCAAAATGTGTAAAACAAAATAATGCAGATGTGGGTTTCGGTTTTGACGGTGATGGAGACAGAGTTGGTGTTATAGATAATAACGGTAACGAAATTTTCGCAGACAAAATTGGACTATTAATTGCAAGAAATATTTCAAATCAACATAAAAACTCGAAATTTGTAGTTGATGTAAAATCAACTGGTTTGTTCATGAATGATGAGATTTTAAATAAAAATAATTGTGAGACAATATATTGGAAAACTGGTCATTCATATATTAAGAGGAAAGTAAATGAAGATAAAGCGATTGCTGGATTTGAAAAGAGCGGACATTTCTTTTTTAATCAACCACTTGGTTATGGTTTTGATGATGGTATTAATTCAGCAATTCAAGTTTGTAACCTTTTGGATAATCAAAATGAAAAGTTAGATGTTTTAATAAAAAGTTTACCTAAAACCTTTCAAAGTCCAACAATGGGTCCTTTTTGTAAAGATGAAGAAAAATATGGAGTCATTGACGAGATGATTGATAAAATTAATAAACTAAAAGATAATGAATTTAAAATTAAAGGACTGAAAATTAATAACATACTTACAGTCAATGGAATTAGATTCTCATTAGAAGATGGATCTTGGGGATTGATAAGAGCTTCTTCAAATAAGCCCTCTTTAGTCGTAGTTACTGAAAGCCCGACATCTGATGAATTAAAAAAAGAGATTTTTTATTTTATTGATAAGTTATTACAAGAAACAGGGAAAATTGGCGAATACGATCAAAAAATTAATTAAATATTAAAATACCTGTATATAAAAATTGTTCCTACAGCATAAAGAAAAACTCCAAAAAGTCTTTGAGCTTTAATTTTGTTCATTTTGTAAACTGTGTTTGCACCAAATCTTGCCATAAAAGTTGTAATTGGAACAAATAATAAAAAAGCTGGGATATTAACAAATCCAATACTAAAAGGTAAATTTGCATTAAAGTAAAAACCTGAAATTAAAAAACCAATTGAACCAGTTATAGATATAAATAATCCTATAGTTGCGGCACTCCCTATGCATTTACTTATTGGATAACCTAAGTATCGAAGTAAAGGAACATTCATCATTGCGCCAGTAATACCCATGGGTGCAGATATAAATCCTGACATTAAACCAAAGATAGCCTTGGGATAAAATGCTCTTTTTACATTAACTCTCTTAACTTGTTCCTTCGCAAGCATTAAGTATGCTCCAAAAACATAGACAACTACTGAAAAAAAAAGAACAAGACTTTTTGTGCTCATATATGCGGCGAAAACTGTTCCCATTAGAACACCTAAAACAACAAATAACCCGAAGATTTTTACCACATTTATATCAACCAATTTATTTTTATAATGGGTAATGACAGAAGCTGAAGATGTAAATATTGTTATCGTAAAGGCTGTACCAACTGTTAAATGCATTAAAAAATCTTTTTCAATATTTAATGTTTCAAATATAAAAAAAAGACATGGAACAGAAATCAATCCACCACCTATTCCAAATAATCCAGCAAAGAAACCAACAGCAGCAGCTGCAAAAACTATAAGTAAAATAAAATACCAGTATTCGTTTATTAAAATTGATAAGGACAATGGAACCTTGTTAGTTAATTTATATTAAAATATTCAACGAAGGACCTAGCAGAAACTAACAACAAAAAACAGCCAAATATTTTGCTTAATAACTTTTTATTAATTTTGTAAACAACTTTGGCTCCTATTCGGGCCATTACCATTGTTACTGGTACAAATACAAGAAAACCTAATAAATTAATGTAACCAAAACTAAATGGTGATTTTACATTATCAATTATTTCTCCACCTGTTATCATTGTGATCGAACCAGTCAAAGCTATTAAAAAACCAACTGCTGCAGCTGTCCCAATAGACTTTCTAATATCATGTCCAAAGGTTCGCATAAATGGTACCATTAAAGAGCCTCCACCAATTCCTAAGGGGACTGAAATAAATCCTATCAATATCCCTGAAATTTTTTTTATTAATTCTGAGATTTTTTTTGGTTTATCCATTAATTGTTCCCTTAAAAAAATAAAAAATAAACCAACGCAAAGTGAAAATATTGCAAAAAATAAAACTAATGCAGGTGTTTTTAAACTTACTGCCAAGAAAGTTCCACAAAGAACACCTAAAACTATAAAAATTCCAAAAGACTTTACCATATTAAAATCAACCGCATCATGCTCCATATGTGTTTTTGTAGAAATAATTGAAGTAGGTATAATTATTGCAAGAGATGTTCCAACTGATAAATGCATTCTTGTCACCAAATCAAAATCTAAAATGGTAAAAGCATAATACAAAGCTGGTACCATTATGATTCCACCGCCTACTCCTAATAAACCAGCCATGAAACCTGCTACAGCTGCTGCAATACCAAGAACGGATAATAAATTTATTATTTCACTTAAATTTAAATTTTCCATTAAGTGTTAATTTGATTTGCCTTTTCATTATTCTGAACAATGGTCATAATATGTTTGGCTTTTTGAAAGTCAGAGTCTCTTGCCATCATATTATCGCTTAAATATCTTTTCCAGTCTTTAGAACCTGGTTGCCCATGATATAATCCAACTGTATGTCTCATAACATGATTTACTTTTGTTCCTACTTTTACTTCCTCTTCTAAATATTTTAAAATTTCTTTAGCTATATCCTCTCTTGAAGGAATTTTATTAGTATTAAATATTTCTTTTTCTATTTCTGATAAAAAGTATGGATTTTGATAAATTGCTCTACCTATCATAACGCCATCACATATTTCTAAATGTTTTTTTATATCTTCAGTATTTGTAATCCCACCGTTGATGATAACCTCTAAATCAGGATTTTCTTTTTTAATTTCATAAACTCTCTCATAATTTAATTTTGGTATTGAAAGGTTTTGCTTTGGTGTAAGACCTTTTAAAATTGCTTTTCTTGCATGCAATATAATTGTTTTGCAACCTGCATCTTTGATTTTATTTACAAATTTATTTAGATAATCAAAATCTTCAATATGATCAACACCAATTCTAGTTTTGGCTGTTACGGGAATATTGCAAGCATTCACCATTTCATTTAAACAATCTGCTACGAGATCAGGCTCTTTCATTAAACAGGCTCCAAAAGAGTTTTTTTGAACTTTTTTACTAGGGCATCCAAGATTTAAGTTAATTTCTTTATAACTATATTCCTCAGCCAATTTAGCAACTTGTGCAAGCTCTTTTTTATCTGAACCACCCACTTGAAGTGCAACAGGCTGTTCTTCGTTTCTAAATCCTAAAATTTTTTCTCTATCACCATGTATCGCTGACTTTGTTGCAACCATTTCTGAATAAAGCATAACGTTTTTGCTGATTAGCCTTAAAAAAAACCTATCATGACGATCTGTACAATCCATCATGGGTGCAACTGATATTTTTCTATTAATTTTTTTATTAGTATGCAAGAGCTTTTCCCATTAATTTGTCAGGTAACCAAGTTACTATTTCTGGGAAAATACACAATATTATTATACAGATAACCATCATTATCATAAAAGGAATTGAGCCTTTTAATATTTCAGAAAGACTAACATCAGGAGTAATCCCTTTTATAATATATAAATTTAAACCAACGGGCGGAGTAATTAAACCTATCTCCATATTTATTGTAAAGACAATCGCAAACCAATATGGATCAAAACCAAATTGAGTAATTATTGGAAGCAGAATTGCTGAAGTCATAACAATTACTGCCACTGGTGGTAAAAAGAAACCAGCTATTAAAAGAAAAATATTAATATAAAAAAATAAAACCCATTTATTTAAACCCATTTCTACAATAGTTTGGGCGATTGACTGGGTTACATAGAGAGTAGATAGACTAAAAGCAAATATATATGAGCCCGCAATAATAAACATTATCATTACGCTCTCTTTCATGGATACTTTAACAATATCCCATATTTTTTTTGGTTGATAAATTTTATAAACAACAGCGATCATAACAAACACAAGAAAAGCACCTACTCCTGATGCTTCAGATGGTGTAGCAACACCTCCATATAAAACATATAAAACTCCAACTACAATTAATAAGAAAGGAAGCACCCTAGGAATCACTTCTAACTTTTCTCTTAAGGTTGGAGGTTTTCTATTTCTAAGAATTTCTGCAGACTTTTTATCAATAAAATATGAATATATATAAGCCCATAACATAAATAATCCTGCAAGAAGTAGTCCAGGTATAACACCACATAAAAACAATCTACCAATAGACGTTCCTGTAGCTAAACCATAAACTATTAAAACTATGCTTGGTGGAATTAATACTCCAAGAGTTCCGCCTGCAGCAATACATCCTGTGGCTAATCTAGCCGAATAACCTCTTTTTCTCATTTCAGGAATTCCCATTGTGCCAATAGCAGCACAAGTTGCTGGACTTGATCCGCTCAAAGCTGCAAATATAGAACAAGCTCCGATGTTAGATACAACAAGTCCACCAGGTAATCTCCAAAGCCATCTATCTAAACCTGTATATAAATCCTTACCGGCTGGAGAATTTGCAACAGCCATTCCCATTAAGATAAACATTGGAATAGATAACAAAACAAATGAATTTAAACCTGCATAAAATGTTTCTGCAAAAACATTTAAAATTGAAAAACCTTCTGCAATCACTAAAAACACGACTGAGATGAAACATAATCCAAATGCAATCGGTATACCTGAAAATAGCATTACAACAGTTGAAACTCCAACAACAAGTCCTAATAATAATGGATCCATTATTTAAACTCCTTAAGTTTTCTTACATGTAAAATTAATTCAGAAATGTACGACATAGTCATAAGAGTGGCACCTATAAGCATGGAAGAATAAGGTATCCACAATGGAGGGCCCCAAACAGTGCCTGTATTATAATTCTTTATAAAAGCCTCATAAGTTATTTCGTAACTCACATAAAACAATATCAAGAAGAAAATTAAACAAAGACTGTCTGTAAAAATTTTTAATTTTGTAACATTTTTTTCACTTAAAAATGTATAAAGATATTCCATATTTACATGACCTTTTTCACTTAAAACATATGCGCTACCAATAAATGTTGATGCAACAAGTAACATTGTAACTAGCTCTGTCTGCCATGTAATAGCATTTTTAAATAAATATCTTTCAAATACTAATTCAGTAATAATAACAATAGATAAAAAGAGACAACCTGCAGCAAATATTCCGCAAGCTTTTGCTAACCAATTGGTTAATTTAATAAATTTATCGGTCATGAAAAATACCCCTGCTTATATTCGCAGGGGTATAATTTTATTTAAATTATTTTACAGCTAAAGCCATGTCGATCAATTTTTGACCGTTTGGCACTTTTTCTGCAAAATTTTTGTATGAAGACTGCTTTGCAATAGCTAACCAAGCATCAAAGTCTGATTTTTTCATATAAGACAACTCAACTCCAGCTTCTTTGTAAGCTTTTTCCATTGTCGTGTCTAAACCAGCAGCTTCTTTAGTCATATATTTTTCCGCGACTTTACCAGCTTTCATTAACGCTTTTTGTTGTTTGCTATCTAATGCATCAAATGATTTTTTTGACATTAAAATTGGTTCATACATAAACCATAAACCGTAGTCTCCTGGAGGTGTAGCGCACTTAACTTGTTCATAAATTCTGTATGATACAAAACTTCCTGAACTTGTGTTTGCTCCATCAAGTACTCCAGTCTGTAAACCATTGTAGATTTCAGAAGATGGCATAGATTGTATACCTGCTCCTGCTGCCTCTAACATTTGGTTAAAAGCTTTACCTGCTGCTCTAAAAGTTTGACCTTTTACAGAAGCTGGATTCGAAATACAATTTTTCTTTGAAACAAACCCACCAGCTAACCAAGCATCAGACAATACTACAACACCTGCATCGTTAATGATTTTTTTAATTTCTTTCATCATTGGAGATGCATTTACTCTTAATGCATGCTTATGGTTTTTAACCATTCCAGGCATTAGGGTGATATCAAACTCAGGATGGAACTTAGCAGCATAAGCTAAAGGAAATGCTGAAATATCCAATTGACCTGTAGTCATCGGCTTCCATTGTTCTTTTGGTTTATATAATGATTTTGCAGGATAGATTCTGATATCAACTCCTACATTTGCTTTTTTCATTTCATCAGCAATAATTTGAACCATTTCGTGTCTAACATCGTATGATCCATCAGCTCTTGGTGTACCAGGCCACTGGTGACTAGCTTTTAAAGTTACTGCAAAAGCTGATCCAATAGTTGTTGATACAAAGATTAATGAAATAAAATATAAAGATATTTTTTTAAACATATTTATCCCTCTCTTTAATTATTTAATGGTATATTAAATGTAACTTATTAATAAGAGTCAATATGTATTAAAGTACTGAATAAGATTATTTTATGGATGGACCTTTAAAAAACATACTAGTTCTTGATTTAACAAGAGTTCTTGTCGGACCTTATTGTACAATGGTTTTATCAGATCTAGGAGCAAGAGTTATCAAAGTTGAGGCACCTGGTGTTGGAGATGACTCTAGAAAGTTTGGTCCTTTCATAGAGGAGTACTCTGCATATTTTATGTCTTTAAATAGAGGTAAAGAAAGTATTGCTCTAAATTTAAAATATAAAGAGGATAAAAAAATCTTTGATAAAATTTTAGAAAAAGCAGATGTACTTGTTGAGAATTTTAAGCCAGGTACTTTAGAAAAATGGGGTTACGGTTGGAAAAATGTTTGTAAAAAATATCCAAAACTAATATATGCATCCGCTTCTGGTTTTGGGCAAACAGGTCCATTAAGAGAGTTACCAGCTTACGACATGGTTGTTCAAGGTATGGGGGGATTGATGAGTGTAACAGGACAACCAAACTCTGAGCCAACAAGAGTTGGTACATCAATTGGTGATATTACTGCAGGTTTGTTTACGGCTATTGGAGTTAATGCTGCTTTATATGATAGACAAAAAACAGGAAAAGGAACTTATATTGATGTTTCTATGCTTGATTGTCAAATTGCAATTTTAGAAAATGCAATTGCAAGATACCTATCAAAAAAAGAAATACCTAAACCGATGGGATCTAGACATCCATCAATTGCACCCTTCGAGGCATTTAAAACTAAGGATAGTTATATTATTATTGCAGCAGGTAATGATAAATTATTCGAAAAACTTTGTGTATTACTAAATATTTCTGAAATTTCAAAAGATGAAAAATTTAATACAAATTCTGTAAGAAGCAAGAATATGGACGAGTTAAAAATTATTCTTGAGAAAAAACTTTCATCAAAGTCAACCTCGGAATGGATAAGTCTTATGGAGAAAGATAAAATACCTTGCGGACCAATATTTAATATAAAGCAAGCAGTAGAAAATCCACAAATAGAATCTAGAAATATGATTGTTAATTCTTTTCACAAAAAGATAGGTGAGTTCAAAACAGCAGGCAACCCTATTAAAATGTCAAACTATAAGGATAGTAAAACTAGAGGTGATATACCTGATTTAGACGAACATAGAAAAAAAATTATTGAAGAATTTTGTAATTAAGTAATTTTATCAACTTCGTTTGACATTCTTCTTAAAACTTCTTTTTTACTTAATCTATCTGTCCGAATAAGAATAGCATCATTTACTTTTTTTAATGGTGAATGTTTTCTTTTTTTATCCATTTTTGTTCTTTTTGCTAAACTTTTCTGGACCTCTTTTAAGGTTACTTTCTTTTTTAATTCTTTCCATCTTCTTTTAGCTGCAATACTTATTTTACAAGTAAAATAAAATGCTAAATCATATCTTGGGTTTTTATTTAGAATTTTTGTGGCAATATCTCTTCCCTCAACACAAATTCTTTTATTTTTTTTTATTATTTTTTTTTGGTAAATTCTCATTATATCTCGAACAGCTTTATCTTTAGCTAAATAACCTACGTGATTACTTATTTCTTGTGAATGAAGTGATTGTTTTTTTATTAAATTATAAGAAATTCTTTTAAATATTTTTTTTAGATAAGGAATTGGTTTTTTTGGTTTTTTTGTTATTAATAATTTGCTTGCATATCGATATAAAAGACCTGAGTTTAATAACAATAGTTTATACTTTTTTGATAATAATTTCGCACCAGTGCTTTTTCCACTAGCAGCTTCTCCATCACATGCAACTATAAGAGATTTGCTCATTAAGTTAATGGATATCTTATTTTAAAAATTAATTAAATATTATTGTTCTGAAGTCTCAGAATTTTCCTCTGTCTGGCTGTCATTTTCAACAATTTCATCTAATGATACTTCACCGGTCTCATTTTCTTGAGGCTCTGATGAAACATTTTCAGATTGTGCAGGTGCGTCAGAATTTTGTAATTCAGCTAAATCTTCTTTTGAAACCTGAATTTTTTCAGGAACTTTTCTTGCTCTTTTTGATGGTAAAATTGGTGCACCACTTTTAGAAATCTCACCTTTGTATAAGCTTTCAAAGTCATCTCCAATATCTTCATCATCTTCACTTAAATCATCAACTTGTTCAATATGTTTTCTTAATTTGTAAACAGCACTATCTGTTAATTCATTTACTTTGACGTTCTCAACAGCAATTTCTCTTAAAGCTATAACTGTGTTTTTATCATTATCTCTGTCAACCGATGGTTCAATTCCTGAATTTAGCTGAGTAGCTCTTTCTTTTGCAACTAAAACAAGCTCATAAGGGCTATCTACTTTATCTATACAATCTTCTACGGTTACTCTTGCCATGCGGATTGTTTATACATGCAACTTTAAAAAATCAAGTTTTTTTTAAATTTTAATTGGATTAAGTTTATTTCTGACAAAAAAAAGAGCGATTAGAGCTAGAAAAATATAGGTTCCTGAAATCATAGAAATCTGCTCTATTGAAAATCCTTTATCTATTAATAAACCAAATACTGCTGTCCCAAAGGCAGTTGAAAATACCATAAGTGCTGTTGTTAAAGCTTTAATTGAACCAATATGTTTTACTCCATAAACTTCCGCCCAAGTTGAAGAACCAAGCACGTTTGCTAAACCATTTGAAATTCCTATTAATCCTAGAAATAAAAAAGAAACTATAGGGTTGTCAAAAACAATAATTAAAAACAGAGAGAGTAAAAAAGGTAAATTCATATAAATTAAAAGCTTTCTGCTCGAAAACTTATCAATTAAAAATCCTGCAATAAATAATGTAATTACTGATAAAACAGAATAAGCCATAAAGGATTGTGCAATAACATAAGGACCCCAATTTTTTGATGAAAGAATAAATGACTGGTAAACAAATATTCCAGTCGCGATCCATGGCATTGCAAGCATATTTGCGCAAACTATATAAAATCTATAATCCTTTATAACTTCAATTCTTTTCCAATTTTTAATCTTTATATTTCTTTTATTTTTATTGTTATCAATTTCTCTTGAGTAAAGTTTGATCTTTTTAATAAGCAAATATGAAATTATTGGCAAAAGTAAAATTACAAAAGAAATATTAATCCATATACTTCTCCATTCTATAAAAGTTAATAGATAAATGATAAATACAGGTAATATAAACTCAGCTGTAGATAATCCAAACCAACCTGTGCTTAAAGCTTTTCCTCTTGATTTGGTAAAGTATCTTGAAATCGTTGTAGTAGCAGTGTGAGACATTAATCCTTGACCTGAAAATCTCATTAAAAAAATAGCGATAAATAAAAAGGTTGCCGATGAGACCTTAGAAAAAAAATAACATGAAAAAGATAAAAGCAAAGTTACAAATGTTCCAAATTTAAAGACATCAATATCATCAATTTTTTTTCCTACCCAAATAATAACTAGACTGCTTAGTAATGTTGCTGATGCATAGATTGTGCCAAATTGTCCGTGAGTAATTGATAATGCATCACGAATACTAGAATTGAAAAGACCTAAAAAAAAACTCTGTCCAAAGCTAGAAAAAAATGTAAATATGAATCCAAATAGAATTACTTTTAAACTTAAACTATTAAACATAAAAAATTATGAGTTGTAATGTAGCTTTTATAGGTCTTGGTGTCATGGGATATCCGATGGCAGGATATATATCAAAAGGTGGTCATAATGTAACTGTTTTTAATCGAACAAAAACCAAAGCAGAGAAATGGATAACTGAACATAAAGGAAAAATGGCAGAAACACCTGCCGAAGCAGCAAAAGATGCTGATTATGTTTTTACATGCGTTGGAAACGACAATGACCTAAGAGAAGTTACATTTGGTGAAAAAGGAATTTTTAAAACAATTAAAAAAGATGCCGTTTATATTGATAACACCACAGCGTCGGCAACAATTGCGCGAGAAATTTATGATTATGCAAAAAAAAATGGATTTGGATCTTTAGATGCTCCAGTATCTGGTGGTCAAGCTGGAGCAGAAAATGGAGCTCTTACAGTTATGGTCGGTGGAGATCAAGCTGACTTTGATAAAGCTAAAGATAAAATAGATTGTTATAGCAAAAAAATGAAATTACTTGGTAAAGCAGGATGTGGTCAATTAGCTAAAATGGTTAATCAAATTTGTATAGCAGGTTTAGTTCAAGGTTTGTCAGAGGGAATTAATTTTGGGATTAAAGCAGGATTGAAAATGGAGGACGTAATTGAAGTTATTTCTAAAGGGGCTGCTCAATCTTGGCAAATGGAAAATAGATACAAAACAATGATTGATGATAAATTTGACTTTGGTTTTGCTGTTGATTGGATGAGGAAAGACTTAAAAATCGCAATGGATGAAGCAAAAAATAATGGATCCTTGTTACCTATAACTGAATTAGTTGATAAATTTTATGGTGAAGTCCAAGGCATGGGAGGAAATCGTTGGGATACATCAAGTTTAATCAAAAGATTTAGAAAGTAGTAGTATATGCAACCAGCATACTATGAAGATTTTATTGAAATTAAAAAAAAAATATGGCTCATGCTTGATGATGCTGTAAAAAATAGAGCTTCTCAATTTAGAATTCCAACTTTTATTTGCGGTAATGATAATAATATCGACGGAAGAATTGTGGTTTTAAGAAAATCGGATCAATCAAATAATTTAGTTCAATTCCATAGCGATATTAGATCAGATAAAATAGAAATTCTAAAAAAAAATCCAAATGCTTCAATGTTATTTTACGATAAAAATGAAAAAATCCAAGTAAGATTAAAAGTGAATTGTGTAATAAATCATAAAAATGAAATTACAAAAACCTCGTGGGATAAAACTCAACATATAAGTAGAAAATGTTATTTAGTAGACAAAGGTCCAGGAACTGTATCTGATGTTCCAACATCAGGATTAAAACCAGAATTAGATAATTTTGATTATACAAAAGAGCAAAGTGAAGAGGGTTATAAAAATTTTACTGTTATTCAGTGTAAAATTAAATCTATTGAGTGGCTTTATCTGGCTGCCAAAGGTCATCGAAGAGCCAGGTTTGATTTAGAAAAAAGCAAAAATAGTTGGCTTGTTCCTTAATATTATTTTTCTAAAGCAGATAATTTTTTTTTTAGTTTATTTGATAAACCCATAAACCATTGTTTTTCTCTTCCAGATTCTGGTAATACAGCTCCATATTCAATCATTTGTGAAGGTGGTAAGTCTATTATATAAACCCATACTTGTGTTTCATCTAATTTTGATGTTTTAACAATAATATTTTTTAAATCAGAAATTAATCTGTCTTTTGTTTTCTTTGGACGTCCAGCTCTAATTTGACCGAGTAAAAAAATAGAGGGTTCTTTTACTATTTTACCTCCCATAAAATGATTTTTTTTCTTTGTGTTATTAAATATGACTTGAGCAAAATAAGTATTTGCACCAGTTACAACATTATGAACTTTAGTAATTCCTTTAGCTAGTTCTTTTTGTTTTTTAGAGTTAAGATTAACATTTGATGTAGTTACTGTATAAGTTGGCATTATCTAAAATATAGATTGTGAATATCTCTTCCAATTATACTGGTAGTGTTTAGTATTTTCATCAACAGCTTTTTTTTCTTCGTCTGTAACCTCTCTGATTACTTTTCCTGGCGATCCTATTACTAATGAATTATCTGGTATTACTTTGTTTTCTGTTATTAAAGCTTTTGCACCAATAATACAATTTTTTCCTATCTTTACTTTGTTAAGGATGACTGCACCTATTCCAATTAAACTATTGTCCCCTATTGTGCATCCATGAAGCATCACTAAATGTCCAATGGTTACATTTTTTCCAACTTTTAAAGGACATCCTGGATCAGTGTGTAAAACACATCCATCTTGAACATTAGAACCTTCTCCAATATGAATATTTTCTATGTCTCCCCTTAAAGTAGCATTAAACCAAATACTAGAATTTTTTTCTAAAGTTACATCACCAATGATCACTGCGTTAGGTGCTACCCAATTTTCGCCAGAGTTTTTTGGTTTTTTATCTTTTAAATCGTAAAACATAATTTATAAATTATTTTAACATGGCATTAACAAAAACTCCAATATGTGATTTTAATCTTCATGCAATTGATTTCAAATTAAAATCTGTTGAAAACACTGTCTTATCACTTAATGATATCAAGGGTGAAAATGGAACACTGATAATGTTTATTTGCAACCATTGTCCATATGTAAAAGCAATTATAAAAGACTTAGTTGAAGATTGTGAAAAACTTAAAGACTTAGGCATAAATTCAGCAGCAATCATGTCAAATGATACAATTAATTATCCAGATGATTCCTATGAAAATATGATTAAATTTTCTGCAAAACACAAATTTAGTTTTCCTTACTTAATTGATGAAACGCAGGAAATAGCAAAAAAATACGATGCTGTATGTACTCCAGATTTTTTTGGATACAATAAAGATCTTAAACTTAATTATCGAGGAAGAATAAGAGAACTTAGGGATTTAAAACCTATCAGAAACGGAACAAGTGAATTATTCGAAGCCATGAAACTAATATCTGAAACACAAAAGGGGCCAGATATACAAAAGCCAAGCCTTGGCTGCAGTATAAAATGGTTTAAAAAATAATGCATTTAATTGTTACTAGAACTTTTCCTCCAGAAGTAGGTGGCATGCAAAATCTAATGTATGGTTTAGCTAAATCATTATCCGAAAATGTAATGATTAAAGTTTTTGCTGATCAATATCCAAATCAAGATAATTTTGATAAGGAATTATCGTTTTCAATTGAAAGGATAAGTGGACCAAAAATATTCAAAAAATACAGAAAAGCTAATTTAGTAAATACATATTTAGAGAATAATAAAAAAGTTAAAGCTATAATTTCAGATCATTGGAAAAGCCTTGAAAATATAAACACTGAAGTTAAAAAAATTTGCTTAATTCACTCTAAAGAAATAAATCATAAAAAAAATTCTTTTATTAATAAAAGGTTAATTAAAATTTTAAATAATTGTCATACGGTAGTTGCAAATTCTAATTTTACTAAAAATCTTGCTATAAGTGTTGGCGTTGACGAAAATAAAATTAAAGTAATCAACCCAGGTGTTTTCCCGATAGATAAAATAGATGACAAAATTTACAAAAATATAAAAAAGAAATTAGAGGGAAGAACTCCAAAATTAATTACAGTTGCTAGATTTGATAAGAGAAAAAACCATGAAAAAATTATTATGGCCCTTAGAAATTTAAAAGAAATTTATCCAAACATTATTTATATTTGTATCGGACAAGGAGAAAATATTGATAATCTTAAAAAATTAATCACAGAACTTAAATTACAAGATCAGGTTATATTTCCAAAAAATTTAACTAAAGATGAAAAAAATTCTTATCTAAAATGCTCCGATGTGTTTGTTATGCCTTCTATAACTTATAAAAAGTCTGTTGAAGGGTTTGGAATAGTTTACGTAGAGGCAGCACAATTTGGGGTTCCATCAATAGGTGGAAAAGATGGTGGAGCTGCAGATGCAATATATCACGACCAGACAGGGTATATTTGTGATGGTAATAGTTTAGATGATGTTTACCAATCAATTTCTAATATTTTGGAAAACAATAAATATAAAGTTTTTGGGAAAAAAGCAGAAGAAATATCAAAAAAATTTTACTGGTCAGAAATTATAAAAAATTATTTAGAAATATTATAAGGTTATTTTTTCAAAAACTTTTTCAGCACTTAATTTATTTAAGTCACTTACCTGAATTGCTTTAAAATTATCTCTTTCTATACTTACTTTTTTTGCAGTTGTATGTGATCCAAACAATGTTAAACCTTTTACATTGAGATGAGCTGCCATATGTGCTGGGCCAGTATCATTTGCAATAACAAAGCTGCTTTTTTTAATTAATGAAGATAACTGAGAAATATTCACTGCTTTACCATTGTTTAAAATTTTAATTGCATCATATTGATCTGCTTCATTAATCTCGTTAGGACCAGGGGCAGTAATAATTTTAAATTGATCTTTATATTTTGCTTTAATCAAATTTATTAAATTATTAAAGTATGGCCACTTCTTTAATGTTAGATGAGGTGAACAAAATGGAAATAATAATATATAATTGGATAATTTGTATTCATTCATAATTTTCTCAATATCTACACAACTCCATGAGAAATCAGGAGACATTGTATGTTTTGTTTCTATCCCAGATGATTTTAGCTGATGATTAAACCTTTCAAGAACAGGGTTTTTATCAAATTCCTCCTTGGTTTTGTCATTTGGTAAAGTTGTCTCTGAGGAACACCAAATATTTAAATTTGCATTAGGAAATAAAATTTTTTTATAAAAAGAGGTTCTTGACGAATTTTGCAAGTCATAAACTTTAGTAAATTTATTTTTCTTTATCTTTTTCATTAAATTGTAAAGATAAATTAAATTAAATCTTGAAAGTCTTTTATCTAAAATAATTTCTTTTAAAGAGCTGTTTTTCCCAAATAGATCTATGTAGAGACTAGTGGTTAAAAGAAAAATATCATCAGTTGAATGGTGATCACAAATATCTTGAATTGCACCGCTAGCTTGGGCTATATCTCCTAAAGATCCATGTTTTATGATTAATATATTAGACATATTTTCAACAAGTTATCATATTAAAAAATTTTATGAATAAAATTCTAGTTGAAGTTTCTGTTGGTGAGCTTTTTGATAAAATTTCTATTTTAGAAATAAAAAAAGATAAAATTAAAGATGAAGAAAAACTTAAATATATAATAGATGAGCATAATTTATTAAAAGAACAAATGGTAGATAAAGTAAAACTTAATGAAAAGTTGAGTGGTTTATTTGAAACTTTGAAAAATATAAATTCTAAACTATGGGTAATTGAAGATGATAAGAGATTATGTGAAAAGAATTCTGATTTTGGTGAAAAATTTATAAAATTGTCTAGGGATATTCACTTTTTAAACGACAAAAGAGCTTCAATAAAACTTGAAATAAACAATCAAACTGGTTCTAAGATTAAAGAAATTAAGGAGTACACTAGTTATTAATAACTATACTTCTTCTCAAGATATCTAATAAAATTATGTATAATAAAGGTCATAAATAAATAAATTCCACCAGCCACTATAAAAACTTCTATTGGCTTAAAAGTTGTAGAAATTATATATTTTGCTACTCCAGTCAAATCCATTAGTGTAACCGTGCTAGCTAATGATGTTCCTTTAAGCATTAATATTATCTCGTTTCCATAAGCAGGTAATGATTGCCTTATGGCAATAGGTATTTGAATTTTATAAAATATAATTTTTTTAGAAATACCAAGACTGTCACCAGCTTCTATGAAACCTTTATTTATTGTTTCAAATGCTGACCTTAAAATTTCGGAAGTATAAGCACCTGTATTAAGAGAAAAAGCAATAATCGCACACCAATAAGGTTCTTTTAAAATAATCCATAAAAAAGAAGATCTTAAAAATTCTATCTGTCCTAATCCAAAGTATATAATAAATATTTGAACTAATAGAGGGGTGCCTCTAAATATGTATGAATAAAAATAAGAAAATCTATTTAAAAATATATTTTTATTTAATCTTAGGATTGCAAAAAAAAGTCCAAATATAAGTCCAAATATAAGTGATAAAGATAATAATTTTAAAGTTACTAAAGTTGCATTTAAAAGCTTTGGGAAACTACTTGCCATTAATTCTAAATCCATTAGTAGCCTCTCCTGTATTTAATTTCTAATTTATTTATCAATTTCATACTTAGAAAAGTTAATAGTAAATATAAAACCGCTGCAAAAGAGTAAAAGAATAATGGATCTCTTGTGGATCCAGCTGCAATATAAGATTGTCTCATAATTTCAACCAAACCTGTAACTGATATTAATGAAGTATCCTTTAAAGTAATTTGCCAAACATTACTTAAATTAGGAACAGCAAGTCTTAACATTTGAGGCATTATCACTTTAAAAAAATGCACAGGTTTTTTTAAACCTAAAACTTTTGAAGCTTCGAATTGACCTTTGTCAATTGATTGGATAGCGCCTCTAAAAACCTCTGTAGAGTATGCTCCTGAAATAATACCAATTGCAAACGAACCTGTTATAAATGCATTTATCTCAATATATTTGTTATATCCAAAAATTGAAGCAACGTACATAACTGCACCACTACCTCCAAAGAATAATAAATAAATGACTAATAATTCTGGCACACCTCTAATTATTGTTGTGTAAGAATTTCCAATAAAATTTAATAATTTATTTTTGGATAATTTAAGTGGAGTAAAAATTAGAGCAAAACAAAAGCCTATGATCATAGCTGTTATTGAAACAGCAATTGTCATTAATGTTGCGAAGAAAAGCTCATCTCCCCAACCAGTATTTCCAAATGCTAAAAGATCCATATTGAAAGGCGACTATATTATATAGTCGCCAATCATTAAATATTTACATTGAAGCGTCGAAGCCAAACCATTTAGTTGCAATTCGGCTTATGTCTCCGTTTTTTCTAGCTTTATTAATTGCACTATTAAAAGCTTTTAATAATTCAGCGTCATCTTTTCTTATACCAACACCAACACCATTACCAAAAGCACCTCCTGAAAATGTAGGTCCAACGAGTACTAATGGTTTTTTTGATTTCTCTGCGTAATCAGTGAAGGCCACAGCAGCAGCAAGAGCTACATCACATCTTCCTGATGCTAAGTCTAAATTTACTTCATCTTGAGTTTTGTAAGTTCTGACATTTACTTTACCAACATCACCAGACTCTAAAAAGTTTTGGTGAATAGTAGCTGTTTGTACACACACAGTTTTACCAGCCAAAGCTTCTGTTATAGTTTTTAAATCTTTTTTAACAGCACCGGACTTTTTAGTAAGGTTAATTCCTTCAGACGTTTGCATACCTTCAAGATTTGAACCTTTCATTACTGCTAATGAAGCTACTTCATCTGCGTAACCTTGTGAAAAATTTATAGCTTTTTTTCTTTCATCGGTAATAGACATTCCAGCCATTATTGCATCAAATTTTCTCATTATTAATGCAGGTATCATGCCGTCCCAATCTTGCTCAACAATTTCACACTGTTGTCCAATGTATCTACAAAGTGTCCATGCTAACTCAACTTCAAATCCAATTAATTTACCTGAAGCATCTTTAGAATTCCATGGTGGATAAGCACCCTCAGTACCAATTCTTATTTTATCAGCATTAGCGGATACTGATAAAAATAAAGTTATCAATATACTTAAGCTGAATTTTTTTATTACATTCATATTTCCTCCAAATATATAATTTTAATTATTTCATAAATTTTTTGATTAAAAAAGAGATTATTTATTTAATGACGATGCAAAATTCCAAGAACAATCGAAACTTGGTATGTAAATTCTATCTAGAGAAGAATTACCAAAACTTTTTCTAAATAAATTTAACCATTTTTCAACTTGTTTTGGTTTTTTGTCTTGGCTACCAACTTGGGCAGTAATAGTGCCATTTGGTTTTAGAATTCTTTTTAAAGACTTAATGTTTTTAGCAGCTAAATCTATACAATATTGATCATCATTTAAATCTACAAAAATTTTATCATATTTATTATCTTCAACTTTTTTTATACTTTCAAAGGCATCACCCCATACACACTTAACAGAATTCTTTTTTGTAGCTTTTTGTCCAACTTTACTTAAATGTTTTTCACATACATCAACAACTTGAGGATCAAGCTCATACCAATCTATATAATTGAAACCTTGATTAATACATTCTCTCGCTACTCCTCCATCCCCGCCTCCAATTATAGCTGAATTATTTTTTTCCGGATTTAATTTCAATCCAGAATTTACAAAAGTAGAGCTATAAAGGTGTTCATCTTTCTCTGCTACTTGTAATTCATTATCTATAAACAAAGCTTTACCAAATTGCTCTAGATCTAAAATTTGAATGTGTTGTCCTACTTTTGATGTAAAATCCTCAAGAATATTTTTAACCATATAATATTTCTTAAGGCCTGGTGAACTATAAATATCATCATAATAATCGACTGTATCTCTATTAAACTCTTTCTTTACAATCCTTGTATGTTTAATCTCTTTTTTTAATACCTCTAATGCAACTGATGGGGATATCTTGCCACAAGTAAAAAAATCAAAACTTACAATTCCTTTTTCAGGAAATGTATGAAAACTAATATGAGATTCAGCTAGAAGTGCAACCAAGGTAAAGCCTTGAGGTTCAAATTTATATTTTGAAATCTCCAGAACAACTACTTTTGCTTTCTTTGCAATTTTATATACTAATTTTTCATAAAATTTTGGATCGTACTCTTTTTGAGTTCCAACAATGTCAAAAGTGACGTGCTCCCCTACTTTCGTCATAAAAATTATCCTTTTTTATAATTTTTAACTTTTTCTAATATTACATCCATCTCACTTGATGAAAGTATCTTAGGTTCTCCTAACCTTATTGTATTTATGTATTGATGGCAAATATTTTCTAATTCCTCAGCTAACTCAAAAGCACTTTCTAAATTTTCTCCAAATGCAACTTGTCCATGATTTGACATGAGGCAAGCTTTTCTATTTTCTAATGCATTAATAATATTGTCAGACAGTTCTTGTGTACCAAAAGTTGCGTACTTAGCACATTTAATACTGTCGCCACCTGCTAAAGCTATCATATAATGAAAAGCAGGGATGTCCTTACCATGAGCTGATACAGCTGCTGCGTGTGGAGAATGAGCGTGAACTATTGCTTTTGCATCAGGTTTTTTCAAATATATATCTTTATGAAATCTCCACTCAGATGATGGTTTTAAGTTTGTGTCATGATTTCCATCATTAGATACAAAAACTATATCATCCTCTTTGAGTGAGTCGTACTTTTTTCCTGAGGGTGTAATTAGAAAACCTTGAATACCATCTTTCTCACTTCTTACTGAAATATTTCCAGATCTTAAAGGAGATAATTTAGTAGTATTAAGTTTAATTGAATATTTAATTACTTCTTTTCTTTTTTCTAAATTTTTCATTTGAATAGTTTTTTTAATCCCTCTGTAGATGCTTCACAAATACCTTTTTCAGTAATTAATCCAGTGACGTATTTTGCTGGAGTTACATCAAAAGCTAAATTCAGTGATTTACTTTTTTTGGGATATATTTGTATCTTTTTTAATTTTCCTTCACTATCAAGACCTTCAATATGTGATAGTTCCTCAGAATTTCTCTCCTCGATAGGAATTTCTTTGTGATCTTTTATATTCCAATCAATTGTCGAACTTGGAAGAGCTACATAAAAAGGAATTTTATTATCATGGGCGGCTAATGCTTTAAGATAAGTCCCAACTTTATTGCAAACATCACCATTTGCTAAAGTTCTATCTGTTCCAACAATACACATATCTACTTCACCTTTTTGCATTAAAATACCACCAGTGTTATCTGCAATTATTGTATTTTTAATTCCTTCCTCGTTTAACTCATATGAAGTGAGGTTTGCTCCTTGATTTCTAGGTCTAGTTTCATCTGCCCAAACATGAACTGGGATACCTTTTTTATGCGCATGATAAATTGGTGATGTTGCTGTTCCCCAATTAATTGTTGCAAGCCATCCTGCATTGCAGTGAGTTAAAATATTCACTGTATCTTTTTTTTTATTATAAATTTCCTCAATTATTTTTAGACCATTCAATCCGATATTTTCACAAAATTTAATATCTTCTTCACAAATTTCTTTTGCTTCATTTAATGCAATATCTAAAATTTTTTCACTATTAACACCTGAAAGTTTATTCATCATTCTATCGACTGCCCATTTTAAATTAATTGCAGTTGGTCTTGTTTTTACCAAATCCTCAGCTGATTTTTTCAAAAAAGATTGATCATTATTTTCTAGAATAGCTAAAACTAATCCATATGCTGCGGTAGCTCCTATTAAAGGAGCACCTCTTACTTCCATTATTTTAATTGCATTTATTGCATCTTTAACTGTTTTAAGATCTTTAATAATAAATTGATGTGGAAGTTTTGTTTGATCAATTATCTTAACAATATTATTTTCAAACCATATTGTTTGGTATTCTTTTCCGTCAATTTTCATTTATTTAAAACTCTACCTGCAACTGTTTTAAGTTTATCTTTTGTTTTTTGCGTTCTTTTTTCAGGTGCAGTAATGATAGCTACATCTAAGCAATTATTTGTAGGATCTTTAGGGTCAATATGACTTTCAAAAGTATCGATGATATTCTTAATCATATTTTTTGCTTTAGCAGCATTGCCTAAAAGAACTTTTATTACTTGTTGAACATCAACATTATCATGATCTGGATGCCAACAATCATAGTCAGTTACCATTGAAACCGAAGCGTATCTTATTTCTGCCTCTCTCGCTAACTTTGCTTCAGGCATATTAGTCATACCAATTACATCTGCATTCCAAGATCTGTACAAATTTGACTCTGCTAACGTTGAAAATTGAGGTCCCTCCATAACCACATAAGTTCCACCTCTTTGATAATCAATTTTTTCTTTTTTAATGGCTTCTTCACATGCATTCATAAGTCCACTAGAGGTTGGATGAGCCATAGATACATGAGCTACTATTTCGTCATCAAAAAATGTTTTATTTCTTGCAAAAGTTCGATCTATGAATTGATCAACAATTACAAATTTCCCTGGAGTTAATTCATCTTTTAATGATCCAACTGCTGAAACAGAAACTATATCAGTTACTCCTAGTTGTTTAAGAGCATCTATATTAGCTCTAAAATTAATATTAGATGGATTAATGAAGTGTCCCTTTCCATGTCTTGGTAAAAAATAAATTTTTTTTCCTTTAAATTCAGTTTTTAAAATTTGATCTGAAGGATTTCCCCAAGGGGTTTTGAGTTCTAATAATTCTCTATTTTTGAATTCTTCTACATCGTATAAACCACTGCCACCGATAATCGCTAATATATTGTTTGCCATATAAAAAAGATAGTTTATTTAATGTAATAACACAAATTTTTATGGATTTAAAAAAATTTATAAGATCTATACCTGACTATCCTAAAAAAGGTATTTTATTTAGAGACATCACAACTTTAATTAAAGATGAAAAAGCATTTGAGGAAACCATTAACCAAATTGTGGAAAGATCAAAAAAATTTGATTTCAACAAGATTGCAGCTATTGAGTCTAGAGGTTTTGTTTTTGCCTCGGCGGTTTCATATATTTTGAAAAAGCCATTCATTATGCTTAGAAAAAAAAATAAATTACCTTCAGATACTCATTCAGTAGATTTTGAATTGGAATATGGTACTGCAACTATTGAAGTACATAAGGATTCTATTAACAAAAACGATAAAGTTCTTATTATTGATGATTTGATTGCTACTGGTGGAACTGCAGAAGCAGCAGCAAAATTGGTAAAAATATCTGATGGTAATGTTGCAGCATTTGTATTTGTAATTAATCTTTTTGATTTAGGCGGTTGTAAAAGTTTAATTGAAAAAGGTTACAAAGTTGAAAATTTAATCGAATTTC
This sequence comes from uncultured Pelagibacteraceae bacterium, assembly GCA_902614905.1. Lineage (GTDB taxonomy): Bacteria > Pseudomonadota > Alphaproteobacteria > Pelagibacterales > Pelagibacteraceae > Pelagibacter. The sequence goes on along the minus strand of CACMMN010000001.1, from coordinate 121,492 downwards.
CAGGGCACTAATAAATTTTTAATCTGTACCAAGATTTTTTACCAATAAGCCTATTCCAAATACCACTTACTCTTCCATGATACATCTTAAACTTTATACTATTATAAAACACTCTATAAAAAATCATTTTAATTATTGATCTAAAAAATTTTCCGTACATACATTTTAAAGCATAAAAATAGCTAAAATTTTTCTCATAATAATAAAAAGATGACCACATCCAATGCCAACTCCTAAGAAATACAGATTCTTTCTCATATTTTGGGTCAACTGCAACAGATCCTTTATGACCTAAATGTTTAACATATAAATTTTTACTTACGAATATTTTACCACCGTTGTTTAAAACACGTCTGCACAAATCAAATTCCTCAAAAAATAAAAAAAAATTTTCATCAAATAAATTTTTATTATCAAATTTATTTAAATCTATAAACATTGTACATCCGACAATCCAATGGGTTTTTATTAAATTTTGATTTACAGCAGTATCATTATTGGAATTTTCTTTTTTTAAATCCTCAAAAAAACCATGGCTAGCGTAATCCTCTGATCTATACATTGGACCAATTATACTAAAATCCGTATTTCTCTCTATGTAAGTTTTTAGATTGCTAAAGAAATTATTTTCGTAAATTACATCTGGATTTGAAATTAAAACATATCTTGTTTTTGCTAAGTTTATTCCTTTGTTATTACCAGCTCCATACCCAAGATTTGAACCGGACAAAATAACTTCTAAATTTGGATATTTTTTTTCATATTTAAACTTAAAATCTTTATTGTCAGAATTTTCTATAACTAATATTTTTGCTTTTCCTAATATAGATTGAATACATTCATCTAAAATTTGGTCATTAGTCTTGTAAGTAACAATAACGACTGTCAAATCATTAATTAGAACCATATTTTTGCCATTAAAATTAAATTTATATAAATATTAATTTAATATATTAAATATAACTCATTATACATAAATTTTTAATGAACAAAAATATTATTATAACTGGTGGACTTGGCTTTATTGGTAGCAATCTTATTGAAACATTAATTAAAAAAAAATACTTTGTAGTAAATGTTGATAAGGCAAATTACGCTTCAAATTTCTATAACACAAAAAGGTTTCGCAATTTACCAAATTATAAATTTTATAAATTAGACATTAGTAATAAAAAAAAAATAAAAACTATTTTTGATAAATATAAACCATCTGCCATATTTAATTTAGCTGCTGAAACACACGTTGATAGATCAATTGATAACCCAGATCAATTTATTAAAAGTAATATTTTTGGTGTTTATAATCTTTTAGAAATTTTTAGAGAATTTCAAAAAAAAAATAAAAAATCTAAGTTTATTCACATTTCAACGGATGAAGTTTTTGGTGATGTATTGAGTGGTAGGAGTAAAGAAACAGACGCATACAAACCTAGTTCACCATATGCAGCATCAAAAGCATCTTCAGATCACTTAGTATATTCATATATAAGAACATATAAATTAAATGGTATAGTAACAAATTGTTCTAATAATTATGGTCCAAATCAACATCCAGAAAAATTAATTCCTAAATTAATTTATAATATAATTCATAACCTTCCGTTACCTTTGTACGCAAGAGGGAAAAATTCTAGAGAATGGATATTTGTGAAAGACCATTGTGAGGCTTTGTTTAAAGTATATAAGAACGGAAAGGTTGGCGAATTTTATAATATAGGTTCGAATTTAAACTTTAGAAATATTGATATTGCGAAGCAATTATTAAATATAGCTAAAAAACAAATTAAATTAGGAAATAAAGTTAAAATTATTTTTGTAAAAGACAGACCAGGCCATGATTTCAGATACGCGTTAAACAGTAACAAGATATATAAAAAATTAAAGTGGAGGTCGAAAACAAGTCTTAAAAATGGTCTTAAAAATACTTTCGATTGGTATTTAAATAATAAGAATTACTATACTTCATTAAAAAAAAGAGATATCAGAAAAAGATTAGGCTCAATTAGATGATTAAAAAAGCAATAATTCTCGCAGGTGGTAAGGGAACTAGAATGAGCCCATTAACTAAAGCAGTAAATAAACAATTATTACCTATCTATGATAAACCTTTGATTTTTTATCCATTATCTATTTTAATGTTATCTAAAATCAAAGATATACTAATAATAGTCAACAAGGGCCAGTTAAATCAATACAAAAAAATATTACCTAATGGTGACAATTTAGGAATTAAAATTACTTATAAAGAACAAAATTATCCAAGGGGATTACCCGATGCTTTTTTGATAGGAGAAAAATTTATAAATAATCAAAATGTTGCTTTAATACTTGGTGACAATTTTTTTTATGGGCAAAATTTATCATCTAAACTTTTAAATTGTACAAAATTAAATAAAGGTGCAAAAGTTATTCTTCACAAGGTAATTAAACCAGAATTATATGGTGTTGCAAAAGTTAACAAAAATGGAGCTATCAAATTACTAAAAGAAAAACCAAAAAAATTTATTTCAGACCTTGCGATCACTGGATTGTATTTTTTTGATAAAAAGGTTGTTGAATACGCGAAAAAACTTAAGCCTTCAAAAAGGAAGGAGTTAGAAATAACAGATTTATTAAATATATATTGTAAAAAAAAACAACTTAAATCAGATATTCTGGGTCGTGGGGGTGCTTGGTTAGATACAGGATCAATAGAAGATTTTTATAAAACAAGTGCATTTGTGTCAGCAATTGAAAATAGACAGGGATTTAAAATTGCTTGTCTAGAGGAGATAGCATTAAACAATAGATGGATCACAAAAAAGCAAATTTTAAAATCAATTGAATTTTATGGAAAGTGTGAATACTCAAATTATCTAAGAAAATTTATTTAGTTTTTATGAGAAAAATTAGAACTCATATTAAAGATCTTTATATTTTAAAAGGAAAAAAATTTAGTGACACCAGAGGTTGGTTGAGAGAAGTATTTAAACGAAACTATTTTAATAAAAATAATATATTTACTATAGTTTCAAAATCAAAAAAAAATGTTCTACGTGGATTACATTTGCAAAAAAAAAATTCCCAAGACAAATTAATTACAGTTCTAAAAGGAAAAATTTTAGATGTAGCTGTCGATTTAAGAACAAATTCTAAAACATTTGGTAAGTATCATAAAATAATTTTAAGTGATACAAACTGCAAATCTTTTTTTGTACCAAAGGGTTTTGCTCATGGGCTTCTCGGATTAGATAAAGAAAATATAATTTTGTACACTTGTACAAATTATAGAGATAAAGCAAATGAAGTATCAATAATATGGAATGATAAAGATTTAAATATTAAATGGGGAATAAAAAAACCAATATTATCAGCAAAAGATAGAAAAGCACAAAAGATTACTCAATTTATTAAAAATTTTAATGAAAAAAAAAGATAAAATAATTTTTACAGGTGGCTCAGGTAAATTTGGTAAGGTTTTCAGAAGAATACATCAAAATAAGGAAATTTTATATCCAACATCAAATCAACTAGATATAAAAAATTATAAAAGTATTAAAAAATACATATCAAAACTTAACCCAAAATATTTTGTTCATACTGCTGCTTTATCAAGGCCTATGAATATTCATGATAGAAATATTATAAATAGTATAGAAACTAATATAATTGGAACCTGTAATGTCGTTAAAGCATGTAGTGAAAAAAATATTAAGTTGATTTATTTTTCATCTAATTACGTTTATCCAGCCGAAAAAGGTTATTATAATGAGAAGAGTGCAGTGCTACCATTTAATAACTATGCATGGTCAAAGCTTGGGGGAGAAGCAGCAGTACAAATGTATAAAAATTCTTTGATATTAAGAATATGTATGACTGAAAAACCCTTCTTATACAAAAAAGCTTTTACAAACTTAGAAACAAACTTTATGTTTCATGAAGATTTAGCCAAAGTTTTTTTCAAACTTATTAATAAAAAGGGCATCATTAATATAGGTGGAAAGTCTCAAAGTGTTTATAAGTTTGCTAAGAAATATAATAAAAATATTAAAAAAGATAAATTAATTACAAATTCATTACCACTTAATTCTAAAATGAATGTTAGTAAATTTAGAAAATTGATATAGTTTTAGATTGTTTTTTTTAAAGCTTGGTAAATCAAATCTTCTGTTGTCTCACCTAAACTCCTATAAACTTCTTTATTATCTTTAAAAATTAATAATGTAGTCTGAAATTTGACATTAAATAATTCAGCAATTTCTTTGTTTGTCACATCAAAAGAAAAATATTCAATATTCTGAAAATTAACATCTAATAATTTTCCCTCATTTTTAGCTTGATTCAAAACTCTCATTTGACTAGCGCATGAAGAACAATATTCAATCCAAGAACTTATTATAACAATTTTTCCTTCAGATTGTGCTTTATCAAACAACTTTTTATCGAAAGTAGTTTCTTTTTCCATAGAAATTGATGGATTAATAATAAAAAGTTGGATAATAAATAAATATAAGTATTTTTTAAACATTTTATATACTTTCCCAAAATTTGGAAAATTGCAATGTGTCAAAAAAACTGCTTTTAAATCATTATTTTTGAATTACAGTAGGTTATATGTTTAAGATATTTTTAACATTAGTGTTTATAATATTTTCTTATAAATCGTATGCTGACAAAAATATGATGATTGGTACCTTGGGTAAGTCCGAAGAGGTTAATCGTACCATTAAAGTTATAATGTATGATAATTATTATGAACCTAATAACTTTAACATAAAATCCGGTGAAACGATTAAATTTGAAGTTGTCAATGCGGGAGAATTAGTTCATGAATTTAATATAGCTAATGCAATGATGCACAAAAAACATCAGCCAGAGATGGAAAAAATGGTTGAAAACGAAATTTTATTAGCAGACTCAATTGATAAAGATAAAATGAAAAAAATGGCTAAAATGGATAAGTCAATGGGTCATTCTCATAGTAATAGTGTTTTACTTGAACCTAAAGAAAAAGGTGACATTGTTTGGAAATTTGAAAATGCAATGAATATTGAGATTGCGTGTAATGTTCCTGGACACTATCAAGTTGGTATGATTGCCAAAGTTGATATAAAATAATTAATGCAAAAAACATCAGTATCGAGTTTCCATTGGGCATGCAAGCACACTTGGAATAGAAGCGCAAAGAACACTGCATGGTGTTTACTTGGTTGTGCAATTGGTGACTTTGGAACAATATTATTTTTTCAAATTACAAAAATACCATTCCCTGTCCTAGGCATTATGACACTTGCAATCATAAATGGTTTAATAACAAGTATTATTTTAGAAACTATAATTTTATTAAGACAAAATTTTAAATTTTCTAATGCTTTAAAGACAGCGTTGGGGATGAGCTTTATTTCTATGATTAGTATGGAAGTTACAATGAATTTAACTGATTATCTACTTACTGGTGGAGCAATACTAACTTGGTGGGTAATACCAATAATGTTGATCGTTGGTTTTTTAACACCTTGGCCATACAATTATTGGAGATTAAAAAAATATAATATAGCTTGTCACTAATTTGGTAGCGGGAAGTGGGATCGAACCACTGACCTCGGGCTTATGAGTCCCGCGCTCTAACCAACTGAGCTACCCCGCCATTAAATTCACACTGATTTATACTACTTTTATTTTTTGTTTCAAATAAGAAATTACAATTTTTTTTTACTTAGCACATATTTTGCTAGGATTTCTGTTGTAAGATTTTGTTTAGTAAAATTTAATAATTCATTTTTAATTTCTAATACATTGGAGTTTGTTTTCATAAATGAGTTAGCATTCTTATCTTTAAGCATATTTGGAATATAAGAGAATATTTTTTTAAAAGATAAAAATTTTTTCTTATAAATTTTAAAGGGAGAATAAAGTGACAAAACGTTATGAAAATTGGAATATATTTCTGATAGTCTTTCCTTAGGTAATGTTTTAAGTATTAATTTGGGGCAATCTTTTATATTAAAAAATAAAGGAATACAGCCATTCATCAAAATTTCGTAATGCCTCAAACAATCCCAGCCTAATTTTTTGTTTGTAATTGCAAAAATACTGTTTGAATACATATTATAATATGTTTTTTCATCGTCATATATATAAGTGCTGAGACGACCAGGAATTAATGGTGCTAGTAAATTAGTTGGTTTTTCACTAATATTTTTTAATATTTTTTCTTTTGGTATTGCAAAACTTATAGGTATTACATTATTTCTATCTTCTAATAATTCTCTCTTAAAATATAGACCTGATTTAGTGTATCTTTCATCAATAATGTTATCATCCTCTCCGTCTATAAAAATAACTTTGTTGTTATATTTGATAACATCATCAACAAACTGATCTGATCTTCTTATAGAACCATATATAATAAGATCAAAATATTTTTCTTGTATTTTTTTTTGTATATCAGTCCTATCGATTGAATTGTAATTTTTTAATGTTCTATTGATTGTAAAGCCTTTGCCCCATATTTTATTTATATCGTATTTTCTATTCGTAATTTCGTCAGAGTACATGTACCAACAACCCGGGTAGTCTATTACTTCAGACCCATAAAGTTGTCTTAAGCCATGTAGCAAAAGATCACTCATAAAATCATTTATATGTGTCTGATTACCCTCTGAATGTATAAGTAAAATTTTCATAAATAATTTTAAGAGTAGTATTATAGTTGAACGATTAATTGTTTAACAATTTTTTTTTTGCTTTTTCAAACTCGTATCCACTTAAAGCTCCACTTTTATACAAATCATTTAGTGCCGCTAATTGTTTTTCTGTATCAAGGCATAACCAATTAGAAGAAGGATCAAACATTGGTGTTAATGTAGCTTTTCCAGAGACTAAGTCTATTTGCCACTCTCTTATACTTTTCTCATCATCAACACTTATTATGTTTAAATTATTTTTATCTAATTTAATTTTTTGAAAAAAAAGCCAAATATTTGGTGACATCTCTTCTTTCGCAAAATTTTTTCCATAAACGATGAATGCCTTATTTTTTGTTAAAAGATTTTCACAGGTAAAAGAGTCCAGATTCGCATAAGCATTATTATGATTAATAGTTATGAATATTGATAAAATAAAAAATAATTTTTTCACTAGGCTTTAGATAACCTATTTATGTTTATATTACCTATGTAAAACATCAATGCCACATATTGAATTAGAGCATAAACAGCAATTGGTGTCATATACTCAAGTTCATGAAATAATTGAGCTCCCACGATTAATCCCATAGCACCATTTTGTAGCATAGCTTCGATCATAATTGTTCTTTGAATTCTGACTTCCTTTAAAGTAAATCTTGTGACTAAGTAAACAGATGTTAAAATAGATACAATTACAACAAACGATATCGCACCAACATCTGCAAAGTATCCTCCAAGATTATTTCTCTCTGTAAATATTGCAATAATAACTATCAAAATAAATAAGAAAAAAGCGGACCTATCAAATCTTAAGTTATTCTGCTCTGAAAATTTTTTAAAATTTCCTCTTACCAAAATTCCTACAAATGTAGGCAAGGCTATAAAAAGAAACATTCTAACTGAAAACTTTAATAAATTTAAATCAAATTCAACATCTTTAAAAAATGATGAGTAAATTTTTAAAAATATAGGAATAGATATAAAAGATACCAGAGCACAAAAAGAGGTTATGGTTATAGACAAAGCAACATTACCTTTAACTAATTTTGTTGCATAATTAGACATTACAGCAGAAGGCAATATTAATAATAAAAATACACCTAATTGAAATTCAGCCTGCATTGGGAAAAAGGAAATAATAATAATTCCAATTACTGGAAGAATTAACATCTGACAAATTAGGGCAATTATTAAGTTTTTAGGTTTTTCAACAACTTCTAAAAAATCTTTAGCTGTTAAATTTAAACCAAGTGAAAACATGATGAATATCATGCCAATGGGTCCAACGTTTTTTACAAATTCCACTATTCCCTCAAGAGGTTTATGAAGTAATTAAAATAAATTTCAACAAATATTTGATCGATTTATTCTTGAATTATCACTTTTTTTCATATTATTTACAACCAATGTCGGTTGTAAATAAAGAAATAAAATTTTCATCAAAAATACAAACAGACGATAGTTTTAATGTATTTAAGAAATATCATGATCTCTTGATCACAGAAATTTATTTTTTTCAACAACAGTGGCTTACAGCAGCATTTACAAGATTTAAAGATTTCGATAAATATATAATTTTAATATATTTAATTAATAAAGCATTTAAAGGTTACAACGACCATTTCGTTGTTAATTCGTTTGATGAATTTTACTCAAAAGATAAATTTGAAATTCCAAAAATTAATATAATTGATTTATCTAGAGAACTTAATATTTCTAAAGAAACCACAAGAAGAAAAATGATGGAATTAGAAAAAGATGGTGCAATTAAAAAAAATAAAAAACAAGTAATGTTAGAAAGAAGAGGTCAAGAAATACAAAAACCTACTGACTCGATTCGAAATTTATCAAGAGTGATATCTCATTTTACTGATTATTTAACAAGAGAAAATATACTTAAAGGTAAAATACCTAATAATGTGATTGAAGAAAAAATAAAAAAAAACTTTACTAGATGTTGGCAATATTTCTTTGATTATCAAATTCCATTGATTACCAGGTGGAAAGTAATATTTGGAGATGTAGAAACTTGGACTATATGGGGAAATTGTGTCTATAACCAAAATTTAGTTATGTCAAAAAATCTTAAAGACAATCAAAGTCTTGCAAAAAATAATGATGCTTTTATTAAAAGACTTAATGATTATGGAAATCAAGGGCTCAATGCAATGACAATCTCAGAGTTAACTAGTATTCCAAGGCCAACTGTATTAAGAAAATTGAAAAATTTACTAAAAAAAAAATTATTAACTAAAGATAAAAATAATCACTATTTAATTTTTGGTGGACCAGGAACTTCAAACTATCCGAAAGATATTTTAAAAATAATGAGTGATGTTGATGAAGTTAGAAAAATAAATGGTAAAGAGTTTGCAGATTTAATAACGAAAATATTGAATATTGTAGTTTTATAAGGAAGCTATAATTCCAGTTACTACTATTACTGAGCCAATAAGGCCTAAAAATAAAAGATTTTCTTTTCTCTCTCTTTTTTTTTCGTGTCTTACTCTGTTTAAAAGAATATTTATATCTACTTTTTGTTGATGACTAACTTTACTAGGTTCAGATTGGTTCTCTAGGCTATTTACTTCAGTGCTCATAACCCTATTAAACACTAAGCTCAGCACATTATCAAATTATTTTAAGTTCAAAATGGGTTGTGGTCTCTATAGGAGTCAATATGTCCTAGATCTCAGAAATTTTTTTTGAATTTAAAGGTCTTTTTAAAATTGAAGCCTTAAATTTTTTCTTCTCAACCTCAATCTCAAATTCTGAATTTTCAATCTCCTGATGGCTCATCCCGGAGTTAATATAACCAAAAGCTAGGTTTTTATTAAAATTAAATGAAAAATTGCCTGATGTGGTTCTGCCAACAATCTTATTTTTAAAAAATATAGGTTCGTCATGTAGCAGAAGTGGTTCTCCAGGTTTAGAATTTTCTAAAATGATCATTTTAAGTTTTTTGTCAGTGTTTTTGTCTTTGATTTTCTCTAAAACTTCTCTACCTATAAAATTAGTATTTTTTTTAAAGCTAATTGCAAAGTTAAGTCCGGCCTCAAATTGGTTTTCTTCAGGCGATATATCATGACCCCAATGAACATAGCCAGATTCCATTCTCATAATATCCATTGCGTGCATGCCACATAAAGATAAATTAAATTTTTTGCCCTCAGATACTAAAATTTCAAAAAGTTTTTTTGCATTTTCTTTTTTGACATATAATTCATAACCCAGCTCTCCAACATAAGATATTCTTTGAGCCCATACTTTTATATCTGATATTTCAACTTCTTTTGCAGTCGCAAATTTAAAATTTTCTTTTGAAAAATCACTATTGCTAATTGAAGATATCATTTCTCTACTTTTAGGACCGAATAAACCTAAGCAGCAATAATCTTCTGTTACATCCCTAAAATCTATTTCATTTGAGATATGTTTTAAAATATGAAATTTATCTCTTTCACGATTAACTGCGGAGCTTACTACTCTAAAATAATTTTTATCAATACAAATAACAGTTAAATCAGCTTCAATTCCTCCATCTTTGTTAAGCATTTGTGTATATTTAATAGAACCTGGTATATCTTTTATATTAGCAGTGCATAACATTTGTAATTCTTGATGAACTTTTTCTCCTTTTAGATCAAATTTTGAAAAAGGTGAGAGTTCAAATAATCCAACATTAGTCCTTGCATTTTTTGTTTCAAATTCTGCACTTGGATACCAATTTTGAAAGTTGTAACTATATTTATAATCTTTATTCTTTTCATCTTTTGAAAACCACATTGGTCTTTCATAACCACCGGACACACCAAAACATGCGCCATGTTTTTTTAAATCATCATGATAAGGAAGAGTTATAACATTCCTTGAAGTTTTGTGTTGTTTGTACGGCCAATGCATTCCATATAAGTCTCCAAGCGTCTCTGTAACTCTTTCTTTAATAAAATTTATTTCTGAATGAAATTTTTGAAATCTTTTAATATCATAACTAAATATATCTTCATTGATATGTCCATTCATTAACCATTCAGCTGTAACTTTACCAACTCCACCTGCGCTTGCTATTCCAATACTGTTTAATCCACAACAAACAAAAAAGTTTTTAACCTCAGGAACTTCACCAAGTAATGTATTAGTGTCTGGTGTAAAAGATTCTGGACCTGCAAAAAATTTTCTAATTCCAACCTTCTCTAATATTGGAAATCTTTTCATACATGCTGTTAAATAAGGCTCAAAATGTTCAAAATTTTCTGGAAATTCTCCAAAAGAAAAATCTTCAGGAACTTTATTAGTTTTATCAAATGCAGGAATGGATTTTCCCTCAAATATTCCCAATAATAATTTACCTGCATCTTCTTTAATGTAAGTTCTACTATCAAAATCTCTTATAACTGGTAAATCTTTTGGAACTTCTTTTATTGGTTCAGTTATTACATAAAAGTGTTCAGCTGGATATAATGGAATACTCACACCTAATTTTTCACCAATTTGTCTTGACCACATACCGGTTGCTAAAACAATGTATTCACATTCTATTTTTTGACCATTAACGACAACACCTTCTATTCTTTTATTTTTAACTAGTATGTTTTCAACAGGAGAATCTTCAAAAATTTTAGCACCTTCTGCTCTTGCAGCTTTTGCTAGTAATTGAGTAATCCCCGATGGATCACCTGAACCATCTCCTGGCATAAGAATTCCACCCAACAAATCGTCATTTTTAATTAAGGGAACTTTGTCTTTGATTTCATCTTTATTTAAAATTTGAACATTAACATTATAAAGTTGAGCGGTAGTTGCTTGTCTTTTTAATTCTTGCCATCTCCCCTCTTCTTGAGCAATTGACATTGCGCCGTTTAATCTAAGTCCTGCTGAGTGATCTACTTTTTTTTCAAGCTCTTTATAAAGATCTAAAGAATATTTTCTAATTTTTGTAATTGTTGCAGATGGGCCTAACTGGCTAACTAATCCAGCGGCATGCCAAGTAGTTCCCGATGTAAGTTTATCTCTTTCTAAAAGAATAACATCTTTCCAACCAAATTTAGCTAAATGATAAGCACAAGAGCATCCGACTACCCCTCCACCAATAACAACAACTTTAGTTGAACTAGGAATCTTTTTCATAACTCATCATAACAGCGGACAATTTTTGTACCAATATTTATTTTTTTATAGTCCAGCCATTCTTTTTCAAAGCTTTTATTAAATTATCACGCATCTCGTCTCTAGATGTTTTTTGGTCGCCTATTTTCTCAAAGAATACTGGTTCCAAACCCTTATCCTTTTTTGATTTAAAATAGTTTTTGATTGATTGTATTATTATTTTCATTTGCCTCCTTTAGCGTTGTATTTAAAGTCCCAGCAAGTAGAGTTATTTTCTAAATCGAGACATCATAATAATAAAGAATTTCCAAGCAAATATCAAGCTTCACAGAAGGTACAGTTATTGTCAATTTGTTAAATAACAATTAAACTGATAATTTAATTTTAAATAAATGAACGAAGAAAAAAATATTATTAACATTCTAATCCTATTATCTATTTCTGATGATGAATTACATCAAAAAGAAAGAGAGTTTATTCAGGATTACATCAAAGAAAAAAATTTTGATTTAGATATTGATATCATTTTAGATGAAATGAAAGATAAATTTAGAGATGACTTTGACACATCATGTTTATTTTACATAAATTCAGTTGAAGATAAAATTTTACGAAATGAAGTCATGACATTAACTAAAAGATTAGCTGCTGCAGATTTGATAGTTAGAGATAGAGAAATTAAATTTTTAGAGTTAGTTAAAAAGGAATGGCAAATATAGTTTCAAATAATGATTGGGACTGGAGGATATATTGTGGAAATAAAAGATGCAATTATAGCAATGAATTAAAATTAAAAGATTTAAAAAATTTTTTTGATAGTAGATTTAATAGGCAAATATACGAAACTAACAAAGAGTACGATATAAATATTTTTTCTGATCTATATGATGAAATAATATGTGAAAGATGTGATACATCACCATTATTTATAATTAATAACAATCATGAATATATTCTTAATCCTGAAAAAATAATTCCCTGTGAACAATGTGAAAAACCAATTCTTCTAACAAGACTTAAGGTTAAAAAAGGAACAAAACTATGTACTCCTTGTGCAAGAGGTGAAGAGAAGAGTAAAATACAAAAAATTAAAGATCATAATGATCAAGCAATTCCAAAATCTCCACCAATACCAGACCATTTAAAAACATGCATGAAGTGTGGATCTGATGCAACCACTCGATATTCACTAATAAATCAACAATGGTTTATTGGATGTTCTACTTTCCCTCAATGTTGGTGGAAAAATAAATTGCCAAAATACCTAGGAAATGGTTTATTTGAACCTATGACTAGCGCAAGACATATAGTTGATGCTAACCATTCATTCAGTATCAAGGGCTCATCTGATGAACTCCTTCAAGCAGCCAAAGTCGCTTTTAAAGTAAAAGACAAAAGTACTCTTAAAGAAATAAGAATTGAAATGGATGATAGAAAAAAAAGCAGAAAAGAAAAAGGTAAGCCTGAAAACAATCTTCTTAATAGATATTTGACTGCTGTTATAGATTTGGAGAAAAAATTAAATGACTGATTTAATTGAAGCAAGAACAAAAAAAAACTTTTTTACAGAAATGATGTTTCTTGCAAATACAACAGGTGTTGATCAAAAAGAGTATATAAAAAATATTATAGAATTAGCTAGATTGCTTAAAAAATATTTAAAAGATAGAGATTTAATAAAAAAAATAGAGTTTGAACCAAATAAATATTGGAAATCAATTGCGAATAAAAAGTCAATTTACAACATTGATGGGGGACAACTATCATTATCAATTCCGGGTTCAGCATCTTTTGGGATTAGAGTTGGGGTTTTAAGAAATAGACCTGGTGACCAATCTGATAATTGGTGTGATTTTAGTGAAAGTCAAACATTAACTTCTAATTTAGTTGATAGGGATAATAGTCATTACGAACAACAAGAAGAAGAATTCGTTATGAAGTATGATAAAATGTTGACTGGATCAAGAATGATTATGGAAGCATCTGAAGTTGTTAAACAACAGCTTGGAAAAGGAAAATGGGATAAACCATCAACAAATGACATAATTTATTTACATGGTCCTATAGCATATGAGTCAACCATGTATCATCTAGCAACTGATGAGGAAAATCCAATTCCACCCTTTAAAAAAGAGTTTTGCAAAACATTGTTTCCTGACATAAATAATGTATTTTTTAAAGATCTTAAAAAAAAAGAACTTGATATTGAGTTTAGGTATTTTTTACCTTTGTACTCTGAAATTTTAAAACAAATCCAAGCTTCAAAAATCCCAACTTATGGCGTTGTTGAGAGAATTGGTGGAGTAGTAAGTCCTGGCCCTGTGATGAACGCTGTTATTGATGAACTTTTTCATAATCAAACTAAAAGATCTTATGGAAGATTATATGAATTAAAATTGAAAAAATTGGAAAGAACTTGGGACATAAAACCCGTTGGAACCCCAAGTGATGGAAATGAGATTGAAAAAAAGTTTAAAAGAAGATCTGTAAAGGACGACATTATTTTTGATTTAATATTAGATCCTGGTGAATACATTTCACCTGTTCAAATAATCAAGCAACCTGAGGGCAAATGGCCTCGAGGCAAATATTCTTATGTTTCAATGCATAGTCATCTTGCTGAACCATTTGCTACTTTTTTAAAAGTTTCAGAGGACAAAAGACCTTTTAGAATTGAAACATTAAACGTTTTAGATAGTTACGATGAGGACATGAAATTGACATTCCACTCGGCTAAACTTCTTCCTCAGTATTGTTTCCCTTTAGGTCTTGATACAGTTGATAAACTATCTAAGGTTCCATCTTGGTTAAGAAATTCGATGAGAAGTAATTACATAAACAATTTATTGAGAAAAACTCTAGAGTCTAATGCGAGTAAACAACAAATAAATATGATGTTAAAAAGTTTTGTATCTGGTAGAAATTGGTGGGTGAGACCTAAATGACAACTGACAAATGGAAAAGTATAGGAACTGTGGTTGGAAACACTTCAACTGATACATATAATTTTGTTTTAGGCCAAATGGAAGCAAGTGTAGGAGATATTGTTATCACAGAATCTAATACACCAACCGAAGGAAAAGTACATGTCTGGGGTAGAATTGTTACAATGGAAAGGTCTAATCCCACATTTCCAAATGAATTTGCATCAGCACTAACAGATGCAAATTTACAACAATTTGAAACCCTTGGATTCAATAATTCTGAATATTTATTGTCAGAAGTTCAAATTATGGGTTGTACTAAAGAAAAGGATGCATCACTCGACAACATAGAATTAATGCCACTTAACTATCCAGTAAAGCCTGCCAATAAAGTTTTATATCCCGATACTGATGTACTTAATAAATTATTATCAGGAAAAAAAGAAGAAGATAAACCTATAGAAATTGGTCACCTCATAAATAGGGAAAAAGTAAAAATAAATTTAAAAGGTGAAGCATTATGTTCTAGACATTTGGCAGTATTAGCTCAAACTGGAGGAGGAAAAACAGTTGCTTGCAGAACAATCTTAGCCGGTCTAGCAAAATATGGCCATCCATTGATGATTTTCGATACTCATGGTGATTATCTAGGTCTTTATAAATATATTGATAAATTAAAAGAAATAACTGGAAATAAAGATTTAACCGTCAAATTATTGACACCCAAGTTGTTGGCTAGTGCTGAAAAAGTAGGTGATGCTATTTCAGAAATTGTAAGAAAATTAGGATTAGGAATGACCGAGGCTCAAGTTGGAGTATTTGAAAATTTTGTAAAAGATAAAGATATATTTCACGCTGAAGAAACAGATCTTTTGAAGCATCTTGAAAGATTAAGAGATTATATAAATAGAAATAGAGAAAAATTTGATGCAACATCTAAAAAATCAGTAAATCCAATTTTAAGAAAAATTGATATCATAATAAAAAAACTTAGAGGTATGGAACAAACTAATGCAAGACTTAGAGGAATGTTTCAAAAAAAAGGCTTACAGTTTGAAGATATGTCTAACTCTGAATTAGAACCTCATAAATTCGTAACTCAGAATCAAATAACAGTTTTATATTTAGGTGGGTATGAAAGAGTTGTATCAAGCACTATGGTATCAATAATCTTAGAAGATTTATTTGAAGATAGGTCAAGTATGAGAAAAGGAAGAATACAAGCTTTTACTGCAGTAGTTGAGGAAGCTCATAATTTTGTACCTTCAAAATCTGAAGAAAAAAATGAGTCACCATCGCTTTTAACAATTAGAAGATTGTTAACTGAGGGAAGAAAGTTTGGAACCAGTGTAATTTTAATCTCTCAGAGACCAGGAAGATTAGACGAAACTACTTTAGCACAATGTAATAGTTTTTTAGTTTTAAAATTGGTAAATCCAAAAGATCAAAATTGGGTAAGAAGTGTAATGGAACAAATGTCAGAGCAAGATGCTAAATGGCTTAAAGCATTTGGAAAAGGACAAGGTTATATTAGTGGTAATGCTGTAAAATTTCCACTTCAAGTAAAAATTAAATATCACTCTAAATTAGAGTGGGATGAACTTGGAACAGAAAGATTTATTCAAGATAATTTAGATGAATGGAATAGTGGTGGTAAGGAAGATCGGGCAAAAGCGGACAAAGATAGCAAAGATATATCTAAGGTAGTTGATAAACTTTAGTAATTAATTCAAATTATATTTTTTAAATAATTTAAGGAACTCTTTAGCAATTTTGGTCATTTCGCTATTTTTTGTTTTAATAGATTGTTTTAATAAATTTTGGAAAATCTTTTTTCCTAAAGAATTCATGCTCATATTTTTCTTTAAAAAATTACACCTTGAACATAAAGTTTGACCATTTTCTAGTGAAGACTTTCCACCTCTATCTCTTGGTATAATATGATCAATTTGTAAGTCTAAACCTTCTTTTTTTCCAAGTTTACAAACAACACATTTGTATTTATCTCGTTTTAAAATTTGTTTTTTTATTTTGTCTGGAAAGTCATGCGAGGTTTTATCTTCTGATTTATAATTAGGATCATATTTATAACATCCTTTTTTTACTTTTATGAGCCAACCTTTTTGATAAAGGCTTCTTATACCTCTATCACAATCTTCAAATCTTTTACCTGTCTCAGATAGATACTGATTTTCAATAATACCTTTTATTTTAGTTGTCTCTAAATTTTTATTCGAATTGGCTTTAAAATAGTCTCTTATATAATCAAGCTGACTTTTTGAGTTGTTTGCCATAACTTTTTTTTAGTTTTACTAAAACTTTAATTACTTCTTTAGCTATTTCTTTAACGACAGGAACAACTACTGCATTTCCTAATTGTCTATACATTTGTGTTCTTGAAACTGGAAAAATAAATTTTTTTGGAAAACCCATTATAGCTTTGCATTCATTCTCACTTAAAAGTCTTAGTCCAGTTTCTCCATCTTTAACAAATGTTCCAGTAATTCTTTGAATTTTATGATAGCTGCTTACTAATGTTTTAACTTGAGTATTTGATCTTTTATTAATCACCTCTGGAAAATTATCCTTGGATTTATAAATATAATTTTTTTGTAATTTCTTTGAAATGCAATAGCCATTTTTATGATTTTCAACAAATTTTCCGATACCGATTTTTGTCTTATTACCTTTGGGAAAGTTAAAATTGGTTTGTTCTGGAAAGTGTTTTTTTAAAAAACCAACTATAAATATTCTTCTTCTAACTTGTGGCACTCCAAAATTTGATGAGTCTATAAGTTTATAGTTTATTTCATAGCCAATTTTCTCTAACTCTGAAAACATTATATCTAGCGTTTTTTTGTCTTTAGATTTGTGCGTTAATAATCCGCTGACATTTTCTAATATAAAAGATATAGGTTTTTTTTTTCTTAATATTTCAGCAATATTAAAAAATAAATTACCTTGAGTTTTGTGTTTAAAACCCTGTCTCATTCCAATTTTAGAAAAAGGCTGACAAGGAAAACCAGCTGTAAGAATATCAAATTTCGGAATTGTTTCTATTTTCACATCGTTTATATCTCCATGGGGCAATTCACCAAAATTTTTTTGGTAAGTTTTTTTAGCATTTAAATCCCATTCAGATGAAAAAAGACAATTTATATCTAATGCTTCCAAGCCCAATCTAAAACCACCAATACCAGCAAATAAATCTATAAAACTAAATCGATTTTCAAAATCGTATTTTTTGTTGGTGTAAGAGAATTTTGAGCCATCAATTAATGACAGTTGTTTCTCGTTATGATTTTTGGCAGAATGCATTTAACCTTTGATTGCATCTCCTGCACTAACATATTCGTGACCAAAAACATCTGCAACAGCTTTATAAGTCACATGCCCTTTGTGTACATTAAGTCCTGCTAAGAAATTCTTATCTTCGCCTAAAGCTTTTTGATAACCTTTGTTTGCTAATTTTACTAAATAAGGAAGAGTTGCTTTATTTAATGCAAATGTTGAAGTTCTTGGTACTCCTCCTGGCATGTTGGCAACACAATAGTGAACAACATCATTAACTATATAAGTTGGGTCACCATGAGTAGTTGGTTTACTTGTTTCAACACATCCACCTTGGTCGATTGCAACATCGACTATCACAGAACCTCTTTTCATTAGTTTTAACATATCTTTGGTAACTAATTTTGGAGCTTCTGCCCCAGGTATTAAAACTCCACCAACTAATAAATCAGCCTCAGAAACTAGCTTATTTAAATCAACTTTATCACTTTGCTCTGGAATTATTTTATCACCAAACATTTTAACTAATTGTTTTAATCTTTCTTCTGACTTATCAACTATATGAACTTTAGCCCTCATACCTGTTGCAATAATTGCAGCGTTCTCTCCAACTACTCCACCGCCTAAGATCAATACATTTGCTGGTTCACCACCAGGTGCTCCACCTAATAAAATACCTCTACCCTTTTGATTTTTTTCTAAACAATGTGCTCCAGCTTGAACTGACATACGACCAGCGACTGCACTCATAGGCGCAAGCAATGGAAGTCTACCATTATCATCTGTAACAGTTTCATAAGCGATGTTAACACTTTTTGATTTAATCAATCCTTCAGTAAGCTCTTTTGCAGCCGCTAAATGAAGATAAGTATAAAGTATTTGATTTTCCTTTAACATATCCACCTCAACTTTTTGAGGCTCTTTTACTTTTACAATTATGTCTGCATCATTAAAAATATCACTTGCAGTTTTTACAATTTTAGCACCTGCTTTGGTGTACTGATCATTATCAAAGCCAGCTTCAAAGCCACCATTATTTTCAACTAATACTTCATGACCTTCACCAACTAAAGTTTTTACACTTTCTGGTGTTAATCCTATTCTGTTTTCTTGAGGCTTTATCTCTTTTGGAACGCCAATTTTCATAAAGAAAATTAATTCTTCTTGCTTTTACTATAGTTCGTAATTCCTGTTCTTAGCTTATCGATTATTTCATCAATATGTTTTTTCTCGCAAATAAACATTGGTGCAATAATTAAACAGTCTCCAGTAGCTTTGAAATTTACTCCTGCATCATAACAATGTTTAAATGTTGCAAGTCCTGCTCTACCTGGTTTTGTATCCATCTTAATATCAATACCACCCATCATTCCGTATCCTCTAATGTTTTCAACAACATCAATATCTTTTAATGAGAATAAACCTTCTTGGAAATAAGGAGCTAATTCTTTTGCTCTATTAAAAATATCTTCTTTTTCAAATATATCTTGAACTGCTAAAGCTGCTGCAACAGATATTGGAATTCCAGAATAAGTATAACCGTGGAAGAGTTCTATTACTCCTTTTGGTGAATTATCCATTACCGCATCATAAATTTCTTCTTTACATGCAACAACACCAAATGGAACAATTCCGTTTGTTGTAGCTTTTGCCATTGTCATTATATCAGGAGTTACACCAAACTCTTGAGCGCCAAAAGTCGAACCTGTTCTACCCCATCCTGTAATAACTTCGTCAAAGATTAAAAGTATATTATGTTTGTCACAAAGCTCTCTAAGTCTTTGTAGATATCCAACTGGTGGAACTAATGTTCCAGTAGATCCTGCGATTGGTTCTACTATACATGCTGCAATATTTTCAGCACCAAAGTTTGTACATATTCTCTCTAAATCATTTGCAATTTCTGCACCTGTTTCTGGTTGACCAGATATAAATTTATGTTCATCTAAATGAGTATGTCTCATGTGAACAACTCCTGGCATTAAAACACTTGCGTATGCTTTAACGTTATTAATCATTCCACCCACTGAGGTAGCACCAATATTCATACCGTGGTAAGCTCTTTCTCTTCCAACAAATCTAAATCTTTGTCCTTCTCCTCTTGCTTTATGATAAGCAATACTAATTTTAATTGCTGTTTCAACAGCAGTAGATCCGCAAATTGTGTAAAAAATTCTATTTAAATTTCCTGGTGTGTGTTTTGAAATTCTTGTTGCTAACTCAAATGATCCACCAAAACCTTGTTGGAACGGTTGAGCATAATCTAAAGTTTTTAATTGATTTGTAATTGCATCAATAATTTCCATTCTGCCATGACCTAATGGATTACAAAAAAGACCAGAGCTTGCATCAATTTGCGTATTACCCTCGTGATTTTTTAAATAAACACCTTTTGCTTCAGTAATTAATCTTGGTCTTTCTTTAAAGTCTTTATTGGATGTAAATGGCATCCAATGTTCATTTAAAGAATTTGGTATTGATGGTTTTTGACTCATTTTTATATATTTCTAATCTTTAGACTAAATCATTTAATTTAACTATAAAATTATAATAGTTTGATACAACTTAAAATTGAATAGATAATTGTGTCGCCCCAAACCATACAATAAGATCGTTTACTTTGGTCTCTTTTTCAACTTTAATACTCTTTATAAATTTAAATAAGGAGAGGAATAAATGAAAAAAATACTAAGTTTTATTCTTGGAACTATTTTAGCTCTTAACCTTACTATTTCAGTTGCTAATTCAGCTGCAAAAGAAGTTAGAGTTGCTTACTTCTTAGAATGGCCAAGTCCGAATTTAGAGGACATGATGAAAAAAAACTTTGCAAAAGCATTAGGTGTACCAGTTAAGTGGACAAACTTCACAAACGGTGGAGCAATGACTGATGCAATGTTAGCTGGAGATATTGATATTTCTTATTCACAAGGTTTAGTACCTTTCATTAACGCAGTTAAATCAAAAGCGCCGATTAAGCTTGTTGATATTGCTATGGAATATGGAATGGGCGGAACAACTTGCGTAACTTCAAACGCTTCTGGTATTACAAAAGCTAATGCTACAGAACTTGAAGGTAAAAAAGTTGCTGTACCACTAGGAACTATGGCTGAATACGTTTTTGATGAAAGTATGAAAGTTGTTGGAGCTGACAGAAAAAAAATGGATATCATTCAAATGGATCCTGAAGAAGGAGCTGCTGCATTAGTTAGCGGTGATGTTGTAATGGCATGTTTATTTGGTGGTAATTCAATTAAAGCTGCAACTGCAGTTGGTACTAGATTACTTACAGTTCAAGAAGCAAGAGATGCTGGTATTCTTGGAATAGATATTACTTCAGTAACTACAAAGTTTATGAAGGAAAACCCAGGTATGCTAAGAACTTTTATTGAAGTAACTCACGAAGCAAACGAAAGATACAGAAATGGCAAAAGCGATATGAACGCTATGTCAAAAGCTTCAGAAATGAAAGTTGCTGATATGAAAGAAACTTTAAGTGGTTTCAAATTTTTAACACCTGAAGAGACTAAACAGTCTATGACAAAAGGAAATCTTGATGCATTCTTAAAAGGAATGGGAACACCAAGAGGAAACGTGGACACTAGTTTCTTACCTTTATAGTCTAAAGGTTTATTAAAATTAAATAGGCGCCAATTTTCTAATTGGTGCCTATTTTTTTTATGAGAATTTTAATATAAAGTCATCTTATGAGTGATTTAGTTTCACAAAATTTAAACATGATTTTTAAATCTCCTAAGGGAGAGACCGTTCATGCTTTAAAAGATTTAAATTTTACAATCAAAAAAGGTGAGCTTTTAACTGTATTAGGTCCTTCGGGTTGTGGAAAAACAACACTACTTAATATTGCAGCTGGTTTTATTAGACCAACATCTGGAACAATTACTTTAGGTAATAATGAAATTAATGGACCTGGAGTTGATAGAGGAATGGTTTTCCAACAAGGTGCTTTGTTTGAATGGTTAACAGTTTCTGAAAATGTAAACTTTGGTCTTAGAATGAAAAAGAAAGATCCAGAGGAAACTCAAAAAAAAGTTAATGAGTGGTTGGAAATAGTTGGTCTAAAAGGATTTGGCAACACACCTACTTATCAATTATCTGGTGGTATGCAGCAAAGGGTTGCTCTTGCAAGATGTTTAATTAATGATCCAGATTTAATTTTAATGGATGAACCTTTGGGTGCATTAGATGCATTAACAAGAGAAAAAATGCAGTCATTAGTTTTAAAAATTTGGAAAGAAACTGGAAAGACAATCATACTGATTACTCACTCAGTTGAAGAAGCTTTGTTACTTGGTGAAAGATTATATGTCATGGCACCAAGGCCAGGTCGAATACATAAAGAGTATAAACTTCCATTTGCAGAAATGGGATTAAAAGATGATTTAAGAGAAATTAAAAAAAATAAAGAGTTCTCATCTAAAAGAGAAGAAATTCTATCTATGATTTGGAATATGGAAGAAGAAATAATGGGGAAAGATAATTAAATGTTAACCCAATCCATAACTATTTTAATTCTTGTATCCATTGTTGGATGTATTCTTTATGGAAGAAGATTAATTAAAACAGAGAAAGTAGATGCTGTTTTTGGTAATCCTGAAAGAGCTAAAGGTGGTACTCACTGGATAATTGTTGGAAGTAGTGCAATATTACTTATCTGGCTTTATTATTCATGGGATATCGCTAAAGGATTTTACCCAAAATCTGCAAATGAATTATGTCAGGTTGCTAAAGTTAATGAGTCTTTACTTGGGCTAAAATATCAATTTCCAATTGAGGAAAGAGAATTCAAAAGTACCTCTATTATAAAAATTGAAAATAAAAATTTAAGTAAAATAAGTAACGAAATACAAGGTTCACAACAATTAAACTCACAGCAAAAAACTATATTAGTTGGTTTTGTAAATAAAACATCTCAGTTAATTCCATTACTTACAAATGAAAATTTAATGGAGATGGATACTAAGATAAAAATTAAAGAAATGACTGATGAGTTAAGGCTTTTAAGTTCAAACTTTAAAATGAAAGATTATCCATTTGAAACACCTGATGAAAAAAGTGCAAGACAAATTGCAGTTTCTGAACAAGGTGATTGGGGTATTATAAAGGTGCAAGCGGGAACTGGATCTATAGAAAATACTATTGAAGTTCCTTTAATTGCTGCAACCGATAGAGGTTTGAAATTCCAAGCGGCCGCAGAAGAGCTTACAATCATTAATGATAAATTCTTTAAATTAAGAAATCATAATCCACAGTTTAAAAACTCCATTAAACAACTTAAAGAAGATATAAAAGCATACAGAAAAGATTTAAGTGATGCAGAAGAAATAGCATCTAACTATGCAAAAGATATTGTTAAAATCGCAAGAAGAATAGAGTTTGCAAGTATTTATCCTCCAAGTGCCCTTAATGATATGCAAAATGCAATTGTTGAGTTTGATAATCTTCAAAAATCAGAACAAGGTGGTTTAAGATTTGTTGATATATTTTTATTCCCTGCTGGAACAATTGTTTCTAGTGGAACCAGTTGTTCTGAGCAAGGATCTGGTAGATGGTTACCAAAACCATCTGATACGTTAAATAAGTTTATCTTAATGTCAAAACCAAGCGTTGGTTACAAAAATATTCCATTACTTTGGATTGATATGATGGATGTTAGTAAAATAGTTGGATTTATTTTACCTGACTGGATTGCAGATATTTTACCGGGAGAATACCCAGTTCATTCATCTGATGGTGTTGTTAAACAAAACTTTAAGGGAAAAGTTTTAAAAGTTGTTACAGGTGATTTCAAATTATTCAAAATTCCAGTGCCTTATGGACATATCTGGGATTCTTTTTTAAGAGTATTTTTAGGTTTAGTCTTTGGAATTTTAATTGGTGTTCCTTTAGGTTTATTTATGGGATTAAACAGATTTGCAAAAGGTTTCTTTGATCCATTGATTGAGCTTTATAGACCAGTGCCACCTTTAGCTTGGGCTCCACTTATTATTTCAGTTCTTGGTATTGATAATACTGGAAAAGTATTTTTGTTATTTATGGTTTCGCTATCTATTATGATTATTTCTGCAAGAGCTGGTGCATCTGGTACTCAATTATCAAAAATACATGCTGCTCACTCCCTTGGAGCATCAAAGAAACAAATATTAAGATATGTAATATTTCCAAATTCTTTACCTGAAATTTTAACAGGAATAAGGGTTGCAGTTGGAATGTGTTGGGGAACCTTGGTTGCAGCAGAGTTCTTAGCGGGAACTACAGGTATTGGATTTGTAGAAAACGTTGCAAAAAAATATTTTCAATATGAAGTTATTTGGATAACCATATTTATTATGGGTATGCTGGGACTATTATTCGATGTTACATTGAGAAAAATAATAGATAAAACAATACCATGGCGTGGAAAAGGATAATATTTTTTATATTTTTATTCTCAGTTTCATCTGAGGCAGCAGAATTAAATTTTAAAAAGATTGCTGATTTTAGAAGTCCTTGGGGATCTACATTTGTATCTAATAATGAAATACTTTTAACTGAAGTATCTGGTAATTTAAAATTAATTAATATTGAAAGTGGTTCTATCACCGAGGTTAAACATAACTTAAAAGTGTTAGAAGATGGTCAAGGTGGTTTGCTTGATATCTTATATAAAAACGGGGTAGTCTGGGTAAGTTATTCTGAAGATCATGGTAAATCTAAAACAACAACTTCCGTTGCTAGGGGAAATTTTAATAAAAATCAAATAGATTTTAAAAATATTTTTGTTGCATCTCCACCAATAAATTCTGGATATCACTTCGGTTCAAGGTTAGCTATTAAAGACGATTATCTTTTTGCATCAGTTGGTGAAAGAGGTGAAGGAATGATAGCACAAGATCCAACAAAACATCCTGGAAGTATAATTAGAATTAATACTGATGGAAGTATTCCAAAAGATAATCCAAAATTTATTGATAAAAAAGATTGGCTACCAGAGATTTACCAAATAGGTGTTAGAAACCCACAAGGTTTAACATTAAACCCTTTTGATCAAAAAATTTATGCAAGCAACCATGGTGCAAGAGGTGGTGATTGGTTTGGTGAAATTAAAAAAGGAGAAAATTATGGTTGGAAAGTTCTTGGTTGGGGTGGAACAAATTACAGTGGAACAAAGATCGGACCAAAGTGGTTACCTGGCTATACAAAAGCTATCAAATATTGGGTACCTTCAATTGCAACAAGCGCAATAACAATTTATAAAGGTGAAGAATTTAAAGAGTGGAATGGTCATGCTTTAATTACATCTCTAAAAGACATGTCACTTAGAAAACTTGATTTTTCCAACTTAGAAAATGTTAAAGAAGAAGTCATATTTAAAAGAGAAATCGGAAGAATTAGAGACATACAAGTCCATCCAGTTAGTGGGAAGATCTTTTTTTTAAGTCAGGATGCTTTATGGCTAATGCAAAAAAATTAACAAATATAATTATTAAAGTATTAAAGGACAGAGGTTTAAGTTCAACGCATGCTATGATTAGCGCTAAAGCTTTGATCAACGCAGAATTAGTTGGAGCACATTCTCACGGGTTATCAAGAATTAAGATGTATTGTGATAGGATTGATAAAAAAGTTATTAATCCAAAACCAAAAATTAAAGTAAAAAAAATATCTAGTTCGATTTCATATGTAGATGCTAATAATTCTATTGGATTTGTTGCGGCTGATATCGCTATTAAATCATTAATAAAAATTACAAAAAAAACTGGGATTGGAATGGTTGGTGTAAAAAATTCTGGCCACTACGGTTTATCTAGCTATTTTGTAGAACAAGCTGTTAAAAAAAATTTAATGGTTTGGTGTTTTACTAATGCGCCACCAGCTATTGCACCTTACGGATCTAAGAAAACTTTATTTGGAACAAATCCAATTTGTTTTGGGACACCCTCAGGCGGTAAGGTTCCATTTATATTAGACACATCAGTATCAATGATTAATAGAGGCAAAATAAGAGCGGCTGCAAAATTAGGACACAAAATTCCTTTAGGTGTAGCTTTAGATAAAAATGGAAAACCAACTACAGATCCATTTAAAGCTCTTAAAGGTGTGCAGTTACCTATTGCAGGATTTAGAGGTTCAGGTTTAGCTTGGATGGTAGATATATTAAGTGGTGTAATGACTGGTGCAAATCATGGGGGTAAAGTAAGAGATCCATTTGATGATTTTAAGGGACCGCAAAATGTTGGACATTTATTTATGGCTGTAAAACCAAATATTTTTATTGGAGGCAATTATATTAAAAGAATTAAAGAGAACATAAGAATTATAAAGAAATTACCAAAAATCAAAGGTGTTAAAGAAATAAATTTTCCTGGTGAAGGTACAAAAAAAAGATATAAAAAAAATATGAAAAAGAATATTCCAATACCAAAAAGTATTATGGAAGATTTAAAAAAACTAAATGCTATCTAATAAACAAATAATTTGTCCAAATAATTTACTAGATGCATCTTTAAAAAAGAAAGGTGCAACAGCTGCAATTGTTAATGCTGGAAAACCTCTTCCAATGCAATCTGTAATGGATGCTGTTAAAGAAGATTTAATCAAACCGATATTTATCGGTGATAAAGATCAAATTCAAAAATGTGCTAATGAAATTCAATTTGATATTTCGGGTTATGAAGTAATTCATGAGCCAGTAGAAAATAATACAGCAGCAGTTGCTGCTAAACTTGCAATGCAAGGTAAGGTTAAGATTATAGTAAAGGGTCATATTCATACAGATATATTGATGAAAGAAGTTTTAAAAAGAGAGTATAAACTTCTTGGCAAAACTAGATTAAGTCATGTTTGGCATATGACTTTAGAAAAAGATGATAAGCCATTAATAATCACTGATGGTGCTTTAAATGTTTTACCTAATGTAAAAACAAAAATGCATATATTAAAAAACGTCATAGATTTTTCAAAAAGAATTGGAAACAACAGACCTAAGGTTGCTGTATTATCAGCAACAGAAGAAGTTTTAGATAGTATTCAAAGTTCAATGGAAGCAAAAGAAATTACTGAACTTTCAAAAAAAGATGGTTTAGATGCAGATGTATTTGGTCCTTTAGCTTTTGATAACTGTATTTCAAAAAAATCTGCTGAAATTAAAGGAATTAAAAATGTAGTTGCAGGAGATGCTGATGTTCTTTTAGTTCCTAGTGTTGAAAGTGGAAATGCTTTAGTAAAAATGATGATTTATTTTATGGGAGCTTGTGCAGCTGGTGTTGTAATTGGAGGAAAAGTACCGGTAGTTATTACAAGTAGATCAGATGAAGCAACAGCCAGATTAGCTTCTATTGCTGCTGCAGTTGTTGCATTAGATTAATAAAACAATATAAATTTGTAATAATGACAATTAAATATTTAAAAAAAGCATCTAAAACTGCATCAACAGATGACACTAAAACAAAAGATATAGTTCAAAATCTTTTAAAAGAATTGGAAAAATCAAAAGAAGAAGGTTGTAAAGAATTAACAAAAAAATTTGATAAATATGATGGAGAAATAATTGTATCAAAAGAAAAAATAGAGGAAATAAATAAAAATTTAGATCAAAAAACTAAAGACGATATAAAATTTTCATACGATAGAGTTCGTAAATTTGCAGAAGCGCAACTTGCAAACTATGGAAAAGATTTTGAAGTTGAATTATCAAATGGATTATACGCTGGTCAAAAGTTAGTACCTGTTAATACTGCGGGTTGTTATATCCCAGGTGGAAGATACGCTCACATAGCATCTGCAGTAATGAGTGTTACAACTGCAAAAGTTGCTGGTGTTAAAAATATTATTGCTTGTAGTCCCCCTAAAGAAGGAATTGGTGCTCACCCTTCTATAATTTATACAGCTAATTTATGTGGCGCTGATGTAATTTTAAATCTTGGAGGAGTTCCAGCTATCGCTGCAATGACATATGGAATGTTTGGAAATGCTCCAGCTGATATTTTGGTTGGTCCTGGAAATCAATTTGTTGCTGAAGCTAAAAGAATTTTATTTGGAAAAGTTGGAATTGATTTATTTGCTGGTCCAACAGAAATTGGAATTATAGCTGATGAAACTGCAGATCCAGAAATTGTAGCTGTTGATTTGGTTGGTCAAGCCGAACACGGATATAATTCTCCATGTTGGTTATACACCACAAGCCAAAAACTTGCAGATGAAGTTATGAAACGAGTTCCAGAATTAATAGAGAAACTTCCAGAAGTTCCAAGGTTAAGTGCAGAGGCTGCTTGGAGAGATTACGGTGAAGTTATTTTATGTGATACGGATGAAGAAATGGTGAAAGTGAGTGATGACTATGCACCTGAACATTTAGAGATACAAACTAAAAATCTTGAATGGTTTCATAAGAGATTAAAAAACTACGGTTCGTTATTTATCGGGGAAGAAACAACTGTTGCTTATGGTGATAAATGTTCTGGTACCAATCATATATTACCAACTAAAGGTGCTGGTAAATATACTGGTGGGTTGTTCGTTGGAAAATTTATAAAAACCTTGAGTTTTCAAAGAATGACAAAAGAATCTACAAAAGAAGTTGGTTCAGCAGCTGCTAGGATTTCAAGATACGAAGGCATGGAAGCTCATGCAAGAACTGGTGATGTAAGATTACGTAAATACGGATATTCTAACGAATAATTTTAAAAAGTACTAACAAGCTCAATAGTTGCACCATAATCAGGAATTGAACTCATTAAATCATAATTTGAATTCACCCTGATATCAAAACCTTTTAAATTTCTATTGTAGCTTAAATAAGCTTTATTATTATCTAAGTTCATTGCATATTCAATGTCATCTGATGGCACATAGCCCAAACCAAAATATAAAGTATCACTATGAGAATTATCACTCTGATTTCTTTCATAAATAGTCATTATTGATAAACCGTTTTCATTTATTAAATCAAATCCAATATTCGCTCTTAAATTTTTAGAATCTTGATCTATTGCTTTTGTGAATTCTGTAGTTTCAGAGAGATAACGATATGTAGCATCTGACGATGGGCTAAAATCTAAACCAAGTTCTAAGCCACCATAAGATTTAAAAGTAAAAGTATCAAAATCTAAAATATCACTTATTGTAAACCCTGTGGATACCATGCCAGTTTCAACAGTTTGTTTATTGTATACTAGTGCAGCAACTCCTTTTTCACGATATTTGGATAATTCTGTGTAACTCAAATCAATTCTAATATTAGGATCTATAACAAAATTATTTTTTTTATATTTAGTAACATAATTAATTGATCCAAAAACTTGCGCCCCATCTCTCTCACCAGTTCTTCTATTTCCCCCGCCTACTCTTACATGATCAGTTTTTAAAGTACTTATTCCAATAATACTTTCTGTAAATCTTTCTTCATTATGAGGAAAAGTTCCATAAAGTGATAAACTAAAAGATTCTGTATCTAAATTAGTCCCAGATGATCCTATATCAACTTCATCATTGCCAAACCTAAGGGCGTAGCCATATAATTTATTTTCACTAATTTTTTTGTCCATTCCAATGGTTATACCAGTGCTATTTATATCTTTTGATGCTGAAGAAGATGTGTCACCAGTCCTTCCAAAGCTCACACTGCCCTCACTCCAAAATGACCAGCTGTCAGACAATTTGTTTAAAGTATTATTTGATTTTTCAGCTATTGGAAAAACTTTTGCTAGAGATGCTATTGTTTTATTTGGAAAGTTAAATTTAATTTTTTGATTACTTAATTGATCGCTTGTTCTGTGTCTTCTTAACCAATACATACGGTTAAGAACTGGAGTGCTTGCCTGAATAGCAATTTGTTTTGCTGTTGCAGTTTGAGACTCGATTGAGCTTAAAATATCTTTACCCCCATCAGAAGTTGTTATTGGATCATCACAAGCACCATCAATTACGCTCCAATTACAACTTAGGTTAAATTCATGAACTTTATCATTATCATCATCAATGATAAACATTTTACTTCCATCATTACTAAACACAACTTCTCTTGAATCTCCACTAACAGAACTTACAGTATAGGTGCCTTCAAGTGATAAAGTAGAAACATCATAAGGTGTAGTTAATTTAAACTGAGACATCAAATCTTGTGCTTCTGTTCCATCTTTATTCATATGTGTAATGGTATACATTTTAGTACCATCGTAATTAAAAGTAACTCCATCTATGTGATTTTGAAAAGAAATTAGGTCTTCAGTATTAAGATGAGTAACTGTGGAGCTAAGATCAAATCCTGTGCTTAGTGAATATTCATGAATACGCACTTGTGAATCATTTCCTACACCAGCAACAACCATTCTGGTACCATCATCATTAAATGCAATTGAATTTGCTCTTATTTCTTGACCAGAAATATCATACTCATCATCAAATGTAGCAGTCGAAATATCAAATGCAGTACTTAGTGACCAGTAATCTATTGTCTTTACACCGGCATGGTTAACAATAAACATTTTTGTTCCATCGTTATTGAACACTACTTGTGAAGGTACATGAGAACCATTACCTCCACTTCTATGTACTATTTTAGTATTATTTACGGTTGCCGTTGAAATGTCATATGCGATAGTTAATATATATTCGATAACTGCATCCGTTGTTCCTCCACTTCTTACAGTATACATTTTTGTACCATCATTATTAAAGTTAAGTCCTAAATAAAAGGCCGAAGCAATCGATTTACTTTGTACAAAGGTTGGCTCCGCTATAGATTTAAAATGAAATGTGCTTAGAAATAATAAAATTAGATAAAATATTTTTATTGCCCTATTCATAGTAGTTTGTGAAATTTCAAATTAATAATTAAGGTTTTACCCCAGCGCTATAAACATCATAAATATCATTATCTATAAGTGCATTAAAAGATATAGATCTTCTTTCTTCATCTGTGCCATTGAATGGATAAACTGTATGCATTAAGTAGTTTGGAAAAAAATAAAAGTCACCTACTTTTGGTTCAATATTATAAATAGATTTACTTAAAAACATTCTTGATCCATGAACGAGGTTAAGATTTCCATTGTTGTTATAAGCCTTATTATCTTGTTTTAATTTTCCAAATGTCTTTGGGACTTTGAGATAACCAACACCAGAAATGTGTCCACCATGAACATGTAAAGGATTATACTCGTTATCAAATTGTCTTACTATCCATGAGCTTATCAAATTAAATTTAGTAATTTTTTTTTGTCTTCCAAGAGATTGGTATATCCATGTTGCAGCAGAGTTTGCTAAAAATTGTCCCCACCCGCACTCATCGATAAATTTTTGCTCGAGCCTAAACTCTTGTTTAACATTTCCTGCTAAATTAGCTCCGTAATCAAGTTCTTTTGACTTACTTTCATTAGCAATCGTTTCGTCTACATATTTATTTAATTTTTCAACAATTTCATTAGGCATTGTCACTTTTGCAATAGATGGTCCAAAAGGTCTAAGTACAATTATATTGTTTTCCATAAATAATTTTTAATTTATGAATATATAAAAATAGGATTTATTCTCTACTTAAATCTTTAGAACTAATATTTTCTTCTTTTTTAGGGTATTTTTTTTCGTTAATGATGTTTGCAAAACTGTGGTTTACATCACGGTGTCCAGCTTCATCATCTCGTATAACTCTCACTACATCTTTTAATGTAGCATGCAAAGGTAGGTTCCAATAATTTATTGCAACTTCTGGAGCTGGCTCATCTTTTATTTTGCCGGTTTCTAATTCGTGTAAATATTCAGTGTAACTTCTAACAGCTTCTTCTTCAAAATATCCAACAATTCTGTGAGCAGTTCTTTGAGATACTAAATAAATGATAGCGTATGTAACAATAAAAATAAATTGAGCCATCAAAATAATAACTCTTTCTAGCCATGTTGGCTTTGCAACATGAATAAAAGTCATTAAATGCATTCTTTCATTTTCTGCTTCATCTAAAAGAATTTTAATCCACCCTTTATCATCTTCCATTTTTCTTAATGATTTTAAGTGAATTAGCATTCCAGCTACCATTCCAGGTACTGCAGCAACTGTTTCTAAAACAACTGCTCTATGGCCGTATCTTTTCTTAAAAAAAGTATCGGCTAGAAATCTTAAAAACTTAGTAAAGCCTAAAGCAACTTTATCGCTAAAGTTATTTGGCATGTAATGTTTTTCTAAATTGTTCATACTACTTATTTAGTTATTTTTTTTTAAAAACCAATGGGTCTAAATTGACGTTTAAAAGTGTTCTATATCAATAGAAATCAAGAATAGTATTTAAAACATATAAAGACAAGACAGTCATAAAAAGAATGACTAATATGTTTATATAAAACCAAGTTCTTTTATTATTTAAATATTTAGACAAATAATTTGCTAAATAACCAATAGTAAAAAAAAATAAAAAAGAAGATATCGTAGCACCTAATCCAAAATATATTTTGTTAATTAAAGCAAAATTTTTAGAGAAATTTCCTAAAAAAAAAACTGTATCCGAGTAAACGTGCGGATTTAAATAAGTAAAGCCCAAGGTCTTTAAGAAAATACTTTTAAAAGTTTCGTTAGTTTTATTTGTTGAAAAATCAACATTTGAAAAACTTAATTTTATTTTAGAATAAATAAAATGTAATAAAAATAATAATAATAGAATATTTAATATAAGTTCAATTATTTGGTTAAAGTAACTTTGGAAATATTCAAATAGAATAATACCTAAAAATATTAATAAATAATCAGAAATTGAGCAAATTAAGCATACTAAAAAAATATATTGTCTCTTTAAACCCTGCTCTATTACAAATACATTTTGCGCTCCAAGTGCTAAAATTAAACTTAGACCAGTAAAAAAACCAATTAATAAGTATTCCATTCTAAATTTTTTGATTAATAACTAATGATAATTTTCTAGGAAAACTTCCTTCATCAAAATGATCAATACTTAAATTTTTAAATCCTTTTAATAATTTTTTAATTTTTTCATGTGAAAAATAGTGAACAATATATCCATTCATTTCATATAAATCTTCACCTCGACATGTGCCCTTTTTATAATCTGCATCTGAATGATTTCTAACTGTATAAATATTTAATGAATTTTTATTAATAACTCTGCAGACTTCATTATTCAAATTTTCTAAATCAGAATATGTAAAAGCCATACAATAAAGCATATGTGAATAACAACCTTCAAAACTATTATCTGTAAAATTTAATTTTTCTCTTAAGTTATGTGTTTGAACTTCAATCAAATCACCTAAACCTAAACTGTTTGACTTATTTTTAATTATTTCAACTGCAGTTGGGCTGTAATCTAAAGCAGTTACTTTAATAGAATTTTTAGCAAAAAAAATTGTATCACGTCCTAGTCCTGCACCAAGTTCAATGATGTGTTTTACGTTATTTTTTTTAAATTTTTCTAAAGCAATTTTTGCAGAGTGACTTGGTTCAGAACCAAACATCTCAGGCTTACTTGAGAAACTTTTTTCCCAATGCTGAGATTGTTCGATTAAAATCTTATTGTCCAAACTACTTCGATGGATCTGGTACTTTTCTTAAATAAGGTTTAACTGCATTCCAGCCATCAGGAAACAATTTCTTAGCTTCATCATCCTTAACTGCTGGAACAATAATAACCTCTTCACCTTTTTTCCAATCTGCTGGTGTTGCTACTTTATGTTTTGCAGTTAATTGCATTGAGTCGATCGATCTCAATAATTCCATAAAATTTCTTCCAGTTGCCATTGGATAAGTTAAGAACAAACCAATTCTTTTATCTGGTCTAATAATAAAAACTGTTCTAACTGTTTGGTTATCAACTGCAGTTCTACCCATTGAAGTGGTTCCTGCATCACCCTCTAACATATTATAAAGTTTTGCAATTTTTAGATCCTCATCTGCAATTATTGGATAATCAGGTTTCATTCCTGTTACATCTTTAATGTCGTCCAGCCATTTAACGTGATCTGCAACTGGATCCACACTTAAACCAATAACTTTGACATTTCTTTTATCAAACTCAGGTTTCATTCTAGCTAAAGATCCAAGTTCAGTTGTACAAACTGGAGTAAAATCTTTTGGATGTGAAAATAAAACACCCCAACTGTCTCCTAGCCACTCGTGAAATGATATATCACCAATAGTTGTTTTAGCCTTAAAGTCAGGTGCTAAGCTATTTATTTTTAAAGTCATTTACCTCTCCTTTTTATAAACAAATTATATGCAAGATTGATTTGCTATGCAATTTTTTATAAAGTGATCATTAATATGATATTTGAGCAATTATTTGATACTAAGTCTTCAACCTATACGTACATATTATCAAGCGGCAAAGGTAGAGAAGCTTTAATCATAGATCCAGTTTTAGAACACACAGATCAATACATAAATTTTTTAAATAATTTAGAATTAAAATTAGTAAAAGTTATAGATACACATATTCATGCGGATCACATAACTGGTTTAAACGAATTAAGTGAAAGAACAAGTTGCACAAAAATTATGGGTGAAAATTCAAAGTCTGAGGTTGTTGATTTAAGAGTTAAGGAAGATGAAAACGTAAAAATTGATAATATTAATTTAAAAGTAATGTACACGCCTGGACATACAGATTGTTCTTACAGTTATTTAATGAACGATAGAGTTTTTACAGGTGACACACTTTTAATAAATGGAACTGGAAGAACTGATTTTCAAAACGGCAATGCTAGACAACAATACGAATCTATATTTAACAAATTATTAAAATTGCCAGAAAATACGATGGTATTTCCTGCGCACGACTATAATGGCAAAAAACATTCTACAATTGGTTCAGAGAGAAAAAATAATCCAAGGTTACAAGTTAATTCTGTTGACCAATACGTAGAAATAATGAATAACCTTAAACTTGCTAACCCTAAAATGATGGATGTAGCTGTTCCAGCTAATCTAAAGGGTTTAACTTTAAATCAAGTTAAAGCATAAAAAACTGTAAACAACATGAATGAATTTTTAGATTCTATAATTAAAAGAGATCCAGCTGCTAAATCAAAGTTAAGTGTTATATTAACTTATCCTGGAGCAAAGGCTGTTTTCTTTCATCGAATTGCAAATTTTTTTGCTATTGCAAAATTTAATTTAGTTGCAAGAATAATTTCTCAATTTTCTAGATTTTTAACAGGAATAGAAATTCATCCTAATGCAAAGATTGGAAAAAATTTATTTATAGATCATGGTATGGGGGTTGTTATAGGTGAGACTTCTGAAATTGGAGACAATGTAACCATTTATCATATGGTAACTCTTGGTGGAATTTCTCCAAGTATAAATTCAAATGAACAAAGAAATACAAAAAGACATCCAACATTAATGGATAATGTTGTTGTAGGATCAGGTGCTCAGATATTAGGGCCAGTGGTTGTTGGTAAAAACGCAAAAATTGGAGCTAATGCTGTTGTTACTAAAGATGTTGATGAAAATTCTGTAATGGTTGGAATACCAGCAAAAAATGTTGGTGAAGTTTCTACACAAGATGAAAACTTTAAACCATATGGAATTACACAAGATAGTGATAAAAATTAAATGAACAAACCTCAAAATAATTTCATTGAAGGTATTGGAAATACTCCTCTAGTAAAACTGAGAGCTGCATCTGAGATAACTGGATGTAATATTTATGGTAAAGCAGAATACTTAAATCCCGGGGGTTCTGTTAAAGACAGAGCTGCACTTGCATTAATTAGAGATGCTGAAGAAAAAAAATTAATATCAAAAGGCGGGACAATTGTTGAAGGAACTGCTGGTAATACAGGTATTGGATTATGTTTAATTGGTAACTCTATTGGATATAAAACAATTATTGTTATGAACGAAGATCAAACACAAGAGAAAAAAGATATGTTAAGAAATATGGGTGCTGATTTAAGATTAGTACCACCAAAACCATATAAGGATGACGGAAATTTTGTTAAAGTTGCAGCAAAACTCGCTGATGATTTAAAAAGTTCTAACAATCATGGAGTGGTTTGGGCTAATCAGTTTGATAACACGGCTAACTCAAAAGGACATTATGAAACAACAGGTCCAGAAATTTGGAAGCAAACTGAAGGTAAAGTTGATGGTTTTGTTTGTTCATCTGGTACTGGCGGTACTATTGCTGGAGTAAGTAGTTATCTTAAAGAAAAAAATAAAGATATTAAAATTTTTTTAGCAGATCCTGGTGGTTCATCTCTTTATAACCATATTGAAAATGGAGAACTAAAATCTTCTGGAAGCTCGATCACTGAAGGAATAGGATCAAGTCGAGTGACTGCTAACTTTGCAAAAGCCAAAATAGATGGTGCATTTAGCATAGATGATAAAGAAGCTTTGCCTGTATTATATGATTTAATTCAAAATGAAGGATTAAGCCTAGGAACAAGTTGTGCAATCAATGTTACTGGTGCAATTAAATTAGGTAAAAAATTAGGGCCTGGAAAAACTATTGTGACAATTCTTTGTGACAGATCCGATAAATATAGCTCAAAATTATTTAATAAAAAATTTCTGCAAGATAAAGGCTTACCTTTCCCAAAATGGATTTAAGTAACTAAATTTCTAAAATCAAAAAGTGATAAACAATAAATCTTTTATAGCCTATCTTTTATTAATCATTTGGCCATTTATTTATTTTTTTCCAATGACAAGTGAATTTATTGTAATAGGTAATGATTTTGATTTAATTTATTTTTCTTATAAAAAATATATATTTGAGTTTATTCAAGATGGTCGTCTACCGTTTTGGTCGCCAGTTGAAGGAGCAGGATTTTCATTAATATATAATCCTTTTGCACAGTTTTTTTATTTACCATCATGGTTTCTATACTCAATTTCATTAATTAAAGGATCATTCTCCCTTTATGATTATTTGATTTATACAATTTTTGGAATTTCAATTTATTTAGTTGGTCAATATCAGTGGCTAAAAAGTTTTAATTATTTTTCAAAAAAAAATATTATATTAATTACTCTTCTTGTACCCACAATTTTAATATTTTCAAATTTTTTGAGGTTTCCAAATGCTATACATACTATATGTTGGCTACCTTATTTATTATTAGGTATTAATTACAGTGCTGGTAATAAAAATATTTTTAAGTCTAGTTTATTAATATTCTTCTCTACTTTATTTATTTTCACAGCAGGATACCCTTACTTTATTATATATATTTTTGTTTTTGTCTGTTTTTATGTCTTGTTCATTTTATTTGCAAAAGATCTTAATTTTAAAAGAATAATTAATTTTAGTTTAAAAATATTTTTTCCAAGTTTTATATCTCTATTAATATCTTTACCCTGGTTTTATGGTGTTTCAAAAACCCTTGAGTTGACACAAGATAGAAATTTATATGATTTTGACTATGCAACCGCTCATAGTTTTAATTTTTTAGATGTTCTTGGATCTTGGTTCTATCCAATAATTTCTAATACTGAAGGAAGATACTATTTTGGAATAATTCTATCTTTTTTAGTTATTCGATATTTATTTTATTTTTTATCTAATTTAAATAAAACTGATATTTTTGAAAAAAAGATATTTATATTCGCCTTATTATCTTTTTTAGTAATTACGTCACTCGCATCATCAAAAGACTCTATTATTTTTACTTTTATTTGGAGTCATGTAGATTTCATTCAAAATATGAGAACATGGCCAAGAATTAATATTCTTTTAGTTCCAATTATTTCAATATTGAGTTTATTGAGTTTAAACTTTTTTCTAAATGAAATAAGAAATATCAGCTTGCAAAAGATTAATTTAAAAAAAATATTATTTTTTTCTAATTTAATTCTTATTTTAATTTTAAGTTTACAACTTTGGTTTTATTCAAATAATGTAGTCGATCCATACTGGAATACTTGGCATGAAAAGAGGTTTATTTTTGCTGAAAATTATTTGAGTTACCCATTAAATAAATTGGTGATGTTTGGGGATGGTAGAATTAATATAATTGCCACAATCATAACAATACTAATAATTAATGTTGTTTATTTTTTTTCAAGAAAAATAAATTTAATTTATCTTAATAGCTTTATTTTTGTTTTTATATTTTTAAGTGTGGTTAGTGAGCAATTTCTAAATTCAAATATTCAATGGAGTTTAAAAGAATGGAAAACCAAAAATACAAATTTTGAGTATTCAGCTATTGATAATTTAAGAAAAAACTTAATAAAACCCAGAAGTAGTAGTCAAGTACATGGTAATAACTATTTTAGAGATAATACTTTTTCAGTTAATAATTTTTTAAACTGGGGTAATAAATTCCACAACGAAATCTTTTGGGATTACTTTAGAAAAAATGGCGATTTAAAAGAAATTGCAGATTATGAAAAAGATCTTGTCTATGAATTTTATGGACTAAATACAAGCAATAGAAGGATCTTTTTTTCAGAAAATATTAATTTTAGAGATCCAGTTAGTTTTATAGAGCATGTAAAAAATTTTGAAAGTTTAAATAATATTGAATACAAAATTACAAGTTTTGAAAATAATAAAATTAGTATTGAGTTTTACTCAAATAATGAAGGTTGGTTAAATTATATAGATAATTATGATATTTTTTGGACCGCTAGAATTAATGGTGATTTAGTTGCTATAGAAAAATTGATGAACACATATAAAAGTATTAAATATTCACCAGGGAATAATATTTTAGATTTTAAATATGAGCCATTCAAATATTAAAAAAATCCTAATTTTCATACCTGCATATAATGTCGAAAAAAAAATTTATTCAGTTATTGAGAGAATACCAAAAATAATATTCCAAAATAATCATATTGAAATTTTAATAATTAACGATTGTTCAAAAGATAAAACCTATGAGGAGATATCAAAAGCAACTAAAAATTTTAATTATACATTTAAAGTATATAATTCGACAATTAATCTTGGATATGGTGGGGTTCAAAAATATGCATTTCAATATGCCATAGATAATGAATATGATTATGCAATTATGGTCCATGGAGACGGGCAATATGCTCCGGAGGAAATCCCTAATTTTATATCAAAATTTAATGATGAAAGTTTGGATGCAGTTTTTGGTTCAAGAATGATGTCTTACAAAAGTGCACTTAAAGGGGGTATGCCCTTTTATAAATTTTTAGGCAATATTTTTTTAACATTTATTCAAAATTTAATTTTAAGTTCTAAGATTAGCGAGTTTCATTCTGGATATAGATCTTTTAAAGTAGATTCTTTGAAAAAAATTAATTTTAAAGATAAAGCAAATTATTACCACTTTGACACTGAGATAATTATTGAGTTTTTGAAAAATAAGTTGAAAATATTAGAAATTTACATCCCAACACATTATGGAGATGAGGTTTCTCATTTAAAGTCAATTCCTTATGGTTTAAAGGTATTATGGACTACCATAAAATCAAAATTTTGATACAAGAAATATATAATGCATATTTTCATAACAGGTATCGCAGGCTTCTTAGGAGCAAATCTTGCTGACTATTATATTGCAAAAAAATATAAAGTTTCAGGATGTGACAACTTAGTTGGAGGAACAAAAAAAAATATAAATTTAAAAAAAGTAAAATTTTACAAAGCAGATTGTGAAAATTTAGAACAGATGTCAAAAATTATGAAAGGTGTTGATGTGGTCATTCACTCTGCAGCTTATCCTCATGAAGGCCTATCAACTTTTGCACCATATTTAATATGTAAGAGTAATTTTATTGGATCAGTATCTGTATTTACTGCTGCAATTCAAAATAAAGTAAAGAGGATTGTTTTTTGCTCGTCCATGGCAAGATATGGAAATGTTAAGCCACCTTTTGCAGAAAACCAGAATGTAAATCCTGTAGATCCTTACGGTGTATCAAAGCTGGCAGCAGAACAAGTATTAAAAATTTTAGCTGACTCACATGGTGTAGAATATAACATTGCAGTTCCTCACAATATAATTGGACCAAAACAAAAATATGACGATCCATATAGAAATGTTGTTTCTATAATGATTAACTTAATGCTTCAAAAGCGAAGACCTATAATTTATGGAGACGGCAAACAGACTAGAAACTTTTCAGATGTAGTAGACTGTATCTATTGCTTAGACAAATTAGCTACAGATAAAAAAATTAAATCTGAAATATTTAATATTGGTCCAGATGAAGACACAATTTCTATTAACGAACTTTATGAGATTTTGTGTAATAAATTACAATTTAATGAACAAGCAAAATATGTTGATGATAGACCTAACGAAGTAAAAAATGCAATATGCTCATCTGATAAAGCACGAAAATTTTTAAATTATAAAACAACAGTTAATTTATATGACTCAATTGATAAGGTGATAAATTTTATAAAAGAAAATGGTCCCAAAAAATTTGAGTATAATTATAATTTAGAAATTAAAAATAATCTGACGCCCAAAACTTGGAAAAATAAATTATTTTAACACAACCTAGAGATGATAATTACACTTTTAATATAGAATATTAATTCTAGACCCAAAAAATCGCATTCATTATTTGTCATAAAACGTTTACTTTTGTTTGGTATAAAAGATTAAATTTAATTAAATGAAAGGATAATTATGAAAAACTATTTAGCAACACACATATTTAAATCTGAGGAAATGAAGAAAAAATTCATGGATTTTGTTACTTCAACTCCACACGAAGATTTAAAAAAGGGTGTAACAGGTACAAAAGCAAGATGCTTAGTTACTATGGTAGGTGCAGGAGACTCTATGAAAGTTTTCTGTAGATGGGAAGCTGAAAGTAAAGATGCAATCATAGAACAACTTGGTGATATGAACAGCATGTTTACCACTGATCCAGAAGAGTGTGGAAACATCATGGACTTCAGAAACTAAGGAACAAAGGATTTAAAATGGCTGGTTATGTAGTAGCTCAGATTAATATGACTAATAAAGAGGGTTTTAAAGTTTATGCAGAGCAAGTTCCTGAAACTATAAAACAATTCGGTGGTAAGTATGTTGTAAGAGCTGGTGAATATACATCTATGGAAGGTAAATGGGATTATACTAGAAATGTAATTATTGAATTTCCCACTTACGAAAAAGCATTGGAGTGGTATAACTCAGATTTGTACAAGCCGGTTAAAGAATTACGCCGAAAAAATTCTGAAGGTAATTTAATTATAATTAAAGGAGTGTAATTAAACCTGGAAAATAATATTAAAGGGAGAAACAAATGAATGCAAAAGAAAGAGTTAAATTAGGTTATGATCTTTTTAATAAACATGAAATGGAGACTTTTTTTAAAGAGTTGGTAGATGAAAATACTACTTGGACTTTTCCTGGAAAAGAAGGCGTCCATCCTTTGTCGGGGGTGCACAAAGGCCCTCAAGCAATGATGGGAGCATTTTCTAAAATTCCAGAAAAATGGTCCAACTTTAAAGTTGAACCTATAGACATGATAAGTGAAGGAAATAAAGTTTTTGTAAGAGTAAAAGGGTCAGCGGATGGTATGGAAACTATGTTTGGTCATTACTTTGAAGTAAGTGAAAGTGGAAAAATGATTACTATGATGACTTTTGATGATACTCTAAGCATGTTTAATGCGATGAAAAAATAAATTTATGAAGGAAAATATATGATAGATAAATTTGGAAATGCTTTTTATTTAATAATTTACTTAGCTCACTTCATAATAGTTGGGACTTATGCTTACCAATTAGTCTTTGACACAAAGAAATTTCTTAAAGGTAGAGGGGTAGACAAAACTGCAACTTTATTGACACGATTTGGTGGTGCGTTCATGGTTGCCCTTGTTCTAATGTCAATCTATATTGCTTTTGTAAGACCAGGTGGTTTAGAGGCCACTTGGGCATTTTTCAATTTGGTTTTTATTATTAATGTTTCAATATTAGCTACAAATTTTTATTCTTTAAAAATTGATAAGACTGGCCTAACCAAGAAAACTAGGAATGATGGAATATATGCTCCACTTGTTCTTGTTATTATAAGTGCTGTTCTTTGTTATGGTTTGGCTGATAAAATTTACGTATAACAATATTACCTAAGTAGATGTTGCCAAAAAAATACTCTCAATTACTTTTTACATTGATTGTGGGATTTTTTACAAGTCTTATCATGACTTTATTAATTACTTATATCAACACTGGGCTAGACGAACTATATGTAAAACGATTTTTGAAAGCTTGGTCTGTAAGCTTACCTATTGCAATTATTACTGTATTAAGTCTTGCCCCAGTTGTTAAAAAATTTGTAGATAAAATTACTTCTTAGAACTTTCTTTATAATTAGACATCCATTTACTAAAAACTTTTATTGCACCATTCATTTCTTTTGTTTTATGGGGGTGTTTTTTTGCTCGTCCTAGCATAGTTGCAATTACATTAACTTGATATTTTACAGGTCTGTTTTTAATCGTATTTACTGTATATAAAGCTTTTTCCTTATTTTTAAAACCTAATCCATGGGTCGTAGTTTTAGGATTATAGTCTGAAAATAGAGATAAATTTATTGGTTTTATAGTCTCACTAATTTTTAGAGTATCAATATATTTAAATAAAGTATTGGTATTAACTTTATTCAAAACTTTTTTTGTTTTGCCATCAAAGTCAATAAAATTTATTTTAAAACCTTTTTTATCTATTTTTGTAATTAACTTAACATGTCTTTTGTGAAATTTTTTTATATGCTTTTGATAAACATGCTTAATATTTAAGTAATCTTTTAATTTATAATTTGGGGATTTAATTAATAGAATTCTACTTTTGTTTTTATACTTAGTTAAATCCATTATTAATTTAACTTACTAATCAATGATGGATAATTGTTTGTAGGTTTATTAACTTCTTTAGAAATCTCATAAAAATTTAAAGGAATTTTCTTAATCTGGCTCAAGTATTTTTTGCCATCCTTTTTAAGATCTAAATAATTGTCTATTTCATTATTATCTAGAATTACTGGCTGTCTATGGTGTATATCCATGACATTTTGACTAGCCTCTTCAGTAATTAGACAAAATTCATTATTTTCAAAAATTCCAGCCACGTATAATGGTCTTTTATCTTCTCTTGTAAAAAAAAATGGAGTTTTGCTTTCTTTAGATCTTTTCCACTCATAAAAGCCATCCATTACAGCAACACATCTTGTTGTTTTTATAAGTTTTTTAAAAGAAACTTTTTCATCAATTGTTTCTATTCTTGCATTTATTAAAGGCCTAAAATCTTTTTGTTTTGCCCATGATGGCACTATTCCCCACTTCACTAACTCTAAAGTCTTACCATTTGAATATGATTTTATAATTGGTAATGCTTGACTTGGGTGTGCATTAAAATTTTCATCATCTTTAACTGTTGTCGATGATTTTACAATTTTAACAGTTTTTTCAACTGGTTTGGTAATTACATACCTGCCACACATAAATTAATTATACTTTAATTGAAAAAATTAAAAACCCATTTTAGACCAATTAATTTTTTCCTGGTCTTTACTTTCGAATTTTTCTAACTCTTTTTTTGATGGTTTTCTAAATATAAATGCAATAGTTGCTAAAAAAGCTATTCCTAATAAAGTTGCATAACAAACATTCATATCTCTAAAATAATAAAATTTTTTAAATTTTCAATGTTTAAAATGTGAAGAATTGTCCTAGTTAACTTCTAAGAAGTTTTTCCTAAGAAATTTACAAGTACTACACCTATGATAATTAAAGTTATACCAATAATGCCGTAGATATTTGGAATTTGATTATACTTAAGTGTTCCAAAAATAGTAACAGCAGTGATTGTTAAACCTCCATAAGTCGCATATGTAAATCCAACAGGTATTATCATCATTGCTTTTGCTAGAAAAAATATACAAAGAAGTATAGTAACCATGCACATAATTGTTGGGCCGATGTTAGTAAAACCATTTGTTGTTTTAAGAAATCCGTTAGAGGTTATTCCTAGAACAACTGCTAATAATAAATATACATATCCAATTAAATTACTCATATTATTTATAAATTTTATCTACTTCTACTTGATAAGCCTC
This sequence comes from uncultured Pelagibacteraceae bacterium, assembly GCA_902614905.1. Classification (GTDB taxonomy): domain Bacteria; phylum Pseudomonadota; class Alphaproteobacteria; order Pelagibacterales; family Pelagibacteraceae; genus Pelagibacter. The sequence continues at coordinate 77,496 of CACMMN010000001.1, read as the reverse complement.
AACTAATTTATTATTTTGATTAGCTATTCCAACAACATCAATCATTTCCTTTATCATTTGATCTGTTGCACCTTTTTTTTTCGCAGCAAAAATATGTGATCTTGTACAATAATCACAACTATTCGTAATTGATACAGCAACATAAATTAGTTCTTTTGTTACTGAGTTCAAAGCTTCATCTCTCATAATTTCTTTTAAATTATTCCACGTTCTCTCTAAAAGTTTTGGATTATGTGCAATTGATCTCCAAAAATTCGGAATTTTTTTAATTTTACGAGTTTTTTTAATTTCATTAAATAAAGCTTTTACTTTACCCTTAGCCTGTTTTTCTTGAATTGGTTTAAAAATACTCATGTTCCTCCTATTAATTATATTTTAATTTAATTAAATAAATAAACATATCCTTAATTTAATTTAAAGGTTTTAAAAATTTTAACATTTTAGAATGTACTAATTTGCTTGAAGAAACTAGCACATTGCCACTTTTAAAATTTTCTTTGTTCTGCCAATTAGTTACAATTCCTCCGGAAGCTTTTATTATGGGAACTAAAGGATAAATATCCCAAATTTTATTTCCGCTTTGAAATACTGTATCAATTTTACCTTCACAAAAATGTGAGTAACTTAAAGCATCCATACAAGGAAACTGCATACGTGGTAATAGTTTTTTAACTTTTTTAAGTTTATCTAAACTATACTGACCGTGGAAATCTCCTGAAATTTTCGCTGCTTTAAAATTTTTACAATTTGATGTTCTTAATTTAATTTTTTTCTTATTATCAAAAAGATAAGCATTTTTAGAATCTTGATTTACATAAAATTTATTTAACACAGGAAAATTTGCTAATCCCATAATTGGTTTATCCTTATAACAAAATGCAATAAGGTTGCTCCATGATGGATAACCGATCACAAATGACCTTGTTCCATCAATTGGATCTATAACCCAAGAATAATCACTTTTTTTCTTTTTAACTCCAAACTCTTCACCAATTATTGAGTGATTGGGGAATTTCTTACTTATTTTATCTCTAATAAATTTTTCAAATTTTTTATCTGCGATAGTGACTGGATCATAATTAGATTCGCTTCCTTTATTCTTAGCTTTAAATCTCTTGTTTAATTTTAACTTATAAAATTTGTTTAAATCTCTAGCTAAAGAAATTAGGAAATTATAAATATCTTTGTTTTTCATTTATTTTTGTTCGTATAGATGAGCTTATTACTATTTAATTTTACTTGATAAAAGTAAATTTTTTGAGATATCTAGGAATATTAATATGAAAATTGAATTAAAACAAAATAACAAAGTATTTGTTTTTGAAGGTTCAAATAAATGGGAGTTACACCCTATTTGGCTTAGAGAAAGAGTAAGTGAGGAAGAATACTTAGATAAAAATACCGAACAACGTCTTTTTGATCCATCGTTTTTAAAAGATATAAAAATTAACAAAGTAAATATTATAGATAAGCTTTTAGATATTGAATTTAGCGATGGTGTAAAATCAAAAATTGAAATAGATAAAATAGAAAAAGAATTTAATTCAGATGCATTTCTAAAAGATCTAATAAAACCAGTTTTATGGGACTCTAAACTTAAAGATACAAAAAATTTTAAATTTAAAGATAATTTTTTTGAAAGTGATGAGATGTTAGAACTTTTAAAATCATTTTACAAAAATGGTTTTGTAGTTATTTCTAACGTTCCAACAAAAGATAACTTCATTGTTAATTTTGCAAATTCAATTGGAAGTATTAGAAGGACAAATTTTGGAGAATATTTTAATGTGAAGTCTAAACCTAATCCAAATGACTTAGCATATACACCATTACCTTTATCACCTCATACGGATAATCCATATAGGAAGCCTATTCCTAACATTCAATTATTACATTGTATTGAGAATGAAGTAAGTGGAGGATATTCAACTTTAGTAGATGGGTTTTCAGCTGCAGAGAGTTTAAAAAAAAATCATCCTGATTTTTTTAAAATTCTTACAGAAGTAAAGGTTAAATTTAGATTTGTTGATAAAGATGTAGTGTTAGAAAATGTAGGACAACTTATTGAATTAGATGAAGATAACAAAATTAAACAAGTAAGATTTAGCACAAGATTAGATTTCGTACCTGCTTTAGAAAAACAAAGACTAGATTTATACTACCAAGCAAGAAATAAAATATCAGAAATATACAACTCAGATAAGTTTTTAATTAAATTTAAATTAATGCCGGGCGATTTATTAATGATGGATAATTATAGGCTCCTACATGGTAGAACAGAATTTAATCCAAATGAAGGAAATAGATTTTTACAAGGTTGTTATATTGATTATGACTCCTCTGAAGGTAAATTTAGACATTTACTTAGAAAATTTATTTAATTAAATTATCAATCCAATGGCTCAAAAAGATATAGGAAATAAAGTTCCATTACATACTCTAAAGAAAACAGAGGATGTGATGAAATTTTATGACGACTGGGGTAAAGAAAATAAGTACGACAAAGATATGTCAGACTGGAACTACACTGGTCCAAAAGAGACATCTGAAGTTTTTAATAAATATGCAAATGATAAAGAAATCAAAATTTACGATGCTGGTTGTGGCACAGGGTTAGTTGGGGTTGAATTAAAAAAATATGGTTTTAAAAACTTTTATGGTGCAGATCTTTCCCAAAATCTTTTAGATTTAGTTCCTAATGGTCTTTATCATTTATTAGAGAAAGCTGATCTTAATAAAAAAATAAATCATGAAGATAATAAATTTGATGCAGTGATGTGTGTTGGTACATTTACTTATGCTCATGTTAAACCCCCAGCTTTAGATGAGTTTGTAAGAATTACTAAAAACAAAGGTTTAATATGTTTTACGATTAATGAAGGTATTCATGAAGAATATGGTTTTGATAAAAAATTAAAAGAATTGTGCGACACAAATAAATGTAAAAAATTAGAGTTTTTTAAATCTCAATATCTTGCTAGTAAAGAAGTGAATGCCTGGCTTGGATTATATGAGGTAGTGAAATAAATTTATAATTTTCTAAATGCCATGCTCTTACTTAAATAGGCATTTTTGTTATAGTACATTTCAAGTCCATAATTTTTAGCTACTTCTTTTAAATCCTCTCTAATGTATTTTGGATAAAAAGGTTCATGAGTAGAATATGGAAAAAATTCTAAGAGTGGATTTAACTTAGGATTGTCATCAATTTGTAAAGAGTCTGTTAAAACAAAGATACCACCCTTTTTTAATACTCTTGATGTTTCAGAAAATACCTGCTTCCTAATTTCAGTTGGAATTTCATGAAACATATATGTAGATGTAAGAACATCAAAAGACTCGTTCTCAAATGGTAATTCTTCCCCTTTGCAATTTACATATTTAATATCTTTGAACTTTTTAAGCTTTTGCTTTGCAACATTTAAGTATTCTTCTGATAAGTCTGAACACGTAATTTCTGTATCTTTAAAATTTAATTTATAACTCTCAATAATTTCTCCAGTACCTGTTCCAATATCTAATAATTTAATATTTTTTTTATTAGAATTTAAATAATTAATGAGTGGTATCATGGAAAATCTTCTCATAGTTGCCGCGCACCCAGTGAAAAGTGTTTCAACTTGAAATTCATATAGTCTTGCTGATTTTTCACTTAAATACCCATCAGTTTGATAATGAAAGTTTCTTAAATAATATTTAGGCAAATCTTTTTTCTTTGTTTCTACTTCAGAAAATTTACCTGATGCTCTTCGTTTATCTATCTTGGGAAGGTCAAGGAAAAAATCAAAACTACCTTTTGCTGCACTTAATAAATCTTTTAATTGTGTTTTTGGTATTTTATAGAATTTTGAATTAATTAATTTTCTTTCCTCATTTAATAACTTCATCATCTCAAAAAACATCTGTTTTCCTGATGGCATCTTGCCATAAAATGATGGAGGGTTAGTTTTATCTATTTTTATTGGTGTAGAATATTTAAAAGAAATTATATAATGCGCAGAGTACCAAAGAAATTTTGTTGACTGATTAAAAAAGTAACCTATCGACATATCTATATTTTACACCAAAAAATTATTTTAACCAAGCTTTTGTAAGAAAGGCAAAGCTTCTAATAAATAATAACCAACAGCTTGTAATTGGTTTGTAATTATTAGAATTCCTGTAATTAAAAGGATAACTCCTCCAGATTTTGAAATAATTTTCATATTATTTTTAAGATTTTTTGAAACTGACATGAACTTTTGAATTAAGAAGCCAGACAAAATAAATGGAATTGCTAAACCTAGGGAGTACGCTGTTAAAAGCAAAATTCCTTTAGTTAAAGTGCTTTCTAATGCCGCTAAGGCCAATATAGATCCAAGAATTGGCCCAATACATGGTGTCCAACCAAATCCAAAAGCCATTCCAACTAGAACAGGGTATAATTTATTTGATCTTCTTTCTGTCTGAAATCTTTTTTCAATATTTAAAAATTTAAAATTAAAAAGACCTAAAAGTTGTAAGGAGAATAAAATAATAATTGCACCTGAAACAATTCTAAGCTCAAAAGAATTAGTTAATACAAAGTTACCAATTAAAGTACTTGTTGCTCCAAAAGCAATAAACACTATTGAAAAACCAATAGTAAATAGCACAGTTGGAATAATGTTTACCCGCTTACTTTCTAATAGTTCATTTAAAGTACTTCCTGAAACATAAGAAATATAACCTGGAATAAGTGGTAGAACACATGGTGACAAAAAACTTATGAAGCCTGCAAAAAAAGCTAATAATAATTGTGCCATTGATAATTTTTAATTTTAAAAAGGTGAAAAAATTACTATTAATAGCAAGACAATCCATATGATGCCGTAATAAAGTGGCATCATATTTCTCCAAGAAAATAAAATATTAGCAGCCTTTTTAATTTGTTTTTTAGTTTTCATTTTTATCCTTTAATTCCTAAGTGAGTATATTTAACATTTAAATAATCCTTAATAGCCATTGACCCACCTTCTCTTCCGTAGCCTGCTTGCTTTATACCACCAAATGGTGCTTCGGCAATTGCGACTAAAGGTGTATTAACTGCAACTGTACCTGTCTCCATTAATTCAGATGCACGGTGTGCTCTCTCCATCGAATTCGTGCAAATATAACTTGATAATCCAAGTTCGTGATTGTTTGCTCTTTCAATAACTTCATCAAATTCTTTAAATGATAACATAGGCACTAAAGGACCAAATGGTTCTACCTTCATAATTGTAAAATCATCTTTTACATCATCAAAAATAGTTGGTTCGTAATAAAATCCTTTATTAAATCCTTTTGGTCTTTTGCCACCTAATAAAACTTTCGCACCCTCTTTTTTTGTAGTTTCAACTAAATCTTCAATTTCATTTAATCTTTTTTTAGTTGTTAAAGGACCAAGTTGAACTGATGGATCCATACCATCACCAATTTTTAATTTTTTAGTTTTTTCTACAAAAAGATTTACAAATTCTTCTTTTTTCTTTTCTTGTATATAAAATCTGTTTGGGGAAATACAAACTTGCCCATTGTTCCTAAATTTTGCAGCAATTGCCATATCAGCTGCTTTTTTAATATCAGCATCATCAAAAACTATAAAAGGTGAATGTCCGCTTAGTTCCATAGTTACTCTTTGAACTTTATCTGCAGCTTGTTTTAGAATTAATTTACCAACTCTAGATGAACCTGTTATAGATATTTTTTTAACAATATCTGAAGCGATTAATTGTTGTGCAATACTTGGTGGGTCTCCTGATAATAAATTAACAACTCCGGGAGGCACTCCACACTCTCTACAAATTTCAACTTGTTCCATTACAACACCTGGTGTTATTACATCAGGTTTAACAATCACAGAGCATCCTGCTGCAAGGGCTGTAGAAATTTTTCTAGCAGAGAGAACTAAAGGAAAATTCCATGGAACTAAAGCTGCAACAACACCAACTGGCTGATAATAAACATGAACTCTTGTATCTTCAAATCTGCTTTCAACTGTTTGACCATAAATTCTTTTTGTCTCCTCTGCATTCCATTCGTATATATCTGCAGCACCGTTAACTTCGCCTTTTGCTTCTGCAAATGGTTTTCCAACTTCAAGTGTCATCCATTTAGCAAGTGTGTCTTGCTTTTCTCTCATCTTGTCAGCAATTCTTCTTAAAATATAAGCGCGTTGCCACGGTGGTGTTTTTTTCCAAACTTCTAATCCTTTTTGAGCAGACAATAATGCTTTGTTAACATCTTCGGGTGATGCTTTTGACGCTTGGCCTAAAACTTCTTCATTCGCTGGGTTAATTACTTCGTAAGTTTCGCCAGTAGAGGATTTGTGCCATTTACCATCAGTAAATTGTCCGTATTTTTCGTACATATTGCAATCTAACATTACCTTTTAAAGTGTCTAGTGTGCAAATAAATCATATCAACAAATCCTTTAAACTCGTATTATATTTAAAAAAAAGGAGTGCAATATGAAAGCATATATAATGGGAAACTACACAGAAAAAGCTTTTCAAGGATTTTTAAAAGATCCTAATACAGACAGAAAAGCAGTAGTAGAACAATTAACAAAAAGTATGGGTGGAACAATGCATAGTATGGACATTGTAAGAGGATCTTATGATTTTGTTGTTGTTGCAGAACTTACATCGTTTGATGACTTTGCTGCAATAAAACTTGTTGTAGAAGGATCAGGCGCTGTCAAAAATTTAACAATGCTTGAAGCTATAGATTTTTCAAAAGCCACAGCTAAAGCAGGTAAAATTGGCTACAAAGCCCCAGGACAATAAAAGATTGATTAATTTTTTTTGTCGTTATCGACAACTAAGCAGATTTCTGATTTTGTCAGGAATCTGCGACCTGTTCCGTTATCCAAAGAAAACATTCCACCAATACCTTGAACAGCATCAATAGTTAAATCTGTGTGTTTCCATTTTTCATATTGATCATCATTCATATAAAAAGGAACACCACCAATTTCTCCAAGTTTAACATCGCTATTACCTACTAAATATTCTTTTCTAGGATAGCACATTGGAGCGCTTCCATCACAACATCCGCCTGATTGATGAAATAAAAGCTCATCACCGTGTTGAGCTTTTATATCTTCAAGTAGTTTTAATGCAGATTCTGTTGCTTTAACTTTCATTTAAAATATGGCCCGTGATTCCTCACGGGCCATTATATATTAATTATTGTTTAAAAGAAGCCTAATTTCTTTTCACTGTAAGACACGTGTAAGTTCTTCACTTGTCTGTAGTGGTTAAGCATCATTTTATGTGTTTCTCTTCCGATACCAGATTGTTTGTATCCACCGAAAGCAGCATGAGCTGGATATGCGTGATAGCAGTTTGTCCAAACTCTACCAGCTTGGATTTCTCTACCCATTCTAAACGCACGATTACCATTTCTAGTCCATACTCCTGCACCTAAACCATAAAGAGTGTCATTAGCAATTTCTAATGCTTCTTTCTCATCTTTAAATTTAGTTACAGAAACAACAGGTCCAAAAATTTCTTCTTGGAATATTCTCATGTCGTTTTTACCTTCGAAAATAGTTGGCTCAATGTAGTTTCCTTTTTCTAAACCACTATTGATTTTAGCAACATTTCCTCCACATAGAACTTTGGCACCTTCTTTCTTACCTAAATCTAGATAAGATTTGATTTTTTCCATTTGTTCTAATGAAGCTTGCGCACCAATCATTGTTTCCATTTTTAAAGGATTGTCTTGTTTAACTGCTTTAGTTCTTGCAACAGCTCTTTCCATGAACTTGTCATAGATAGACTCTTGTACTAAAGCTCTACTTGGACAAGTACAAACTTCTCCTTGGTTTAATGTAAACATCGCAAAACCTTCTAGACATTTGTCGAAGAAGTCATCGTCTTTATCCATAACGTCTTCAAAATAAATGTTAGGAGATTTACCACCTAATTCTAATGTAATTGGAATTAAGTTTTGTGATGCGTATTGCATTATCAATCTTCCAGTTGTTGTTTCACCAGTGAAAGCAACTTTTCTTATTCTTTTAGAAGATGCTAAAGGTTTACCAGCTTCTAAACCAAAACCGCTTACAATGTTAACTACACCTGGAGGTAATATATCACCGATAAGTTCCATCAATACCATGATCGAAGCTGGAGTTTGCTCTGCAGGTTTTAATACCACACAGTTACCAGCTGCTAATGCTGGAGCAAGTTTCCAAGTTGCCATTAGTAAAGGGAAGTTCCAAGGTATAATTTGTCCAACTACACCAAGTGGCTCAGGTATATGGTAAGAATATTCACCGCTGCTAATTTCAGCAATTGAACCTTCTTCAGCTCTAATTACACCTGCAAAATATCTCCAGTGGTCTATCACTAAAGGTAAGTCTGCAGCCATACATTCTCTTATTGGCTTACCATTATCTAAACACTCTGCTACAGCTAATGTGTTTAAGTTTTTCTCAATCGCATCAGCTACTTTAAGTAACATGTTAGATCTTTCCGTTATTGAAGTTTTGCCCCAAGACGGAAAAGCTGCGTGAGCTGCATCTAATGCTGCATCCACGTCTTTTTCATTTGATCTTGCAACTGCACAGATTTTTTCATTTGAAATTGGAGAAGTATTGTCAAAATACTTTCCAGATTTAGGCTCTACAAATTTACCGTTAATGTAGTTTCCGTATTTAGCTTTAAACGGAAATTTAACCTTCAAATGAGATGTATCCAGAACAGAAGACAATTTCATTTCTGCACTCATTTTTCCTCCATTTGTTTTACGCTTTTTTGACTTCGACTTAGCTTTTTTTGATGATTTAGAAAGTTTCTTTGTCGTTCCGCTTTTAATTTTTTTCTTTCTTTTAATCGACTTTTTTGTTTTCTTTCCTCGTCTTTTAATAGCCTTTTTAGTCTTAGCCATATTTATATAATTCTAATTAAAACTCTTTTTGGACACTCTGTAAATGAGCAATTTTATTTTCAATTTTGAGTTGTAGAAATATTAGGCTTAACTTCACAGTTTTTAACTAGTTTTTCTTGTAGCTAAATAAACACCAAAAGATGCGACTACAAATCCAAAAATATCTAGATTAGAAAGTTGTTCATTCAAAAATATCCAAGCAATAATTGCTGTTGTTGCTGGTATTAGAAAAAAGATTGTTACAGTTTTACTCGCTGAATTATTTTTAATCAAATACATTAAAATGGTAAAAGCTCCAAAGGATACAAGAAATATTTGATGGCTCATTGCTATTAAAAAAGTTTTATTAAAATTAATAAATGCATCAGCAAAAAAAATAACTATTAAAATATGAAACATGCATCCTCCAGCAGCTTGATACATGTTGCTTACTGGTAGTGGGGAATTCCCCCCAAATTTCTTTTGTAACAAAGTTGCAGATGTAATAGATGCTAAGGCTATAAACGATGCTATGATACCTTCAGATGGTAAACTTTCTCCAAAATCAAAACCTAGAACGATTGCTGCCCCGGTAAATCCAAGTATTACTCCAACCCACTGTCTCCAACCAACTTTTTCATTTAAAATTGGTCCAGCTAATGCGTTTGTTAATATTGGCTGCATTGTAACTATGAGAGCAGTTATCCCTGTTGAGATACCGAGGGAGACTGAGTAAAAGACACCACCCAAATAAATTCCGTGAAACAAAACTCCACTTAAAATTGAATGAGATAATTCTTTTTTTTCTAATGTTAGTGAAATTTTTTTATATTTTGCATAAATCAAAAAACCAATAGCTACTATGAGAAATCTAAAAGCTAATGCAGAAAATGGATCACTGTTATCAACTATGGGTTTAGTTGTAACAAAAGCTGATGACCATAAAAAAATAAAAGCAAAGGATAAACTATTTTTCATTTAATCAAGTTATATCAATTTCACGTGAAACCACAGAAAAACCTAAAGTTGAATCAAATTTAAAATTAAACTTTAATTGGAATTCTTTTAGTAGATTTTTTTACAAGATATATTCCAAGGATAATTGCGACTAAAGCTATAATTACTTTATCTGTAATAATTTCACCTAAAAAAATGTACCCTAAAACAACTCCAAAAATAGGAATTAGATAAGCTACTTGAGACTGAAATACTAAGCCATTTTCCTTTAAAACTTTAAATCTTAAAACCCATGCTAAACCTGTTGTAATTAAACCTAAATAAATTATTGAAATAAGTGAATTAATCGACGGATTATAATTCCAAGGTTTTTCTAAAATAAAACATATTGGCAGTAAAATTATTGTAGCCCAAATTAAAATGGACGCTGTAACATTCTCGTTTCTTTTCTTACTTATTTTTAGAGTTAAAATACCACCAATAACGTAGCCGAGGGACCCCATTAATATACAAAATGCAGAAAAGATGTTGTTTTCATTAATTAAAAAATCATCGGAAAATAGATAAACTATGCCTGCAAAACCAACGGAAACACCAATAATTTTTAAGAAATTTATTTTCTCATTTTTAATGAATACATGAGCTAGCAGCGTTGAAGTTAAAGGTGAAGTTGACATTAATATTGCTGCTAAATTACTTTGCACTTGTTTAACTCCATAAGCAATTAAAAAAAATGGTAACACAAGATTTACAAATCCTATTGATGCAAACCAAAGCCAGTCTTTTGAAAACGCCTCGATTTTTATATTTTTAATACTACACAAAATAAGTAAGGGAATTGAGCCTAGAAAAACTCTAATAAAAGCAATAGTTATTGGTCCAAAAGACTCTGTTGCAATTTTAATATTAAAAAAAGCTGAAGCCCAAATTACAGCCAAAAAAACCAGCAGAGAATAGTCAAATAAATTAGGTTGTCTCATTCTGAAATATCTAAAGTTTTACCATTAGTAATTTTTAAAAGATCTAAATTACTTATTTTAAATATACTATTTGGATGGCCTGCAGCAGCAAAAACATCTTTAAATCTATCAAATGTTTTATCGACTAAAACGTCAATTTTTTTTAAATGACCTACTGGTGAAACACCGCCGATACTAAAACCTGTGTTTTCTTTGACTTGATCTGCATCAGCCATACAAACATCTTTTTTTGAAATAATTTTTTTTAATTTATTTAAAGAACATTTCTTATCGCCAGGTATCAAACATAAAATAAATCCATCATCGGCTTTTAAAAGTAAACTTTTAACTATAGCCCCAATTTCACAATTAAGTGCATTAGCAGCATCTTTTGCTGTCCTTGCTGTGCTTTCCAAAATAATAATTTTAATATTGTCGTTAAATTCATTAAGAACCTTTTGAACTCTTATAACTGCATCACTAGATAAAATTGAATTCATTTACAACCCTTGATTGTTTGCAAAAAAGTAATTTCTCATGTTTAATCCTATGCTTAAATGACATAGGAGATATTAATTTATATCAGGATTAAGTTATAATTATTTTTGATACTAATCCAGAAAATTTGGAGATAACATTATGAGCGCAAATAACGTACTTAAAACAATTAAAGATAAAGAAATAGAATACGTAGATCTAAGATTTACTGATCCTAGAGGAAAACTTCAACATGTTACTATGGATGCCAAAGTAGTTGATGGTGATATGTTGGAAGAAGGAATATTTTTTGATGGTTCATCAATTGCAGGTTGGAAAGCAATTAACGAGTCTGACATGATTTTAAAACCAGACTTATCAAGAGCAATTGTAGATCCTTTTACATCTCATAATACTCTAAATATTTTTTGCGATATTTTAGATGCAATTAAAAAAGATCCTTATGAAAGGGATCCAAGAGGAACAGCAAAAAAAGCTGAAGCATACCTAAAAAAATCAGGTATAGGCGATAAAGCATTTTTTGGTCCTGAGGCGGAATTTTTTGTATTTGATGACGTTAAGTTTAAAAACGACATGAATGAAACAGGTTTCAAAATAGATAGTACAGAAGGTCCTTACAATACAGGTAAAGACTACGACAACGGTAACATGGGTCACAGACCAGGTATTAAGGGTGGATATTTCCCAGTGCCACCGGTTGATAGTGCTCAAGATATGAGAAGTGAATATTTAAAAGCAATGAAGGACATGGGTATTAAAGTTGAAAAACATCACCATGAAGTAGCACCAAGCCAACACGAATTAGGTATGTACTTTGGAACACTTGTAGATCAAGCAGATAATTTGCAACTTTATAAGTACGCCGTTCACATGGTATCACACTCATTTGGCAAGACAGCTACATTTATGCCTAAACCAGTTAAAGGTGATAATGGTTCTGGAATGCACGTACACCAATCTATATGGAAGGGTGACAAGGCATTATTTTCAGGTGACAAATATGCTGGACTATCGGATCTTGCTTTAAATTATATCGGTGGAATTTTAAAACACGCTAAAGCAATCAACGCATTCTCTAACGCAACAACTAATAGTTATAAGAGATTAATTCCTGGATTTGAAGCACCAGTATTATTAGCTTATTCTGCAAGAAATAGATCAGCTTCATGTAGAATACCAATAACTTTAAGTAAAAAAGCTGCAAGATGCGAAATTAGATTTGGTGATGCTGCTGGAAATCCTTACTTAACTTTTGCTGCTATGTTAATGGCTGGATTAGATGGAATTAAAAATAAAATTAATCCTGGTAAATCTTTTGATAAAGACCTTTATGCATTATCAGAGGAGGAAGTAAGTAAAATCCCAACTGTCTGTGGTTCTTTAAGAGAGGCAATGGAGAGTTTAGATAAGGATAGAAAATTCTTAACTGAGGGTGGTGTTTTCACAGACGACCAGATTGATGCATACATTTCATTGAAGATGGAAGAAGTTCATAATTTTGAACATACTCCACATCCAATTGAATTTGAGATGTATTACAGCTGTTAGTTGATTATATTTTAAAAGACTCGCCACATCCACAACGTTCAGTTTCGTTTGGATTATTGAATACGAATGAAGATGAGAACTCTTCTACTTTGTAATCCATTTCTGTTCCAAGAAGATACATTATTGCACTTGGGTCTATAAAAACCTTAACACCTTTGTCTTCTATTAATTCATCATTTGGTTCCTGAGTTTTAGCATATTCCATGATGTAAGACATTCCAGCACAACCACCGCTCTTTACGCCAATCCTTACACCTAATGAATCTTTATTTTCTGAAAGTATTTCTTTTATTCTATCAGCTGCTTTATCGCTTAATTTAATTACTTGCGTCATAGATTTAACTCTAATTTTCCTGCCTCTGTAATCATTGATTTATCCCAAGGTGGATCCCATACCAACTCTAAGTTTACTTTATTTACTTCTTTAACTTCTTTAACTGTGTTTTCAACTTCCATCGGTAAACTTTCTGCTACTGGACAGTTAGGGGTAGTAAGAGTCATTTTTACATCTACATTATTTTTATCATCTACTTTTACATCGTAAATTAATCCAAGATCATAAATATTGACTGGTATTTCAGGATCGTAGATTTTTTTGATCTCCCCTATAATTTTTTCTTTAAGTTCCATAATTAAATAAATTTCTCACTATTATTTTCATCTTTTTTATAATTCATAGCCGAAGCTAAAGCATGCCATGCAATAGTAGCACACTTTACTCTCATTGGGTATCGTTTAACTCCTGAAAGAGACATTAGCTTAGTTTTTTCGTCCTCTTTGATTAATTGAGATTTTAATTCAGGACTTTGTTTAATCATATCTAAAAAATCATTTAAGATTTCTTTTACCTCAGGATTTTTTTTATCTTTCATTAATTCAGTCATTATTGATGCTGATGCCATTGAAATCGCACAGCCATGTCCTTCAAAAGATATATCTTCAATTTCTTTATCTTCATTTAATTTTAAATAAACGTGAACTTTATCCCCGCATAAAGGATTATAACCCTCAGCATCTTTATTAAAATTTTCAAATTTACCTAAATTTCTCGGGTTCTTTCCGTGATCTAAAATTATTTCTTGATAAAGCTCTTTTAAGTCCATTGTTAGCTAAATATTTTTTTACACTTATTTAATGATTCATTGAGTTGATCTAAATCTTCTTTAGTATTGTATACTCCTAATGAGGCTCTTGCTGTTGCTGATAAACCAAGTTTCTCATGCAAAATCTGACAACAATGATGGCCAGCTCTAATTGCAACACCATCTTCATCAAGAATAGTTGCAATATCATGAGGATGAACACCGTCTAAAGTGAATGATAATACTGAACCTTTATCTTTAGGGTTTCCAATAAGTTTTACAGAATTATTTTTTCTTAATACTTCCTCGCCATAAACAGTTAGTTCCCTTTCATGTTTTTCAATGTTTTCAATTCCAATTTTATTTATAAACTTAATAGATTCTCCAAATGCAATTACTTGAGCGGTCGCCATTGTGCCAGCTTCATATTTATTTGGTAATTCCCCAAATGTAATTCCTTCTTTTTTAACTTCTCTTATCATTCCACCACCACCTTGATAGGGAGGTAATTCTTCTAACCATTTTTTTTTCGCGTACAAAATACCTAATCCTGTAGGTCCATACATTTTGTGACATGAGATTGCATAAAAATCACAATCAAGATCTTGCATATCAAGCTTTAAATGAGGTGCTCCTTGACATCCATCAATTAACACTGGAATATTTTTTGAGTGTGCTAATTTTGTAATTTCTTTTACAGGTAATATTGCACCTGTCACGTTTGAAAGGTGAGTGATAGCTATAATTTTTGTCTTATCAGTAATATTTTTTTCAATTGTTTCTAAAGTTACATCTCCATTTTCATCCATTTCTGCAAATTTAATTTTGACACCCTTTGATTTTCTAAGGTAATGCCAAGGCACATAGTTTGAGTGATGTTCTAATTCTGTGAGCAGAACTTCATCACCCTCTTTTAAATATTTTTGACCAAATGTATTTGCAACTAAATTAATTGCTTCTGTTGCACCTTTGGTAAAAACTATTTCATTTTTATCTTTTGCATTAATATATTTTTGAACCAAAGTTCTTGTATTCTCATATAAATTAGTAGCTGCTACAGCCAAATAATGAATACTTCTTCCTACATTTGAGAATTCTTTAGTATAGAAATCATAAATTCTATCTACAACGACCTGGGGTTTTTGTGAAGAATTTGCACTATCTAAATACACAAGATCATTATTTTGTATTTTATTATTAAAGATGGGAAATTCTTTTTTAATATCTTTTAAACTCATTCTTTAACTCCCAATAAATTTTTAATTAGATTTTTAATTTCTTCGTCTGTTATTTTTTCAATGACATCTAATAAAAAACCGTTGATAAGAAGTTTTTTTGCCTCTTGATAGTTTAACCCTCTAGACATTAGATAAAATATTGAGTTCTCATCTAAACTTCCTGATGAGGATCCATGAGAACATTTTACATCATCAGCATAAATCTCTAATTCAGGTTTAGCATTAAACTCTGAATTCTCACTTAAAAGTATAGCGTTACTTAATTGATAACCATCTGTTTTCTGAGCCTCAGAATTTACAAAAATTTTTCCTTGATAAACTGCTTTAGATTTTTTCTCTAATACACTTTTTACTAGTTGATAACTTTTAGTATTTTCAACTAGATGATTGATATTTGATTTTATCTCATGATGATTTTCTTCATCTAAATCAAAAATTCCATTTACAAAAGCTGAAGAATGCTGTCCTAGAAGATCACAATTAATCTCATTTTTGAAAAATTTAGAACCACTAGATAATATAAAAGTTTCAGAGATGCTGTTAGTCTCTTGCTTAACATTGTTATAAGAATATTTAACATTATTATTTATTGATTTATCTATTTTATAGTTTTTTAATATTGATGATTTATCTAATTGAAAATTATAATAAATATTAAGAAAATTTTTCTCTGAGTTTTCTTTGAAAATATCAATTAGTCTTAAACATGCATTTTCCTCTAACTTAAAATCAATTCTCGAATTAGTATTTTTTGATTGTGTATTTTTATTTGTTGAATGATAAATGACTAAGGGTTTTTTTAAACTATAATTTTTTTTAATAATAATTTTGCAAAATTTATTGGAAAAAGCGTTGTTTAGGTTAATTAGCGAATTAATATTTTCTTTAATAGTTTCTTCACCCTGTTCAACTAAAACTTCAATTTTATCTTTATCCTCAAACTTAAAATCAATTTTTTCAATTTTTCCGTCAACTATAATAATTTTATTATGTTCTAACTCGCTTATTAATTCAATCTTATCGATTTGATTTTCTTTTTTATAATCGTTGTAAAAGGTT
Source organism: uncultured Pelagibacteraceae bacterium (assembly GCA_902614905.1). Classification (GTDB taxonomy): domain Bacteria; phylum Pseudomonadota; class Alphaproteobacteria; order Pelagibacterales; family Pelagibacteraceae; genus Pelagibacter. Next base: position 61,278 of record CACMMN010000001.1, on the reverse strand, counting down.
AACTCACCAATATTACTTTTAATTATTTGATTTAAATCAGAAAATTTCCAGTTCTCTAACTTTCTATTAGGAAAACCTTGTTTAAGAAATTCTTTAAAGTTAGTCTCCTTAAACTTTTTTTCCTGGTCAGAATATGAAAAATCTTTTAACTTTTTTTCAAAGTCTATTTTTAACTGTTCTTCCATTTAATTAATATTTTCGTATCCTTTCTTCTCTAGCTCGAGTGCTAGTTCTGGACCACCAGATTTAATTATTTTTCCATTCATTAAGACATGAACAAAATCAGGTTTGATGTATTCAAGTAATCTTTGATAGTGAGTAATAATTAAAAAAGAATTGTTTTTCTTTCTTAATGCATTAACACCATCTGCAACAGTTTTAAGAGCATCAATATCTAAGCCTGAGTCTGTTTCATCTAGAATAGAAAGTTTTGGATTTAAAATAGACATTTGAAGAATTTCATTTTTCTTTTTTTCTCCACCAGAAAAACCAACATTAAGTTGTCTGCCTAATTTTTCCTTATCAAATTTAAGTTCTTTTGCTTTTTCTTTAACAAGTTTTAAAAACTGTATTGCATCCAATTCTTTCTCGCCCCTTGCCTTTTTTATTGCATTTAATGAAGTTTTTAAAAAAACATTTGTATTAACTCCTGGTATCTCTAATGGGTACTGAAAAGCTAAAAAAATTCCCTTGTGTGCACGTTCTTCAGTTTCTAATGAAAATAAATCATTGTTTTCAAACAAAACCTCTCCTGTAACATCGTATCCTTTTTTTCCAGATAAAATGTTAGATAGTGTGCTTTTACCTGAGCCATTAGGGCCCATTATTGCATGAACTTCACCAGGATTAATCTCTAATTTAAAATCTTGCAAAATAGATTTGCTATCAATTTTGGCACATAGATTATTGATTTTTAACATTAGCCAACGCTCCCCTCTAAGCTAATTCCAACTAACTTTTGAGCTTCGACTGCAAACTCCATTGGCAATTGTTGTAATACTTCTTTGCAAAAACCGTTAACTATTAATCCAACCGCTTCTTCAGGATTTAATCCTCTTTGCTGACAATAATGTAATTGCTCCTCACTAATTTTAGACGTTGTTGCCTCATGAGCAATATTAGAATCTGAATTTTTATTTTTAATATATGGAACCGTATGTGCACCACATTTATTACCCATTAACAAGGAGTCACATTGGGTGAAATTATTTGAATTTGTAGCTTTTGGTGAAATATCTACAAGCCCTCTATAAGTCATGTCTGAAAAACCTGCACTTATACCTTTTGAAATAATTTTACTCTTTGTGTTTTTTCCAAGGTGTATCATTTTTGTACCTGTGTCAGCCTTTTGATGATTATTAGTAATAGCAATTGAGTAAAATTCACCAATTGAATTATCACCTTTTAGAATACAGCTTGGATATTTCCAAGTAATTGCAGATCCAGTCTCAACTTGGGTCCAAGAAATTTTTGAATTTTTACCTTTACAAAGACCTCTTTTTGTAACGAAATTATAAATTCCACCTTTGCCATCCTTGTCTCCAGGATACCAGTTTTGAACAGTAGAATATTTTATTTCCGCATCATCTAGTGCAATGAGTTCGACGTTAGCAGCATGTAATTGATTTTCATCCCGCATTGGTGCAGTACATCCTTCAAGATAGCTTACATAACTTCCTTTGTCTGCAATAATTAAAGTTCTCTCAAATTGACCTGTATCAGATGCATTAATTCTAAAATAAGTCGATAACTCCATTGGGCATCTTACTCCTGGTGGAATATAAACAAATGATCCATCAGTAAATACTGCTGAGTTGAGTGTTGCAAAAAAATGATCTGTTAAAGGTATAACTGTGCCTAAATATTTTTTTACTAATTCTGGATGTTTTTGTACTGCTTCAGAAATCGAACAAAATATTATCCCTTGTTTTGTTAAAGTTTCTTTAAAAGTTGTAGCCACAGAAACAGAGTCGAAAACCGCATCAACAGCTATACCATTTAATCTTTTTTGCTCATTAAGTGGAATTCCTAACTTTTGATAAGTTTCAAGCAATTTTGGATCTAATTCATCAAGACTTTTTGGTTTATCTTTAAAGCTTTTTGGAGCTGAATAATAATACAGGTCTTGATAATCTATTTTTGGGTATTTTGGTTTTTGCCAATCTGGTTCTTTTAAAACTTTTAGTCTTTCAAAAGCTTTAAGTCTCCAATCTAACAACCATTTAGGTTCTTTTTTAATATTTGATATAAACTTAATTACATCTTCATTTAAACCTTTTGGAGCTTTAAAGCTTTCAATATCGGTTGAAAAACCATATTTGTAATCTTTTAAATCTTCTATTTGTTTATCTCTCATTTATATTCTTGCCTCTCTATTTTTTAGTAAGTCGCTTAATTTTTTGTTTTCAAAAAAACTGTTTATATGAATATCTAATTCATCCCAGAAATTATGCGTGATGCATTTTGTGCTTTTACCATTACAAGATTTTTTAGAGTCTTTTTTACATCCAATTGTTTTGACTTTTTGATCTAATGCTATAAGTATATCTGAAATTTTTAGTTCTTTAGGACTTTTAACAAGTATATATCCACCATTAATTCCTCTAACACTTTTTACGATATTATTTTTTTTTAATCTTAAAAATATTTGTTCTAAATAAAGAAGAGATATACCTTGCCTTAATGAAATATCTCTTAGACTAACTGCGTTATCATTTGAAAAAACAGCCATGTCAGCTAGGGCCATTACAGCGTATCTTGATTTAGTATTTAGCTTCATAATCCTTAATTTATGCGACTTATATATATACCCGACTAAAATAGTCAAGTTTTTGAAATTAAAAAGACTCGCATTTTGTCACTCCATTATGATAAACAAAGTTTTTTTGTGAGAATAATTATCATTAACAAAAATTTTTTTGAGAATAATTATCATTAACAAATATGGAAAATAAAATTGTAGAAATATTTATTCCTGGACCTGCTGGAAGATTAGAGGCAAAATATTATAAAAATCAAAAAATAACTTCTCCCATCGCTTTAGTATTACAACCTCATCCTCAATATGGAGGAACAATGAATAATAAAGTTGTAGTAGAAACTTTTCATGCATTTATGGATAATGGTTTTTCAGTATGCAGAGTAAATTTTAGAGGTGTTGGAAAAAGTGATGGAGAGTTCGACAATGGTCAAGGTGAACTAGCTGATGCAGCTGCTGCGCTTGATTGGGTTGAAAGAGAAAACTTCGATAATTCACAATGTTGGGTTGCTGGTTTTTCTTTTGGTTCATTAATATCAATGCAATTACTTATGAGAAGACCAGAAATAAATAGATTTATCTCAATTTCACCTCAACCTAATGTATATGATTTTTCTTTTCTTTCACCTTGCCCAACCTCAGGATTAATGGTTTATGGAAAAAAAGATGAACTTGTTCCAATTGATCATATTAATGAACTCAACAAAAGATTATCTTCACAAAAAGGTATAAAAGTTGATTTTCAATCTGTACCTGATGCTAATCATTTTTTTACTAAATCTGAAAATAGTCTAAGAAAAGTTTTAGATAAGTATATACAAAAAGAATCTGCTTTATTTTAAAAGTTTTTTACTAAAACACCACCTGTTGAAGGTAATTTACATCCAGTTGTATTAGGAAAAGATATAGGGAGTTTTAAAAAAGAACGAATAGCTAAAAATGCAAAAGCCTGGGACTCAACAAAGTCACCATCAACTTTATAATCATCGGTTGTTTGAAATTTGAATTTATTATGACTATCTCTTTTAATTCTTTCGATTAATGTTTTGTTTTTTCTGCCTCCTCCACATAGAATTATTTTGGAAATATTTTGATTATGTTTTAAAATTATTTTTATCAGATTATTAGAAATAATTTTACTTGTAAAGTCAGTGATTGTTGAAGCACCATCTTCTAAATCAAGGCCTCTTAAAAAATTTATTTCGAAATCATTTATATCGAAAGAGTTTATATCTCTAGCTGGTATATTTTCAAAATCGTCTAAAGCTTGATCGAGTATCAATTTATTTGTTATACCTTGGTTAGCAAATTCACCATTTCTGTCGTAGTTGCCTTTTTTATTCCTTCTTATCCATTCATCAATTAAACAGTTTCCAGGACCGATATCTTTGCTTATTAAATTTTCTTCTTTCAAGTCTTTAATTAAGGTTAAATTGGATATTCCACCAATATTTAAAATACAAACTGGTAGGTCAATTTTATTTTCTTTAACGATTATTTGGTGGAAGATTGGTGACAAAGGTGCTCCTTCCCCACCTTGTAATAAATCATTTTGTCTAAAATTATAAATAACTTTTCTTTTTGAAAGTTGAGATAACAGGTTTCCATCACCAAGTTGTTTGGAGTATTTGTTTTTTGGATTATGTAATATTGTTTGCCCGTGAAAACCAATTAAATCAACTTTAATATCTTTATTTTTTGTAAAGCATGAAACAACATTTGAGTGAAATAAGGTAATTTTTCTCTCTAAATCATTGATTTCAGTGTTAAATTTTTTTACATCGTCAATTTTATTAATATTTCTTTTTAATTTGTAGATATTTTCTGAGATTTCATTTGAATACTTAAAGTATTTGTTTATCAAAACTTTGTAATGTCTTTTGCCATCAGAATTGATTACCGAAGCATCAACACCATCACCAGAAGTGCCGCTCATTAAGCCTAAACTATTTAAAGATTTGTTCACAATTTATTTTTCAATCAAATTAAAATAAGTATATTGAATTATTAGTAATAATTTAAAAAATGAAAAGTTCATTCATATCTGAGTTTAAAGAAAGAGAGTATTTTAATCAATGCACTAATTCTGTAGACCTGAACAATTTGATGGAAGATAAACAAATCAATGCATACATTGGTTTTGATTGTACAGCTCAAAGTTTGCACGTAGGTAGTTTATTACAAATAATGTGTTTAAGAATGCTTCAAAGATATGGTCATAGACCAATAGTGTTGCTAGGCGGTGGTACCACTATGATTGGAGATCCATCTGGTAAAGAAGAAACAAGAAAAATATTATCTACCAAGGAAATTAATAAAAATATCAAAAATATAAAAAAAGTTTTTGATATTTTTTTAGATAAAAAAAATATTAAAACAAAACCAATATTTGTAAATAATTTAAAATGGCTTGGAAAATTAAATTACATTAAATTTTTGAGAGAAATCGGTAAACATTTTACGATAAATAAAATGTTAAGTTTTGACAGTGTTAAATTAAGATTAGAGAGAGAACAATCTTTAAGTTATATGGAATTTAATTATATGATTTTACAAGCTTATGATTTTTTAGAATTAAACAAAAAAAATAATTGTGTTCTTCAGATAGGTGGTTCAGATCAATGGGGAAATATTATTAATGGCGTTGACTTAATAAAAAGAAACTCTGGTGAACAAGTTTTTGGATTAACAACACCATTGATCACTTTAGCGTCAGGAACTAAAATGGGAAAAACTGAAAAGGGTGCAGTTTGGCTAGATAAAAATTTATTATCTCCCTATGATTATTGGCAATTTTGGAGAAATACGGATGATCGTGATGTTGTAAAATTTTTAAAGATGTTTACCGATAAAGATATCTCAGAAATTGAGAACATAAAAAACAAAAATATTAATGAATTAAAAATTTTATTAGCTAATGAAACTACCTCAATGTTACATGGTAAAGTTGCAGCAAAAAAAGCCGCTGAAACTGCAGAAAAGACATTTAGAGCAGGATCTTTTGGTGATGATCTACCTGTTATAAAAATAAAAAAAAATCAGCTTAATATCGGAATAAATATTATTGATGTAGTAATTATGTCAAAATTACTAAAATCAAAAAGTGAAGCCAGAAGAGCAATAAAAAATCTTGGAATAAAAATTAATAACAATACTATTAATAACGATAAATCATATATTACTATAGATGATTTTAGAGATGATATATTAAAATTATCACATGGTAAAAAAAATCACGTTTTATTTAAAATTACTAATTAGTTTTTTTTAACTTTTCTAAAGTTCTAGTGATAAATCGTGGTGTTAAAGTTTTGATTGGATTAACACTAGTTTTTAAATCCTTCGGATATCCTTTAACTTTAAAACTTACTCCGAAAACTCCTTCACCTACCTTTTTTCCAACTAATATATCCCCCAACAAAGGTATTGAGCCTATCGCCTTATTTATTGTGGTAGCCGGAACTAAAGTTCCTCTTAAACTTATTAACCCATCTTTTTGTACATAACCATCCATTAAAACTGAGATTGAGGGTCCGAGAGAATAAATTTCCTCAATTGTCATTAATCCTTTGTCTTTATTGAACTTCATTTCAAATTCATTAAATCTTATTCCTTCGCCTGTTAATAAATCTGCAATTCCCTGTAATGAGGCTAAAGTTAATAATTTAGTAAGGGCAGGTACTTCATTTAATTTAAAATCATACAATTTTAAATTTGAATTAATTTTTTTATCTTTTGAAACGGAATAAAAGTCTAGCGCACCTCCATCAAAACCTTTTATAAATTTGTATTTTTTTACTAATGGTTTAGCATAATTCGTAAAAACAGTGGTAATCTTTTCTTTATTTTGGTTTGTTTTAATAGAGACTTTAAGCTCCTCATTATTAGAAAATTTAGATGATAAATTTAAATCAAAAATTTGATTATTTATTATATTTATTTTTGTGTTTAAGGATGTGAGATAATCTTCTTTACCTAAATAGGCTGTATCAATTTTAATTAATAAAGTACTATTTAAATTATCAAAAAAATTTAAAAAATTACTTTCCTCTTTTGAAAATAAAATTTCATCTACTAGCTTGGTTCCATCAAAGATTTTGCTTTTTATTAAATAATTTTTTTTATCCTTTTTAATATTTAATTTGCTTAGTTTATCATTATTATTAAAAACGCTAACTTTTATATTGTCTATACTCTTAATCTTTTTATTTGAATTAATTTTAATATTGTCAATATCTATTAAATTTTTGTCATGAATAAATCTTATTTTTTCTAAATCTATTTTTTTAGAGGTTGAATATTTTCCCTTTAATTCTAATGAGCTTTTATCGTCTTTATTCTTTGTATAGTTTAAAATCTTAAAATTTACTGCGGAATTAATTAATTCTAAATTACAGTTATAAAAAAAATCATTTTTTATTTTTTTTAAAGAATAGTTGGCATCATCAATATCGCCATTTATATTTATTTTAGATTTACCATTTATTTGGTAATCTCCGTTGTTATAATCAATAGTGATAGAGTTATTCTCAAATCTTATATCTTTTTTATATCCAGGGAAAAATTGTTTAAATATATCATTTGAATATTTTAACTCTTCCAATGTTATTTTTGATTGAATATTTATGTCAGAAAATTTGATTTTTTTATTTAAACTAAAATTAAATTTATTGTTAGAGTAAATAGTCAAATCTTCTTTAAAAATATTTCTTATATTTTTATTAAAAATATCGGGAAGTTTGCTTAAATTTAGTTTACTTTTTTGATTTGAAATATCACCTTCAAAATTATAGCTATTACCATTGTTGATAATTTTTATTTGATTAGACTTTATCTTAACTGTTTTATAAAAAGACGATAAATTATAAATCAAATAATTATTTTCTCTAATTAAAAAACTCAAATTTACATTTTCAATTATATCATTATTTAATAATTCTATTTTTAAATTTTCAATATTACCATCAACTAAATAATTATTTTTGATACTACCATCTTCGTTAAAATTTATTTTGCTCTCTATTTCTATAAATCCATCTTTTATGATTTTATTTAAAATAAATAATTGTGGATTATTTTTATAAGCTCTAATTACTTCAATTAAATTTTGTATCTTATTTTTATGAGTTAAAATTTTTACCTCCTCTAAATTCATCTTTTGTAAAATTAAATTCTTTAATGGCAGATCGGTGCTTATACTTTTGATTTTAATTTCTTTATTCTTAAAAAAAACTTTTGGGTTATTAGTTTTTAATTCAAAATTGAAATTGTTTATGTTTAGAAAAATTTTTATTTCGTTAAGGTCTATCTCTAAATATTTATCTCTTTCGGAAATTTTTTCACTAATAAGTTTGTTAAATTTATCAGTGCTAACACCGTAAGTACTTAAATACGTCAAAAAAATTATAAAAAGTAATATTAAAAATAATGTTATTTGTATAAATCTTTTAACCATTTAAATTGAATAGAGAGCTTTCTAAAAAACTATCTATATCCCCATTTAAAACTTTGTCTGGATCGCTTGTCTCAAAATTTGATCTATTGTCTTTTACTAACCTATATGGATGTAAAACGTAAGATCTAATTTGGTGACCCCATCCAATATCTTTTTTTTGATCTTTTTCATCTGTGCTCTCCTTTTCCCTTTTTTCAAGTTCATGATTGTATAATCTTGCTTTTAGCATTTGCATGCATGTTTCTTTATTTTTATGTTGTGATCTATCATTTTGACATTGCACTACTATTTTTGTTGGAATATGTGTAATTCTTACAGCGCTATCTGTTGTGTTAACGTGTTGACCTCCAGCTCCACTAGATCGATATGTATCTACTCTTAAATCTTTGTCTTGAATGTCAACATCAATACTATCATCAACTACTGGATAAACCCATACACTTGCAAAACTTGTATGTCTTCTTGCACCAGAATCAAATGGGGAAATTCTTACTAAACGATGAATTCCAGATTCATTTTTTAACCAACCAAAAGCATAATCACCATTTATTTTAATAGTAGTTGATTTTATTCCAGCTTCCTCTCCTTTATGTTCACTAATAATATTATTTTTAAATTCACGATTGTTTGACCATTTCATATACATTCTTCTAAGCATGTCTGCCCAATCTTGACTTTCTGTACCACCTGCACCAGCATGTATTTCTACAAAACAATCATTGCTGTCACTTTCTTTTGATAAAAAACATTTAATTTCGTTTTTTTTAACTTGAATCTTTAATGACTCTATATTCTTTATAATTTCTTGGATAAGTTTAGAGTTATTTTCTTCTGAAGCTAATTTAAAAAATTCATTCAATTCATTACTTTCCTTAACAGAGTTTTCAAATGAATTTAAAAGATCATCTAATTTTTTTTTTTCTTTTAAAACTTTTTGGGCATTATTTTGATCTTTCCAGAAATTTTCTTTAAGAATTAGACTCTGAAGTTTATCTATTTTTAATTTAATATTATTTTTCTCAAAGATACTCCTTGATTCTTTGATTAATTTTTTTTATTGAATTTAAATTATTTAAGAAAAGATCGCTCATTAATAAAATTTTAATATATTATTATTATTAAATCTATTGTTATTTTTTAAATTAACGTCCAAGTTTTGTTCAATTTTTTCTGTTTTGAAGGACTCAATTATTGTTTGTTTTGATGCAAAGTTGACTTTTTTTCCAGTTTTAGAATCAACTACCATCAAAGTAATATTTTCTGGGATTTTAAATGGTCTTGTATTTTCTTTTTTTACAGCTTTCTTTATGAAAGATTTAAATATTGGCATAGCAGTTTTTGCACCGGTTTCAAATTTTCCTAATGTTCTGGGCTCATCATAACCAACATATACCCCAACTACTAAGTCAGATGTAAATCCTATAAACCAAGTGTCAGTATTTTTATTAGTTGTGCCAGTTTTGCCAGCAATATCTAAATTTAGATCTTTTAATTTTTTTGCAGTACCCCTTTTCGAGGCACCTTCTAAAATTGATGTTATTTGATAAGCAGTTTGAGCTGAAAAAATCTGTTTAAAGTTATCTTTTATCATTGGAACTTCATCACTTAAAAAAGATATATTTTTGCAATTTTCACAATATCTATCCTCTGTTTTAAATATTGTATTACCTTCACCATCTTGTATACGATCTATTAGTTTTGGATTTACGAGTTTGCCACCATTTACAAAGGAACAATAAGCAGATGTTAGTTTTAATAGTGTTGTCTCTGCTGATCCCAAAGAGATTGAAAGTATCTCATTAGGATTTTCATATATACCCAACTTTTTAGATAAATTAATTATTTTATTTAATCCTAAATCTTGAGAAATTCTTACAGTCATTAAATTTCTTGATTTTTCAAGACCCTCTCTAAGAGTTAATCGACCATAAAATTTTTTACCATAATTTTCTGGTTTCCACATTTTAAGATCAGTTCCTTGTTTTAAAACTAAGGGAGCATCTAAAATCAAAGTAGAGGGAGAATATCCATTTTCTAATGCTAAAGCATATATAAATGGTTTAAATGCAGAACCTGGTTGTCTCAACGCCTGAGTTGCTCTATTAAATTCACTTTTTTTAAAGCTAAAACCCCCACTCAAAGCTAGAACTCTACCAGTATATGGATCCATAACTACTATAGCTCCGTTTACTGATGGTATTTGTTTTACATCATAAAAAGAATCATTCGTTTGCTTTACATATATCAAATCACCAATTTTAAATTTTTTTCCATTTTCCTTAGGCTTGATCCAATCAATACTATTTTGATTGATTTTTCCAACTTTATTATTTTCTGTTTCAATTTCGACTCCGGAGTAATCTATTTTTAAAACTTTAGCGATTTCCCACCCAATTTTTTTTTCAAGATCATTTTTAATTGAGTTTTTCCAATTTTGATTTGAAAGATCTATGTTTTGTATTGGTCCTCTCCATCCTTTTCTCTTATCGTAATCTTCAATTCCATTTCTTAGCGCGCTTGAAGCTATTTCCTGCAATCTTAAATTTAAAGGTGTTTTAATATTAAGGCCCTCCTTATAAACTTTGTTGTATCCAAGCTGCTCAATAATGTCTTTTCTAACTTCTTCAACATAATACCTTGAGTCCTCTAAAAATATTTTTTTTCTTTTTTTCAAAATAATGTTTTTACTTTTCAAATCATTAAATTTTTTTTCATTAATATACTTATTTTCTTGTAAGTTTTTCAAAACTAAATCTCTTCTAAATTTGGCAATTTTTTTATCCTTATAAGGATTATATCTACTTGGCGCCTTAGGCAATGCTGCGAGCAGTGCTGCCTCTTCATAATTTAATTCATCAACAGATTTGTCAAAATATTCTAAGCTTGCAGCAGCAATTCCATAAGAACCTTGGCCTAAATATATTTGATTTAAATAAAGTTCTAATATTCTTTCTTTTGATAAACTCCTCTCAATCCTAAAGGCTAAGATAGCCTCTTTTAATTTTCTTTGTAAACTTACTTCGTTAGTAAGAAGAAAATTTTTAGCAACTTGCTGAGTAATTGTAGACGCTCCCTCAAGTCTTTTGGAATTCAAAATATTTGAAATATTTTTGAATATTGCTCTTAATACACCTTTTGCATCTATACCTGGATGAGTAAAAAAATTTTTATCTTCAGCAGACAAGAATGAATTAATTACGATTTTAGGTATGGAATTATAAGGAATAAATATTCGCTTTTCGGATGAAAAATCTTGTATTAATTCTCCACTTCCAGAGTAAATTTTGCTTGAAACAGGTGCTTTATAATTTTTCAAATATTTATAATCAGGTAAATTATTCGAAAAAGCCCACAATATAGATACTAATATAAAAAAAACTAACAAAACTGCAGAACTGAATGAAATTAAGATTTTTTTAAATAGAGTATTCATTTTAGTTTAATTTAATTAATGAATTTGTTAAAGTTATGGCATCAGAATTTAAAAAAAAATGATTAAATCAACAAAAATATTATGGAAAAGAATTTATACATCGATGCATCGCATCCAGATGAGACAAGAGTTGTACTTAAAGAAAATGGCAATATTGAAGATTACGAGTACGAGACCGTAAAAAATAACCTAATTAAAAACAATATTTATTTAGGAAAAGTTAGTAGAGTAGAACCTTCTCTTCAGGCAGCTTTTATAGACTTTGGTCGAGAAAGGCATGGATTTTTATCATTTAATGATATTCAATCAGATTATTATCAAATTCCATTAAGTGACTTAGATGTTATTAAAAAAGAAGAGGAAAAATTAAGAGAAGAGTTAGCTAAGAAAAGTGAGGAAGATGATATATCAATAAAAGAAAATGAGACTTCCTCAAATGAAAGTAACGAAAATAATAAAGAAAAAACAACAGAAATCGAAAATCAAAATATAACTGATTACAATAGATCAAAAATTCCATCTAAAAGATATAAAATCCAAGAAGTTATAAAACCTAATCAAGTAATATTAGTTCAAGTCCTTAAGGATGAAAGAGGTTTAAAGGGAGCTGCGCTGACTACATTTATATCGATTGCAGGCAAGTATATTGTTTTAATGCCAAATACACCCAAGGGAGGTGGAATATCTAGAAAAATTTTTAATTTTGGGGAGAGAAAAAAAATTAGATCTATACTAAATGAAATTAACATACCAAAAGAAATGGGCTTAATTGTAAGAACAGCAGGTTCAAATAAAACAAAAAATGATATTGAACATGACTTATCTAGTTTGATAGATAGTTGGAATAAAATTAAAGATACAGCTATGAATTCTATAGCTCCATCATTAGTACACCAAGAAAGTGATATAATAAAACGTACCCTAAGAGATATTTATGATGATGAAACTAAAAATATAATAATTGAAGGTAATGAAGGTTATCAAAAAGCAAAAAATTTTATGAAAATTTTGATGCCTAAGAGTGTTAAAAAAATAAAAAAATATAGAGACAAACAACCTCTGTTTATTAAAGAGAAAATAGAGGATAAACTAAATGAAATTTATGATACTCAAGTAAAACTTAATTCAGGTGGTTATTTAGTAATAAATCCTACTGAGGCATTGGTATCTATTGATATAAATTCAGGTAAATCAATTAAACAAAAAAATGTTGAAAGCACTGCCTTAGATACAAATTTAGAAGCTGCGGAAGAAATAGCCAGACAAATTAAAATTAGGGATTTGTCTGGTCTAATTATAATTGATTTTATTGATATGATGAACTTTGGAAATAGAAAGAGTGTTGAGAGAAAACTAAAGGAAAGATGTAGAAAAGATAGAGCAAGAGTTCAAATTGGTAGAATCAGCAACTTTGGTTTATTAGAGATGTCTAGACAAAGATTAAGGGAAAGCAGCATTCAATGGAATATTTCTTTAACAAATCAATCATTTGCACAGAAAATAATAAAATTAATAGAAGTTAAGGCAATTAATTCTAAAGCAAAAATAGTAAACGCAAATATGCCAGAAAAAATTAAAAGTTTTGTATCAGAAAATTTTCATAAGGATCTTAAATATTTAGAAAAAAAATATAAGATAAAGATTAATCTCTTAGGAGATAAGATATTTTTAGTGCCAGAATATGAAATATCATTTGAGAACAAAAGTAAAAAAATTTTGGAAAAAGTAGAACACAAGATAGAAATTAAAAAAATCATACCTAATAACAAAAATAAGACAAATAATGTTATTAAGTTTAATAAAAAAAATTTCAAAAAAAGAAAACACTATAAAAGAGGAAAAACTAAATAATCCCTTTTTTTGAGGTTGAAGCAAAACCCATTAAGCTTTTCTTTATTCTCCCGGATAAGTAAGATTTTCTCCCAGCAATAACTGCATATTTCATGGCAATTGCCATTTCTAGTGGTTTTTTTGCCTGTGCGATTGCTGTGTTTACTAATACACCATCGCATCCAAGCTCCATGGCGATTGTAGCATCAGAAGCCTCTCCTATGCCTGCATCAATAATAATCGGAAGTTTAGTTTGGTTTCTTATAATTTTTATATTTGTATAATTTTGTATACCTAACCCAGAACCAATCGGTGCAGCTAAAGGCATTATCGCCACAGCACCAACATTTTCTAATCTCTTTGCCATCAATGGATCATCATTGCAATAAACCATAACTCTAAATCCTTCTTTAGATAATACCTCTGTTGACTTTAAAGTTTCAATCATGTCAGGTAACAAGCTTCTTTTATCTCCTAATACCTCAAGTTTAACTAATTTCCAGCCTCCAATTTCTCTTGCTAATCTTAGAGTTCTTAAAGCTTCAACTGAAGAAAAACAACCTGCTGTATTTGGAAGATAGGTTATTTTTTTTGGATCAATATAATCCATTAACACAGGTTTTTTTTTATCTGATATGTTCACTCTCCTCACAGCAACTGTAACTATATCAGCACCTGATGCCCTTACAGCTTTTGAGCATTCTAAAAAGTTTTTGTATTTTCCTGTTCCAACTATTAATCTTGACTTAAACCTTTTTGAAGATATCTTAAAAGTATCTTTTTTCATTACCCCCCACCTATAAAGTGTACTATCTCTATTTTATCATTATTTTTAAGTAAAATTTTATTAATTTTTTTTTTATTAATAATTTCTTTATTTAATTCAACAGCAATTTTATTAAGGTGTAATTTATTTTTTTTGATAACTTTGTATACAGAGGTCCCTTTAGGCAAAAAAAGAGGTTTTCCATTTAAATTAATTTTGATTTTTTTGACTTTTTTCATTATGTATTGTTTATGAGTATTAAATTACTTTTTATTAACGGTCCAAATCTTAATCTATTAGGTGAAAGAGAACAATCACAATATGGTACAGTTACCTATAAACAGTTAAAAGACTTGTGTATTAAAAAATCTAATGAATTAGATATTAAACTTGAATTTGTGCAGTCTAATATTGAGGGTGAAATAGTCACATGGATACAAGAAGCTAAAGCTAAACAAAACGGTATTATAATTAATGCAGCAGGATTCACTCATACTTCTATTGCAATTAGAGATGCGCTTCAAATATTTAATAAACCAAAAATAGAATTACATATATCTAACATATATAATAGAGAAGAATTTAGAAAAAAATCATTGATAAGTGATGTTGTAAATGGAGGTATATTTGGTTTAGGTAGCTATGGTTATATTTTGGCCATAATAGCAATGCATAAAATGTTATTAAATGAAAATAAATAAAAAATTAATTAAAGAATTAGTAAGCTGCTTAGAAGAAAATAAACTATCAGAATTAGAGTACTCTGAAAAAGATATTAAAATAAAAGTCTCAAGAAATTCAATAAACGATAATAGCAAAATACAAGTAGTACAAAATACTAATGAAGTTAAAGAGAAAAAAATTATTTCTGGGACTGAAATTAAATCTCCAATTATTGGGACCGCATATTTAGCACCTGAACCGGGTGGAAAAAAGTTTGTTGAAATTGGTAAAAAAATCAAAAAAGGAGATACCGTTATGATAGTAGAAGCAATGAAAACTATGAATCATGTTCCATCATCTAAGGATGGAGTAGTGAAAGAAATTGCAGTTGACGACGGTCAGCCTGTTGAATTTGGTCAAACTCTTGTAATACTCGAGTAAATGTTTAAAAAAATTCTTATAGCAAATAGAGGCGAGATAGCTGTAAGGATAATTCGGGCTTGTAAAGAATGGGGTATTCAAACTGTTGCAATACATTCAGATGTAGATAAAGAGAGTATGCACGTCAAATTGGCTGATGAAAGCCTTTGCGTTGGTTCAAGACAACCAATTGATAGTTACCTCAATATTCCATCTATATTATCTGCTATTGAAGTTACAAATGCAGATGCAGTTCATCCTGGCTATGGTTTTTTATCGGAAAATTATAATTTTGCTAAAATGTTAAGGGACAATAACATTAAATTTATCGGTCCTTCTCCTGAAATAATTAAAATGATGGGGGATAAAATTGAAGCAAAAAACACTGCAAAGAAATATGGAATACCTGTTATTGAGGGATCTGAAGGTGGTGTATCAAGTTTAGAAATGGGAAAAAATATTGCAAAAAAAATTGGTTACCCAATCTTAATAAAAGCTGCTGGAGGGGGTGGTGGCAAAGGTATGAAAGTAGTCAAATCTGAAAAAGAATTTGATGATTTATTTTTAACAGCAAAATCAGAGGCAAAGAAATTTTTTGCAAATGATGAGGTTTATATTGAAAAGTTTTTTGAAAATCCAAGACATATAGAAGTGCAAGTTTTATCTGGTAAAAACAGAACTGTTCATTTACATGAGAGAGATTGTTCAATTCAAAGACGGCACCAAAAGTTGATTGAGGAAACACCCAGTCCAGTTTTGGATGATAATTTAAGAAAAGACTTATTTGAAAAAACTGTAAATATGGTTTCAAAAATTGGGTATGAAGGTGCTGGTACAGTAGAATACATATATGAAAATGGAAAGTTTTATTTTTTAGAAATGAACACTAGAGTACAAGTTGAGCATCCAGTATCAGAAATGGTTACAGGAATTGATATTGTTAAAGAACAAATATGGATAGCTCACTCCGAAAACACTGCTTTAAAGCAATCTGATATTAATCCAAGAGGACATGCTATTGAATGTAGAATAAACGCAGAAGATCCAAGCAAAGGTTTTCAACCCTCGCCTGGATTAATTGGAATGTGTCACCAACCATCTGGATTTAGAACAAGAGTTGATGGTTCAATTTACCAAGGATACAAGGTAACACCTTATTATGATAGTATGATATGTAAACTTATATGTCATGGTAGAAATAGAACTGAAGCTATACAAAGAACCTTGAGATCCTTAGATGAGTTCGTAATTGAAGGCATAACCACAACTATTGAATTACATAAAAAACTACTTAAACACGAAAAATTTTTAAATTCTGACTTCAATGTAACATGGCTTGATAAAGATAAAATAATTTAATAGCATTTCAATATCCATAGATCATATACAGGATGGTCGAAAACCTGTATTGAAGGACTTGAGGAAAAGGTCCATCCATTAAATACAAACACCTCATTATTATTTTGATTATTGATATCTTTTACCTGTAAATATGAGGTTATTTCAGGATTATCATCAAATTTTGAATTTTTACATTTTAATACTTTGAGAACTAAATTCTTAAAAATAAATTCTTCACCAATATTGATTTTTATCAATTTATTTTTTGAACTTAGCTTATCTAAAATTTGCACATCTACCTTTTTACCAAAATAAATCTCGTCCTCAGAATATGCAAATATTGTAAGAAAATTTATAATTATAATTAAAATTAAATATAAAAATTTATTCTTTCCAAGATTTGTATTTTTTATATACATTTTTATCATTTTTATTTGGATGAAAAGCTTTTGATGTACCAGTTTGATTAGGAATATTTTTTTTCTGCCAGCTAAATTTTTTTAATTCTTGAACATTCTCAATTTTGTTATTTAAATAGTGAATCCAAGAATACCATTCACTTGGTATTTTTGTTGCATCCACTTCTCCATTGTAAATAACCCATCTTTTTCCAGATTTATTTTGATAATATTTATTTCCAAAATAATCTTTACCCTTAAACTTCCCAAAAAATAAGGTGTAAATTCTTGTCCCTAAGGTTTGATGATTCCACCACGTGAAAGTTTGCTTTAATAATGTCAACATAATATTTAATTATTTTTTCAATTTTAAATTGAAAAATTTAGATTAGACTAAAAATGAAATTTGTATATACATAATTTTATAGATTCAAATAATAAATTAAAAAAAATGTCAAAATATTTAGTAGAAACGTTTTATACTTGCACTTTTAAAGTAAAACATTTTTTGGATAAAGTTAACCAAACAGAGCTCAATAATTTAGAGAAAAGAGATGATGGCGAATTTGAAATAATCGATGTTAAGATTGATACAAGAAAAACAAAGAGCCTTGAAAAAAATACGACACAAAAAAATAAATCTAGTCTAGCTGAAGTTAAAATTGATAAAACCATCCCAAATTTAGAAAGCAAAAATTTAAATAATAACTCTAATTTTATAAAGAACGTAGATGAGGCTATAAACAAAAGATTTAGCATGCCTGATAGACGTAAAGGTTATATACAAAAAGCAACTATTGGAGATCATAAAGTTTATTTACATACTGGCGAATATGAAGATGGCAAAATAGGTGAAATTTTTATTGATACTAGTAAAGAAGGTGAACTGGTGAAAGCTTTAATGAATAATTTTGCTATAGCTATATCTTTAGGTTTGCAGTACGGGGTTCCTCTTGATGAATTTGTTAATGCCTATGTCGATACAAAATTTGAGCCTTCTGGTAAAGTCTATGGAAATGATAGGATTATATCAGCAACTTCAATACTAGACTATATATTTAGAGAATTAGCTATTTCATATCTAAATAGAGAGGATTTAGCTCACACTCCCTCGATTGGCAAGTCTGACAATATAAATGAAAATGATAACAATGCATTAGAAGAAAATAATCAACTTATTAAAATTGTTAAGGATATGACAAGTAAAGGTTTTGTAAGAAACGATTATAAAAGAAAATTGGTTGATCTTTCAGACATAAGAATAAATCTTAAAGGTAAAAAATAATTACTTTTTTTTTATTATATTAATATTTAATTCTTTAAGTTGGCCATTGTCCACATTCGATGGTGCATTCATCATTAGATCTTGTGCATTTTGATTGAGAGGAAACATGGTGATTTCTCTTATATTTTTTTCATTTGCTAATAACATTACGATCCTATCAATACCAGGTGCAATACCGCCATGTGGTGGAGCTCCGTAACTCAACGCATTTATCATTCCACTAAATTTTTCTTCAACACTTTCTTTATCGTAACCTGCTATCGCAAAAAGTTTATACATTAATTCTGGTATATGGTTTCTAATTGCTCCAGAAGATAATTCAATCCCATTGCAAACTATGTCATATTGATATGCTTTAATAGAAAGCGGCTGATTAAAATTTAATTTACTAATATCACCTTGTGGCATTGAAAAAGGATTGTGACTAAATTGAATTTTTCCTGATTTTTCATCTATTTCATACATTGGATAATCAACGATCCAACAAAAGGCAAATATGCTTTCATCAATTATATCCAAATCTTTTGCAATTTTGTCTCTGGCTGAAGATAGCAATTTCTCGACGTCCTTTTTTTTTCCACATGCAAAGAAAACACTGTCTCCGATTTCAGCATTACTTAATTTCATTATCTCTTGACATGCATCAGGTGAAAAAAATTTTCCAATAGGGCCTTTGCCAGATATTTTATTATTATCCTTTTCAAAAGTAAAATATGCAAGACCACTAGACCCTTCATCTTTTGCCCATTTGTCAATATTATCAAAAAAACTTCTTGGCCTATCTTTTGTTTTTTTTGATATTATTGCTCTTACAATCGAACCACTTTTTACCAATTTTTTAAATATTTCAAACTTTACGTCATCTCTTTTAAAAATTTCGGTTAAGTCGCATATCTCTAAAGGATTTCTTAAATCAGGTTTGTCAGTTCCATATTTAAGCATTGAGTCTTCAAAACTTATTTTAGGGAACTTTTCATTTAAAATTTTTTTAGTAGAAAATTTTTTGAAAACTTTGTTAAGTAAATTTTCTACAACATTAAATATATCTTCTTGATTTATAAAAGACATTTCAATATCTAATTGATAAAATTCACCTGGACTTCTGTCTGCTCTGGCATCTTCATCTCTAAAACAGGGAGCAATTTGAAAATACTTATCAAATCCAGATATCATTATAAGTTGTTTAAATTGTTGTGGAGCTTGTGGTAGTGCATAAAACTTCCCTGGATTAAGCCGGCTAGGTACCAAGAAATCTCTTGCACCTTCAGGACTAGATGATGTCAATATTGGAGTTTGGAATTCTAAAAATCCAAAATTTTCCATTTCTTTTCGAATATAGGAAATTACTTTAGATCTTAAATTTATATTTTTATGAATTTTACTTCTCCTCAAATCTAAATATCTATATTTTAGCCTTATCTCCTCTGAATATTCTTGATCTGAAAAAATAGGAAGGGGTAACTCTTTGGTTGTTCCTAAAATCTTAAAATTTGAAATTTTTATTTCAATTTCCCCAGTATTAAGTTCTTTATTTATTGTATCTTTTTCTCTTTTGACAACTTTTCCTTCAAATTGAATTACTGTTTCGAGCGGTATATTTTCAATTTTTTTGAAAAATTCATTTTTATTATCAATCACACACTGCGTAATCCCATAATTGTCTCTTAAATCAATAAACAATAGATTTCCATGATCTCTTTTTTTATTTATCCACCCAGATAACAAAACTTTTTCGTCATTATTTTTTAAGTTTAATTCCCCGCAGGTATGAGTTCTATATTTTTTCAATCTTGTCCTCTAAAATTTTTTTAATAATTTTCATATTAATTGGTTTTTTTTTTTTTAAACTAATTTCATCAATTGTACACACAAATTCTCTTATTTTAATGTAGGACCTTGTAATTCTTTTTGATATATAGTCTACTAATTTTGCGTCTAAAGTTATTTGATAATCTGCTAAATTTTTAGTAATAAGCGCTTTAATTAAATTATCATCAGGCTCCTGAATTTCTGCAAAAATACAATTTTTTAATCTAGATTTTAAATCCTCAAGCTTAAAATTTAAATTATTCAATGATTTATTTGATGTTAATATCAAAAATTTATTATATTTCTCAATCGTGTCAATTAATGAATAGAATAAATTTTCATCTAATTCATTATTTACGTTCTCTATAATTATATTTTCATTAAATCTTACTTGTTCTAAATCAAAATTTTTAAATTTATTTAAATCTATTACTAAGCCTTTATTTTTTTCTAAAAATATTTCAATTAAATGAGTTTTTCCTGAATATCGTTCACCATTTATATTTATTATTTTTTTTTCCCACTTAGGCCAACTTATTAATAAATTATAAGCATAAAAATTGCTATCACTCACAAAAAAATCATTTTGATTAAAACTTTTATTAAATTTGAAATTAAATAATTGTTGTCTTAAATCTTTTATTTTACTTTCCATATTCCGTTGTCAATATCTATTACGATATTTTTTTCACTCATTATTTTTAAAAACTGCTTTGGGCTTCCATTAAATATTATTTTATAATATAATTTTTTATTAGAAATGCTTGTTACATAGTAATCATATATTAAATCAATTTTATCCATTTCTTTTTCAAGACTAATAGCTTTCAAAGTATCTTTTGAGTTCAATTGTAAATTTATTGGTAACTTCAATGATGTATTAATCAGGTTGTTACTCTTCCATAAATCCTCTAGGTTAGTTTTTGTTTTAAGTATTAAATTATCTAATACGCTCTCATCATTTAAATTAAAGTTATTATATTTGTGATTAATTATTTTTAAATTTTCATTAAAAAAAAACTTTGATAATACTCGCAATTCGTTGTTATTTTTAAACATAATAGAAATTATGTAATCATTTAAACCATATTTTTTTATAATTTTATCGAACTGATAGTTTTCAATATTTTCTTTATTTTTGTTAATTATTTCAAGATCCTCAATGTCCTCCTCTAACAAAACATAGTTTATTAAAAAAAATTTTTCTTTATTGTTATTCCAATTTTTATAAAAGGGATTTTTATCGTACAGAAAAATTTGATTTTTATCGTTATCAAAAAAAATCAGTATTGTAAGAAAGTCTTTGTTCATTTTTAAGGATGGGAAAATATTTTTTTTTTCAAAGTAATTAAGAGTTCTTTTTTTATTAAAATTCACATTAAATTTTGCAATATATTTTTTATTTAAAAAACTCTCATTTTTGATTTCAAATGAATCAACCAGGTATTTAATTTCATCTAGCTTTGTATAGTTGATTTTTTTTTGATCTTTAGTTGTAATAATACTTAAAGTTAGCTCATTAAATGCAGTTGAGAATGCCTTATTAATTACGATTTCCTTATTAAAACTAGCGTTAAAAGGTTCATAAATTTCTATATCCTCTATTTTAAAAATTCTACTTTGTGCACTTGTAGAAATTATGAGGACAGAAATTAAAGTGGATAAATAAATAATTATGTAAGATACAATTTTGAAAAAATTTTTTTTAGTATACATATTTTAAATATATGAAAAAATATAAATTTACATATCAAAATAGTGGAGTAAATATAAATGCATCTGATAATTTTGTAAAATATATAGCAAACATTAATAAAAAAAAAAAATCAGGAAATATTAACAACAATATTGGAAGTTTCGCCTCGATTACAAGTATTCCTAAAGGTTTAAAACAACCTTTGTTAGTATCAAGCACAGACGGTGTTGGAACAAAAATCGAAATAGCAAACAAACTTAAAAAATACGATACTATTGGTATAGACTTAGTTGCTATGTGTGTTAACGACATATTGGTTCAAGGAGCTAAACCGTTAATATTTTTAGATTACATATCAATTGACAAAATCAACTTAGGAAAATTAAAAAAAATTATTAAAGGAATACAAAAAGGATGTCAAATAAGTGGATGCAGTTTGGTTGGAGGAGAAACAGCTGAAATGCCAGGGACTTATTCAAAAGATAAATTTGATATTGCAGGTTTTTCTTTGGGGATTGTTGAGAAAAAAAAATTATTAAAAAAAAGTAATATTAAAGAAAATGATATTATTATGGCAGTTCCATCAAATGGTCTTCATTCAAATGGTTATTCTTTAGTGAGAAATATATTAAATAAAAAAAAAATAAATATAAATCAAAACAAGTATTTAAAAAAAGAGTTAATGAGACCAACAAAGATTTACGTAAAGGAGATATTAAAAATATTAGAAAAAAATCTTGTTCATGGATGTGCACATATTACCGGTGGTGGCTTGCCAGGCAACTTAACTAGAATTATCCCTAAAAATATTTGTGCTAATATTCATTTAGATAAAATTAAAACTTTGCCAATTTTTAGTTGGATTAAAAATAAAGGAGTAAGTGATTTTGAAATGCTTAAGACTTTTAATTGCGGTATTGGTTTTTGTTTTATTATTAAGAAAAGTAATATTAATAAAGTTAAAAAATATTTTAAAAAAGAGTTTAAACCTTATGTGATCGGTGAATTAATTAAAGATAAAAAAAATAAAATTTTATTTAATGAAAAAATCAAATGGTAAGATAAAATATAATATCGCAGTTTTTATTTCAGGGAGAGGTTCAAATCTAAAGTCGATAGTTAGATATTCTTTAAAAAATAAAACTTTATATAAAGTAAAGGTGGTTATTTCAAATAAACAAAAAGCTACAGGTTTACTAATAGCCAAAAAAATGAGAATTGAAAGTTATTATGTTGATTTAACTAAATCAAAAAAACTAGGCAAAAGAGTTTTAAATATTTTAAGGAAAAATGATATTAAATTGGTGTGTTTGGCTGGATTTATGAAAATATTACCTGCATATTTTGTTAAATCGTACAAAGGAAAAATTATCAATATTCATCCATCATTGTTACCAAAGTATAAAGGTTTAAATACGCATAAAAGGGTAATAGAAAATAATGAAAAATATACTGGATGCACAATTCACTATGTAAATAGATTTTTAGACTCAGGTAAAATAATTTGTCAAAGAAAAGTTAAAATAACAAAAAAAGACAATAAAAGATCTATTGAAAAAAAAGTTTTAAAAATCGAACACAAAATGTATCCAAAAATTATAGATAAAATATTATCTAATCTTTAAAAAAAAAGCTTATTTCTTTCTCTGCATTTTCTTTACTATCAGAGCCGTGTATCGAATTTTTATCAATCGAAATACCAAATTCTTTCCTTATTGTTCCAGGATCTGCATCTTTCGGATTAGTTGTTCCCATAATTTTTCTATTCTCCGCGATAGCATTATCTTTTTTAAGCACCATCACTAACACAGGTCCTGATGATAAATAATTACATAAATCATTATAAAATGGTTTTGTTTCATGAACTTTATAAAACAATTCTGCATCCTTTTTTTCAAGTTTTACTTTCTTTTCTTTAATAATTTCGAAATTATTTTTAATGAAAATATTTTTTATTTTATCTTCGAGGTTTCTTTCCATGGCGTCTGGTTTTATTATAGATAATGTTTCTTCCATTTTACTCGTAATTATCCTCTACAAACTTGTCTAAAAGTCTCACGCCATATCCTGTTGCACCGCTCGAATTTAATGAGCCTGCATATTTTGAAAAAGCCATTCCTGCAATATCTAAGTGGGCCCAAGGAGTTTTATTTATGATAAATCTTTGTAAAAATTGTGCAGCTGTTGTTGATCCAGCTCCACCTACATAATTTATGTTTTGCATATCTGCATTTTTGGAATTCATTAATTTATCATAATTTTCGTGCAGTGGTAATCTCCAAACTTTTTCATCCGTTTTTTCTCCAGCATCATGAAGTTGTTTAGATAACTTATCATTATTAGAGAATAATCCTGCATATTCTGAGCCCAAGGCAACAACAATTGCACCTGTCAAAGTAGCTAAGTCAATTATAAAATTTGGTTTGAATTTTTTTTCAGTAAAAGTAATTGCGTCTGCAAGCACGAGCCTGCCCTCTGCGTCTGTATTTAAGACTTCTATTGTTTTCCCACTAAAAGATTTGACAATATCACCTGGTCTTTGGGCATTACCACTAACCATATTTTCTACAAGGCCTACTACACCAACTGCATTAACTCTTGCCTTTCTTAAAGCTAAGCTTTTTAAAAGTCCAACAACTACAGCTGAACCAGCCATGTCATAAGTCATATCTTCCATAAACCTAGCAGGTTTTAAAGATATCCCTCCAGTATCAAAGCAAACACCCTTGCCTACAAAAGCTAAAGGTTTTTTTTGTTTCTTGTTTCCTCTCCACTCCATTGTAACAATATAAGATCCTCTAGAACTTCCTTGCCCTACACCAAGTAAAGCATTACATCTCATTTTTTTAAGTTTAGCTGTATTGTAAACAGTGACTTTTAAACCTAATTTTCTTAAATTAATTAATCGTTTTGCATATTCATCAGGGTGTAAAACATTACCAGGTTCAGATACTAAATCTTTTGTAAAATTTACGCCATTTTCAATTGCACTTAAGTTTTTAATTAATTTTGAATCTACTTTTTCTTTAGATATTATATTTAAATTCAAAATATCAGAATTTTTTTTGGTTAAGTATTTGTTAAAAGAATAAGATTTTAACTTCATCCCGTGAACTAGTTCATGTAAGCATCTTATAATTTTAGAAGCTTCAACAGTATCTCCAAAAATATGAATTTTGTTTAAACTCTCATTTTTAAAAAATTGATATAGTTTAGCTCCAAATTTTACATAAGACTCGTTATTATTTTTTTTATTTAACACAATAATTTTTTGATTGTGTCTTATGTCGAATGCAAAAATTTCTTTTTTTTTTGTATTATTTTTTAAATTTTTTTTAAATATATTGTATTGTGAAGAGTTTATTAATTTATTAATATTTTTAATTTCATTCTTTTCATTTGCAAAAAATACAATTGATCCGTATAAATTGTTTAATTTTGCATATTTAGTATATTTTTCTTTTAAAATCATAATTTTTATTCAAATTTTCTAACAAAAGGTGTATATGATTATTTTGAAAAATTTCAATGAAAAAAATAATTTTTAAAAATTTTTTGAGAGAATCTTTAGAGTTTTTTATATTATCAAGCTTCGCTGTGACATTAATTGTTTGGGTAATACAAGCTGTAAACTATCTAGAATTTGTAACAGAAGACGGACACAGTTTTAAAATTTATTTTTTATATACAATCTATAGTTTACCGAAAATTTTCAATAAGCTATTACCTTTTATGTTTTTTTTCTCAATTTTTTTTACTTTAATTAAATATGAAGAACAAAATCAAACATTAATATTTTGGACAAATGGAATAAATAAATTAACTTTTTTAAGTGTGATAATTAATTATTCTTTATTTTTTTTAGTATTAAATTTACTTTTCAGTTTACACATAGTCCCAACGGCACAAGATAAGGCAAGATCTTTTATTCGAGAGTCTAATATCGATTATCTACCACTTTTAGTTAAGCCTAAGAAATTTATTGACACTGTTGAAAAGCTTACAATCTATGCAGATAAAAAATATGAAAATACATTAGAGAACATAATTATTAAAGACTCTTTCTCTAAAACAAAATCTAAAATTATTTACGCAAAAAAAGGATATTTTTCAGAGTCAAAAGATAATAATTATTTAACTCTAGTAAATGGTAAAATATTAAATATTAACGATGGAAAAACTAATTCTTTTGATTTTAACGAAACACAAATAAATTTATCTAAGTATACATCTAAAACAACTAAATTTCCAAAAATCCAAGAGGTAAATTCAAAAGACTTATACAAATGTTTATTTAACAATGATAAAAAAATAAGTGTAGGTAAAGACAATTTTAAATTTGTTTGTGAAAATACAGAACCACTAAAAAATAAAATATCACAAGAATTATTTACTAGAATTTTCAAACCATTCTATATACCTTTACTTTCCTTAATTGGTGGTTTTTTATTAATTAAATCAAAAAATTCACAGAACTTTTCTAGTTATAAATTTAAAATTTTTATATTAGGTGTAATTATTATTTCAGTTTCAGAGATTACTACAAAATTTTATTCCTCAAGTATTTTTGAAAGTTTTCTCATATTTACAATTCCGTTTATATTATTTTTTTCATTATATACATTTTTTGTTAAAAAACTTAATTTGAAAACTACATGATATTTAAGACATACCAAATATACATAAGTAAAGTATTTACTTCCACATTGTTAAAAACGTTCATAGTCTTTTTATCATTGGCGTTTATATTAAATATTTTTGAAGAAATTAATTTTTTTAAAGATTTAAAGGTATCAATTACGCTTCCTATATTTCTAACATTTTTAAATATACCATCAGTTCTTTTTGATATTTTTCCATTTATATTTCTAATAACTGCACAATTTGCATTTATTAAATTAATGGATCAGAACGAAATTATTGTGCTAAAAAATTTTGGGTTAGATAACTTGAAGATAATTAAAATTTTATCAACTTTAAGTTTCTTAATCGGAATAATCATAATAACAATTTATTATAATTTTTCATCTAGTCTTAAATTTTCTTATCTTAACCTCAAAAATTCTTATGCTAAAGATAATAAATATCTTGCTGTAATAACTGAAAATGGAATTTGGATTAAAGATGAAGTTACTGAAAATATAAATATTATAAATGCAAACAGATTTAAGAATAAAATATTATTTGATGTTGATATTATACAATTCGACGAAAATTTTAATTTTAAAAATAATATTATTTCAAAAGAAATATTAATTGAAAATAAATCCTGGATATTAAAAAATGCACAAATTTCAAATTTTAAAGGTCAAGTAGAAAATGTTCAAAATTATGTTTTAGAAACTAATCTTAGTTATAAAGATGTGAATTCACTTTTCTCAAATTTATCATCTCTAAATATATTTGAATTAAACGATTTAAGAAAGAAATACGAGAGTATAAATTACTCATCAACTGAGGTAAATTCTGCAATTCAAAAATTAATATCATTTCCTATTTATTTAACTATTATGACAGTGCTAGCATCTACAATTATGATTCATATAAAGCACAACAAATCAAAGATCTTTCATCTTATTTTTGGGATTCTAATTTCTGTCATAATTTATTATTTAAGTTTTTTCTTTGAAGAACTGGGTAAAAATGAGCAAATACCAATAGCAATTTCAATATGGATACCATTAGTTATTATTATATTAATTTCAAGTATAAGCTTAATAAGAATAAATGAAAAATAAAACGAAAAAATTACTATTTATATTTTTAATAAATTTCTTTTTTACAACAAGCGCAATTAGTCAAGAAGTAAATTTTGAAGCAAATTCTATAGAGCTTATTGATAAAGATCAAAAAATTATTGCAAAAAAAAATATAAAAATTTTTAATAAAAAAGAGACAATTTATGCTGATGAAATGGATTACGACAAACTTAAACAAATCATTAACGCTAAAGGAAATATACGTGTTGAAAATTTAGAGGAAAATATTGATATTTTCAGTGATGAGTTAATATACTTTAGAAACGATGAAAAAATAATTTTAAAAAAAAATGTAAAAATTAATTTAGAAAAAAAATTATTACTTGAAACTGAGAAGATTATTTATGATAAAATTAAAAAGCAAATTATTATTGATAATTTTTCTACTTTTAAAGATTATTACGGTAATAAAATTTCGTCTGAAAAATCCCAGTTTTTATTAAATCAAAAGCTATTGAAAATAGATACCGTAAATATGACTGACAACATTAGTAATAAATATTTTTTTCAAAATGCAATAGTTGATTTTAAAAATAATGAAATAATCGGTGATGATGTAAAAGTAGACTTTTTTAAAAGTAGTTTTGGAAATATGGAAAATGATCCTAGATTGAGAGGT
Source organism: uncultured Pelagibacteraceae bacterium (assembly GCA_902614905.1). Classification (GTDB taxonomy): domain Bacteria; phylum Pseudomonadota; class Alphaproteobacteria; order Pelagibacterales; family Pelagibacteraceae; genus Pelagibacter. The sequence goes on along the minus strand of CACMMN010000001.1, from coordinate 33,046 downwards.
AACTATTTATACAGTGACAATAATATATCTGTAATAAAAAAAGGTGTATTTACTACATGCAAAAAAAATAAAGATGAATGTCCCCCCTGGCAATTTAAGGCTCAAGAGATAAAACATAATAAAACAAAAAAAACTATTTATTATAAAAATGCTTGGTTAGAGATATATGACAAGCCTATAATTTATTTTCCTAGATTTTTTCATCCAGACCCTACAGTAAAAAGACAATCAGGTTTTTTAATGCCAAGATTTGAAAGTTCAAGCTCACTGGGTGATTCCTTGTCTATTCCATATTTTAAAGTAATTTCAGATAGCAAAGATATTACATTCACACCAAAAATTTATAGTGAAAATGAGGGATTATTTCAAAATGAATATAGACAAGAAAACAAAAATTCTTCTCATATTACAGATTTAAGTATTAAAAAAGAAAGCAAAAATTCAAAATCTCATTTTTTTTCAAATACATTAGCTAAACTTAAACTTTCTTTTTTTGAAAGTAGTGAGTTAGAAGTTAATATTGAGACTACTTCAAATGATAGCTACTTAAAATCACATAAAATAAATTCTGAAATTACGAATAATAACTCATTATTAAATTCATTCTTAACTTTTAGGGGTAACAATGAAGATTTATATCTTGAGGCAAAAGTGGAAGCTTACGAAGATCTAACAAAAGAACAATCTAGTGATAAATATCAATATTTACTTCCTAGTTTTGAGATTTCAAAAAATTTTAATAATAATCTTAATTTAGTGTCTAACGGATACCATAAAAATTATGATACTAATATATTTGAAAAAGTTTTAATAAATGACTTGAGATATACATCTGCGCCAAAAATATATTCAAATGGATTTGTAAATAAATTTAATTTTTTATTTAAAAATATTACATCAGATAGTGATAATTCTGAAGAATATACTAATAATTTTAGATCTCAAAATTTTGGCTCGATTTTATACAACATATCATATCCAATGAAAAAAGAGGGTAACAAATTAGATAATTTTTTGTCAGGCAAAGCATCATTTATGTATAGCCCAAATAAAAACAAAAATTTAAAAAATCTTGATAGAAAGATTGATTTTAAAAATGTGTTTACTCATAATAGATTGGGATTAAATGATAGCCTTGAGGGAGGTCAATCATTAACTTTAGGTGGAGAATTTAAAATAACAGATAAACAAAACAACAGTATTTTAACTACCGGATTAGCTTCAGTAATAAGAGATAAAAATGAGGAAAAACTGCCTAGAAGTTCAACTATAAACAATAAAACCTCTGATATAATTGGTTCATTAAATTTTAAACCTAATAGTAATTTTAACTTTGATTATAATTTTTCTGTTGATAATGATTTAAATTCAACAAATTATAATTTAATTAAGGCTGATTTAACAATTAATAAATTTGTTACAAGTTTCGAATTTTTACAAGAAGATGATGAAATTGGAAGCGAAAATCATTATTCTAACGAAGTTAAACTATTATTAAATAATTCAAATTCATTAAAATATAGAACACGTAGAAACAAAAAAACAGATTTAACTGAATATTATAATCTAATTTACGAATATAAGAATGATTGTTTAACAGCATCTATTCAATATAACAAAGATTATTACTCAGATAAGGATTTAAAACCAAATGAGGAGATTTTCTTTACTATTTCAATTATGCCTTTCTCATCTATAAACTCTCCTAGTAAAAGAAAATGAAAAAGTTTTTAATATTTACAACTATTTTTTTTTTATCGTTTAACTTCAAATTAGCTGGCTCGCAAGTGTTTATAAAAGCTAAGGTAAATAATAAAATAATTACAAATATCGATATAAAAAATGAAAAAAACTATCTGCTAGCATTAAATCCAAATTTAAGAAATCTACCGGATGAAAATGTTAATCGATATGCAATAGATTCTGCAATCAATGAGAAAGTTAAGAAACTGGAGATTGAAAGGTTATATGAAATAGAAGTGAATAATAATATTATTAATAAAATAATAAAAGATTTATATTCTGAAATAGGTATATCTAATTTGGAAGAATTTAAAAAATATTTAACAAAATATAATATTAATTTAGATGTTGTAGAAAAAAAAATAGCTATAGAAGTAGCATGGAATGATTACATTGTTCAAAAATATAATAATGCTGTTTTAGTTGATGAGGATAAGATAAGAAATAAAATTAAAAATCTAAGCAAAAAAAATTATGTAGAAAATTTGTTATTATCCGAAATAATATTTACTTTAAATGAAAATGAAGATTTTGATATTAAATTTGAAAAAATAAAAGATAGCATAAAAAATATTGGTTTTGAAGAAACTGCAAAAATTTATAGTGTTTCTGAAAGTAAAAAAAGTGGAGGCAAGATAGGATGGGTTTATAAATCCCAACTTTCAAATAAAATATCTGACCAAATTAATAAAATTGAGCTTGGTGAATTTACTAATCCAATTACAGTCCCTGGAGGTTTTATTTTAATTAAATTAAATGATAAGAAAAATCAATTAATGGAAATTAATGAGGAAGAACAATTTAAAAAGGCTTTAAATTTTGAAAAGAATAGACAACTAACTATGTATTCAACCCTCCATTATAAGAGAGTTTATAATAAAGCTGTAATAAATGAATTTTAGTCCGATAATTGTCGTTGGTGGAGAGCCACAAAGCGTATTTATAGAAATTTTATTTAAGGCTATTAAAAAAATACAGTATCCGATTATTTTAATATCATCAAAAAATATACTAAATCAAAATATTAAAAAATTTGGTTACAATATTCAATTAAATGAATTAAATAAAAATTTATCAAATTTCAAAACAGGAAAGATGAATTTTATTAATTTTAGTTATAATAAATTTTCGTTCTCAAAAAAAAAAATTACTAGTAATTCAAATAAATTTATTGAATTATCTTTTAATAAAGCTTTAGAAATTATAAAAAATGAAAATTGTTTAGGTTTGATTAATGGGCCAATATCAAAAAAGACTTTTTTAAAAGGAAAATATAAAGGTATCACGGAATTTTTAGCGAAAAAGACAGATACAAAAGATCCCGTAATGTTAATTTTTAACAATAAATTAAGTGTGAGCCCTCTAACTACGCATATTCCAATTTCTGAAGTTCCTAAAAATATAAAAAAAAAAAAAATTATTAGTAAAATATTAAAAATTGATACTTTTTTTCGAACTATCTTAAAAAAAAAGCCTAAAATTGCTATAACAGGCCTAAATCCTCATTGTGAAAGTTTTGAAAAAAAAAATAAGGAAAAAGATGAAATTATTCCAGCAATTAAATATTTAAAAAAAAATAAAATAGATATTAAAGGTCCATATTCATCTGATACTATTTTTTTAAAAGAAAATACTAAAAATTTTGATGTAATTTTTGGCATGTATCATGACCAAGTGCTTGGACCAATGAAAACTCTGTATGGATTTAAAGCTATAAATATTACTTTAGGGTTACCATTTATAAGAATTTCACCAGATCATGGTCCAAATGTTAGTATGTTAGGTAAAAACAAGTCAGATCCAAGCAGTCTAGTCGAGTCAATTAGATTTTTAAAAAAATATGCAGTTTAAAGCTAAGAAAAGCTTAGGACAAAATTTTCTTATTGATAAAAATATTTTAAAAAAAATTGTTGGTACTGGGGATATTTCCAGAAATGATAAAATTTTAGAAATAGGACCTGGAACAGGAAACCTTACTGAATACATTGTTAAATCAAAACCTAAGTCAATTATTGTTGTCGAAAAAGATAATAATCTTATTAAAATTTTAGAGAACAAATTTAAAAATAAAATAAAAATTATTAATACAGATGTACTTAATCTAACCAAAGATTTTTATGAAGATAATTTTATAGTTTATGGAAATTTACCTTATAATATATCTACCAAGTTGCTTGCTTATTGGTGTTTAAGTATAAATATAAAATTTAAAAAATTAATTCTGATGTTTCAAAAAGAGGTTGCCGATAGAATAATTGCAGATGTAAATTCCAAGAATTATAGTCGAATTACGATTTTAGCTAATTGGAGGTTCAATATAAAAAAAAAATTCGATATTAGTTCTAAATGTTTCGTGCCTAGACCTAAGATTGATAGCACTTTATTAGAGTTTACTCCAAAATCAGATGTAGTAAAGATTAAATATCCTGAAAATTTAGAGAAAATTACACAGATTTTTTTTAGTCAAAGACGAAAAATGATAAAAAAAAATTTCATTAAGTTATTTAAAAATTTTAATTATGTATCAAAAATTACTGATATTAAATTGACTGATAGACCTCAGAATATTTCAATAGAAAAATTTCTTATAATGGTTAAAGAATATGAGAATAACCTAAATTAATTTACTTATATGATCTTTAATAGAATTTTTGTTATAATTACTTTTTTTGTTGTTAAACTCTTTATCTAAAATATTAATTATATTATTATAGCAAGTTTTAAGATCATCATTTATAACAACATAGTTATAATTTTTCCAATGTAATACATCTTTTTCAAATTGTTTCATTCTTTCCTCAACTATTAATTTATCTTTCATATCTCTGCTGGATAACCGGTTAAATAAAACTTTTTTACTTGGTGGTAATATAAAGATTGTAATTAATTTATATTTTAATTTTTTTTTTTTTATTTGCTCTGTTCCTTGCCAATCGATATCAAATATTACATTTTTTCCATCCTCTAACTTGCTTATAATATTTTTTTTTGATGTTCCGTAATAGTTATTAAAGACTTTTGCATACTCTAAAAATTCATTTTTATTTATTAAATCTTGGAATTTTTTTTTATTGATAAAATAATAATCAATCCCTTCGGTCTCGTTTGATCTGGGTGTTCTAGTGGTATGAGAGATGGATATGAAATTATTTTTATTTTTTGAAATAAGTTTCGCTAGTGTGGTTTTGCCAGCGCCAGAAGGGGATGAAAGTACAATCATTACTCCCCTTTTTTTTAAGGACATTTAAAATTAATTACTTTTGCTCTCTATAAATTTTATAGCATCACCTACAGTTAGAATCTTTTCTGCTTCACTATCTGAAATTTCAGAACCAAATTCTTCTTCGAAAGCCATTACCAACTCAACTGTATCTAGACTATCTGCGCCAAGATCATCGATAAAGCTTGCTTCCTCCGTAACTTTGCCTTCATCTATACCTAGATGGTCTGCTACAATTTTTTTAACTTTTCCTGAGATATCTTCTGACATATTGAATCCTTTGTTGATTTTTTCTTAATAAATAAAATACAAGTTTTGTCAACCTAAATACATGCCTCCATTAACATGTATTGTTTCGCCAGTTATATAATTGGCTAAATCTGATGATAAAAATGCTGTAACGTTAGCTACATCGTCGGGTGAGCCAAGTCTGTTAGATGGTATTTTTGAAATTATTAATTCTTTGAACTTAGCATCAATTTTGTCTGTCATTTGCGTTTCAATAAATCCTGGTGATACACAATTTATATTAATGTTTTTTTTTGCATACTCTAGAGCTAAACTTTTTGAAAAACCTATTATACCAGATTTAGATGCTGCATAATTTGCTTGTCCTACATTTCCAGTATGAGCAACCACAGATGTAACATTAACAATTTTACCGTATTTGTTTCTAATCATTTTTTTTAAAGAGAATTTACAAAGTAAAAACGTAGATGTTAAATTTAAATTTAAAACTTCTTGCCATTCTTTTTGCGACATTCTTAAAGATAAATTATCTCTAGTTATGCCAGCGTTATTTATCAATATCTCAGGACCGCCATCTAATAATTTATTTGACTCATCTATAAATTTTTCAATTTCTTCATGTTTAGAAATATCAAATTTATTAATTAATATATTGGGGTATTTTTTTTTTAATGATTTTAACTTTTCTTCATTAGTTCCAGTTGCTAATACTTTAGCTTCTTGATCAACAAAACATTTTACTATTGAGTTGCCTATACCTCCAGTAGCACCTGTTACTATCACTTTTTTATTTTTCAATTTAAACATTTGAAATTAACCCTTTAATATCTTGTTCGCTATTAATAGATTTAAAACTAACATTTTTATTAATTCTTTTTATTAGTCCTGATAACACTTTTCCTGGTCCTATTTCTATAAAATTTTTAGTTCCTTTATTAATCATGAATTCTATACTTTCTAGCCATCTAACCTTTCCTTCAATCTGTGAAACTAACAATTTTTTAATTTCTAAACCAGAGGTTGATGGTTTTGCAGTAAAGTTAGATATCAAAGCGCTATTAATATCTTTAAAAGTTAGATTTAAAATTTTGTCTTTCATATTCTCTGTTGCTTTATTCATTAACTTACAGTGAAAAGGCGCACTGACATTAAGCTTGATATTTTTTATACTTAATTTATTTAAATCTTGTGAGAGTAGTTGTAAATTTTTTTTAAAACCACTAATAACAACTTGTTGTGGAGAATTATCATTAGCAACATAACATTCGTGATTATTTTTTTTAATTATTTCCTCTATTACTTTTAAATCACTGCCCAAAACTGCAAGCATACCTCCCTGATCAGCAGGGACTGCTTCTTGCATTGATCTGCCTCTTCTTTTTAATATTTTTAATGTATCCTCAAAATTTAATGCACCATAACAACATAAGGCAGAATATTCCCCAAGTGAATGTCCTGCGATAAATTGAGCATTATCAAAATTAAATCCAAATTCTTTTTTGGCTATATTGAAAATTGCATAGCTGGTTAAGAATATTGCAGGCTGAGTATTTTCAGTTAGATTTAGCTTGTTGTCAGGTCCTTCAAAAATAATTTTTGATATTGGTAGCCCAAGTAAATCATCTGCATCTTTAAATATTTTTTTTACAATTTCAAATCTATCAAATAATTCTTTGGCCATTCCTATTTTTTGTGATCCTTGGCCTGGAAAAACTACAGAAAACATTTATTTTTTTATATTAACTCTTGTATTAAAACTATTATAATAGTATATCAATTTTTTTTTTAATTTATTATTAAAATGACTAATTACGAACACACAATTATTGCAAGACAAGATACATCTATATCTCAGATTAAACAAATCAAAGAAAAGTATACGGATTTCATAACTAAAAATAAGGGTAATATTATTCAAACACAAGACTGGGGATTAATGAATTTATCCTACCTTATAAAAAAAAATAAGAAAGGAAACTATATCCATTTTAAAATAAAGTGCGATGGATCATTAATTAAAGAACTTGAAAAAAGTGAAAAATTAGACAAAAATTTACTTAGATTTCTTACAGTCAAAGTTAAAAAGTTTGATTTAAAAACTAATTATTTTTCTAAAGAGGATAAATCAGATGAAAAATAAAAAAAATACTTCGAAAAAAAATAAATCTAGTAATTTCTCAAAGTTGAGTATTTTTCAACCAAATAAATATAAATTTAAAAGAACTTGTCCATTGTCATCAAAAGGAGCTCCGACAATAGATTATAAAAACGTTAAATTATTAAAAAGATATGTATCAGAAAATGGAAAAATTTTACCATCAAGAATAACAAACATTTCTCAAAAGAAACAAAGAGAGCTTTCGCTATCAATAAAAAGAGCGAGAAATTTAGCATTAATTTAAATATGAAAGTAATATTGTTAGAGAATATAAAAAAAATAGGAACAATAGGTGAAATAATTAATGTTAAGAGAGGTTTCGCAAGAAATTATTTAATAGCTAATCAAAAAGCATTATATGCCTCTAAAGATAACATCAAACAAGTTGATAAAATTAAGGTAGAACTTGGGAGAAAGGATTTAGAAAAAAAAAAGTTAGCCAAACAAATTATGGAAAAAATAAATAATAAAATTATCACTGTTGAAAAATTAGTCACTGAAAACAAAGATCTTTACGGATCTATAAAGCCCACTGAAATTTCTAAACTTATTAGTGAAAATGAAAAAGTTGAAATTAAGCCTTCTTTAATACAACCTTTAAAAGAAATTAAATCTTTAGGAACTTTTAAAGTAAAAATAGATCTACATTCAGAAGTTCAGGCGGAAATTAAAATAAAAGTAGATATATTAGACCAAACAAAATAATTTATACATTTTTTTCCCCAGGAAATAAAAATATATAAATTTGTTTTTTTAATCTTATAATGATTGTATGTTGGATTGTGAGCAAAAATCTAACTCTTGTATCAAATAACATTAATCAATTACCTAATAATATAGAAGCAGAACAAGCAGTCATAGGATCCGTTTTGACCTCTAATGAAATATTTGATGATTTAAGCTCTATAATTTCTGAAAATAATTTTTTTGATCCTCTTCATCAAAAAATTTATGCAGCAATAAATAATTTAATTTATAAAGGTATGTTAGCAAATCCTATAACTTTAAAAAGTTATTTTGAGAACGAAAAAGACGATTTAAACGTTCCTGAATATTTGATTAAAATTACTAAATTTGCAACATCATCGCGTCAGTGCATAGAATATTCAAAAATAATTTACGATATGTATGTAAGAAGAGAGCTTATAAAAATTTCTGAAAATATTATTGATAATGCCAAAATTAGCGATTTAAATATTAGTGGGCAAACTATAATAGAAAACTCTGAAAAGGTTCTTTATGATCTTGCTGAAAAAGGTTCTGTTAGCTCTTCTCTGATAAAATTTGATGATGCTGTTAAACAAACAATTGATATGGCATCTAGTGCATATAAAAATGAAGAAGGTATAGTTGGTGTTCCAACCGGTTTAAAAGATTTAGATAATAGATTAGGTGGTCTACATAAATCAGATTTAATTATAATAGCTGGTAGACCATCAATGGGTAAAACTGCTTTAGCAACAAATATCGCATTCCACGCAGCAAAAAAAATACAAGAAACCGGAAATAAGGGCTCAATTGCTTTTTTTTCTTTAGAAATGTCCTCTGAGCAATTATCGACGAGAATATTAGCTGAGCAATCAAGAATAAAATCAAATGATATAAGAAGAGGAAAAATTTCTGAGGAACAGTTTGAACAATTTTTAGAAACGTCAAAAAATATTTCTGAGTTACCATTATATATAGATGAAACACCAGCAATTAGTGTTGCGGCTTTATCTAATAGAGCAAGACGTATAAAAAGGCTTTATGGTCTAGATATGGTTGTAATAGACTATATACAATTGATGAGAGCATCATTTGCTCTAAAAGAAGGAAGGGTTCAGGAAATATCTGAAATAACTCAGGGACTTAAAGCACTAGCTAAGGAATTATCAGTCCCTGTATTAGCTCTATCTCAATTATCTAGAGCAGTAGAGCAAAGGGATGATAAAAAACCTTTACTTTCAGATTTGAGAGAGTCTGGATCAATCGAGCAAGATGCAGATGTTGTAATGTTTGTTTATAGAGAGTCTTATTATTTAAAAGCTAAAGAGCCTAGGCCAGCGACAGTTGAACATGCAGAGTGGCAAGCTAAAATGAATGAAGTTTCTCATCTTGCAGAATTGATTATTGGTAAACAAAGACACGGCCCCACAGGTAATGTAATGTTAGAATTTGAGGAAATGTTTACTAAATTTAAAGATGCTGTAAATAATTAATATAAAATAGTATATTTACTGCTTAATGATTTCTAATATTTACCAAAATTTTATACTTAATAGGCCAAAAATAGTTCTTTTTTTGCTTATTATTATAGCTTTAGTTTTTGGTTATAAATCAAAAGATTTTAGATTAGACGCGTCATCTGAAACCTTATTGATTGAAGGTGATCCAGATCTAAAATATTTGCAAGAAATAAATGAAAAATTTGGGGCAAAAGAATTTTTAGTTTTAACACTTACACCAAAAGACGAAATAACTTCTGAAATTGCAATCAATAATATCCTAAGTCTTAAATATAAAATTCAAAGTCTAGACTGGGTTCATAATACAGTGACTATTCTTGATATCCCCTTACTTGATAGTTCTGATGAACCTCTTATGGATCGAATTAAAAATTTTAGAACTCTTAAGGACGATAATGTTGATAAAGAAAGAGGTTTTAAAGAAATTTTAAATAGTCCTGTCTTTAGAAATTTTGTTATTAGTGAAGACTCAAAAACAACTGGAATTATTGTAAACATTAAACCAAAAGAAAAACCTCAGGTTGGTACTTTTGAAAATAACCAAGAGATTGAAGAATATAAAGACTCTTTAAAAAAAGAGAGACATCAAAATATAATTGAAATTAGGGAAATAATAAAATCTTTTGAGGATATCGGTAAAATTCATCTAGGGGGAATACCTATGATTGCTGATGATATGATGACTTTTATTAAAAGTGATATAATAGTTTTTGGATTAGGTGTATTTTTATTTATTGTTCTAACCTTATGGTATGTATTTAGAAATTTAATTTGGATAATAATTCCTATAAGCAGTTGTTTCTTTTCAGTTTTAATAATGATGGGTTTTTTAGGTATAATGAATTGGAAAGTAACTGTTATATCATCAAATTTTATTGCTTTAATGTTAATATTAACAATGGCAATGAACATTCACATGAGCACCAGATTTCTTCAACTCAGAAAAAAATTTCCAGATTTGTCTTTATTACAAATCATTAAATTAACCACAGAAAAGATGGTTTGGCCCATAATATACACAGTTCTCACTACAATGTGCGCATTTATGTCTTTAATATTTAGTGAGATAAAACCAATTATTGATTTTGGTCTAATGATGTCATTTGGGCTACTTACATCATTTGTTGTTACGTTTACTCTTCTTCCAACTCTACTGAGTTTGTTTGAATACAGAAATGTTGTAGTTAAAGAAAAATCTTTTTCAGCTTTTACACAAATGCTCTCGGGTATTTCTATAGGCAATTTTAGAATAGTTATATTAACCTCAATTATATTAATTCTTTCAAGTCTCTATGGTATTACAAAATTAAAGGTAGAAAATAGTTTTATAAATTATTTTAGTAAAGATACTGAAATTTATAAAGGTATGAAATTAATAGATGAAAAGCTAGGTGGAACCACCCCTTTAAACATAATACTTAAGTTTGATAATGAAGATGAGGAAAGCATAGATGAGGAAGATCAATTTGAAGATTGGGATGAAGAAAGCGATGAGACTGATCAAAGCAAATATTGGTTCACTAAAGATAAGATTAATAGAATTAAAAAAGTTCATTTATATTTAGAAAATTTAGAATATGTAGGTAAAGTTTTATCTTTTTATTCAATTATTGAAATAGCCACTAAACTTAACAACGACAAAGAGCTTGGAACTTTAGAAATGGGAGTATTGTACAGTAAGCTTCCAGAAACTATTAAAAAAGAGATTGTTGACCCGTATATATCTGTGAAAAATAATGAAGCTAGAATAAATTTAAGAATAAAGGACTCGTCTGAAAATTTGAGAAGAAATCAGCTAATAAATAAAATTAATTCAGAGCTTAAAAGTGAAATTGGCCTTAAAGAAAAAGACTTTAAACTTGGAGGCGTTTTAATATTATTTAACAACTTATTACAAAGTTTATTTAAATCTCAAATTTTAACCCTTGGTTTAGTTATGGTAGGAATATTTTTAATGTTTCTAATTTTATTTAAGAATATAAAACTATCTTTCATAGGAGTCATACCAAATTTTATAGCTGCTTTTGCAATTTTAGGTCTAATTGGGTTATTAAATATTCCACTAGATATGATGACTATAACTATTGCCGCAATTACAATTGGTATCGCAGTTGATAATAGTATTCATTATATTTACAGATTTATCGAAGAGTTCAAAATTAATCATAATTACAACGAAGTTATTAAAACATGCCATTCTACAGTAGGAATAGCTATATTAAATACATCGATAACTATCGTTTTTGGATTTTCGATACTTGTTATGTCTAATTTTATTCCAACTATTTATTTTGGAATTTTTACTGGGATTGCTATGTTGTTAGCAATGCTACTTGTTTTAACTTTACTACCTAGTCTTATTATTTGGATAAAACCATTCAGCATTAAAGAAAATGTCTGAGCAAGTAATCGATATACTTAACAAAATTTTAATTTTTGATTTAATTTTTATAATATTAACTATTTTGTCTTTGCTTAAATGTACCTCCAAAGGCTTTGTATTAAGCTTATTATCTGCAAGTAAATGGTTGTTAGCTTATGTCATAACACTTTTTATCTTCCCTAGGGTCAAACCTTATGTAAATGACATAATTGATAACGAATATGTACTTGATGTTATTTTAGGGGTGTCAATTTTTGTTTTAATAATTTTTTTAATTTTAATGATTAATAAAGGAATCAGTAGAGCTATAAGTTACACAGGAATAGGAACTTTAGACAAAATATTTGGTTTTTTTTTTGGCTTCCTCAGAGCTTATGTAATTTCTATATGTATTTTTGCAACTATAGACATAATATACAACCATGAAAAATGGCCAATAGATCTTGACCAATCTTATAGCTTTCCATATGTTCTAAAAGGTAGTAATTATTTAATTAAAGAATTTCCAAATGAAAAAGACTATCAGGATACTAAAGAAAAAGTTCAGGAGTTATAACCCAAAAATCAAAGAAGAGTGTGGTGTTTTTGGAATAAGTAATAACGAAGATGCCTCAACTTTAGCCGCACTTGGTTTACACGCTTTACAACATAGGGGTCAGGAAGGTTGTGGAATTGTATCTTTTGATGGAAAAAAATATCATTCTGAAAAGAGATTTGGTTTGGTTGGAGATAATTTTAATAAGGAAAAAGTTTTAAAGTCTCTGCCAGGAAGTTATGCAATTGGACACAACAGATATAGTACTACAGGAGGAACAACATTAAGGAACATACAGCCTTTTTTTGCCGATACAAACACTGGAGGAATAGGAGTTTCTCATAATGGTAATCTAACAAATGCAATTACACTTAGAAAGAAATTGGTTGAAGATGGTGCAATTTTTTACACAACATCAGACACAGAAACAATTGTGCAATTAATAGCCAGATCTAAAAGATTAAAAACTATAGATAAAATTGTAGATGCATTATTTCAAATTCAGGGTGGATATGCTTTGGTGATGCTAACTCAAAATACTTTGATTGGAGTAAGAGACCCTTTTGGAATAAGACCACTTGTTATTGGAAAGTTAAATAACTCTTATGTTTTCGCATCAGAAACGTGTGCCCTGGATATAATTGGTGCTAAATATATTAGGGATGTTGAAAATGGTGAAATTATATCAGTCAAAAATGATAGATTGACAAGTATAAAACCTTTTCCAATTAAAAAAATTCGTCCTTGTGTGTTTGAATATATTTATTTTTCAAGACCAGACAGTTTATTAAACGGTAAATGTGCTTATGAATATAGAAAAAATTTTGGAGCAGAGCTTGCAAAAGAAAATAATTTAAAAGCAGATTTAGTAGTGCCAGTTCCAGACTCAGGTAACGCTGCAGCAATAGGTTTTAGTCAATTAACAAATATACCTTTTGACCTTGGATTAATAAGAAACCACTATGTTGGAAGAACTTTTATAGAGCCTGCTCAAAAAATTAGAAGTCTTGGAGTTAAATTAAAACTAAACGCAAATAAAACTACTATAAAAAATAAAATAATTGTCTTAGTTGATGACTCGCTTGTTAGAGGAACAACATCGCATAAAATTGTTAAAATGTTATATGATGCAGGTGCAAAAGAGGTACATGTAAGAATAGCATGCCCAGAAATTAAATATCCTGATTTTTATGGTGTGGACACACCAACAAAAAAAGAGTTGCTTGCAGCAAATATGGATAACAATCAAATATGTGAATATATAAATGCTAAATCACTTAAGTTTTTAAGTATTGAAGGTTTATATAAAGCTATGGGATTTGAGAATAGAAATAAAACGTATCCGCAATTAACTGATCATTATTTTACAGGTGATTATCCAGTAAAATTAATAGATAAACTCGGTGATAATAAAGTGACGCAGTTGTCATTACTAAGCACTGCATCTAATAATTAAATCATGAAAAAAGTAAATTTCACAGAAATGAAAAATGGTACAAAAGAAGACTACATGTTTTTAGATAAACTTGAAAAAGAATATGTAGGTGAGACTGCGGATAGAATATTGGGTTTTTTATCCAGAATGACTTCAACTTTAGAAGGTTACAAAATTTCAAGATTAGAGCACTCTTTGCAAAGTGCTACAAGGGCTTACAAAAATAACGAAAGTGAGGAAATGATAGTCGCATGTTTATTGCACGATATAGGAGATGAGCTAGCTCCATTAAATCATTCAGAATATGCTGCAACAGTTTTGAAACCATATGTTTCTGAAAAAACACATTGGATAATAGAAAAACATGGTGAGTTTCAAATGTATTATTATGCCCACCATTTAGGCGCTGATCGTTTTAAAAGAGAGAAATACAAAGATCATAAATATTATCAAGCAACAATAGATTTTTGTGAAAAATATGATCAATGTTCTTTTGATCCAAATTACAAATCTATGAGTCTCGAGGATTTTGAACCTATGGTTAGAAATATTTTTTCAAGAAAACCATATTCTCACTATTAAATTGTCTAATAAATTAAAATCTGAAAAAAGTCCTTATCTCAAACAACATGAAAATAATCCAGTTAATTGGCTAGCTTGGAATAAAGATAGTTTAAAAAAGGCGCAAATTGAAAAAAAACCAATCTTTTTAAGTATTGGATATGCAAGTTGTCATTGGTGTCATGTAATGGCTCATGAAAGTTTCGAAAACTCAGAAACAGCTAAAGTGATGAATGATAACTTTATTAATATAAAAGTTGATAGAGAAGAAAGACCAGATTTAGATTTCATATTTCAAAGAAGTCTTGGAATATTAACTGGAGCACAAGGAGGTTGGCCGTTATCAATGTTTTTAGATGAAAATGCAGTTCCCTTTACTGGAGGAACGTATTTTCCACCAAAAGAAATGCAAGGAAGACCAAGTTTTACTCAAGTTCTCAATAATGTTTCAAAAGTTTATACTGAGAACAGAGAAAAAATTATTAATCAAGTTGAGCAGATGAAATTAGTTTTTAAAGAGTTTAATTTAAAAACCGCTGTAATAAAACAAGATATCGAACCATTAGTTGAAAAGATTTTACAATATATGGACGATATAAATGGTGGGTTTAAAGGAGCACCAAAATTTCCGCAATTATATATATTTGATACGATATTGTATTTCTATAACAAGAATAAAAAGGATGCCTTTTTAAATGTAGTTAAAAAATTACTAATTAATATTTCATCAAAAGGTATTTACGATCACCTTGGTGGTGGCATTTCCAGATATACTGTTGATGAACAATGGGTTGTACCACATTTTGAAAAAATGCTTTACGATAATATTTTACTTGTAAGAACTCTTAATAATTATTTAATTAATAACAAAGATGAAAAATTGAAATCAAAACTAATCCAAACAATCAATTTTATAAATGATGAATTTATCAATAACAATAAATTATTGGGCTCAGCTTACGATGCTGATAGTGAGGGTATTGAGGGCAAATACTATGTTTGGAGCAATGAAGAGATTAAAAGACTACTTGGTAACGATATAGATATATTTAAAAAAAAATATTTCGTTACAGAAGAAGGAAACTTTGAAGGATCAAATATTTTAATTGAAAAAGATAATTTTGAACTAAATAAAAATGAGTTAGAAATCGTAAATAACAGTGAAAAAAAACTCCTTCAGGAAAGAAAAAAAAGAGTAAAGCCTTTCTTTGATGATAAAAGTCAAACTGATTTAAATAGTTTCTGGATATATACTTTATTACATTCATCTTTTGTGATTAACGACAAAAATTTAAGAAATAAATCATTTGATCTTTTTGAAAATTTACAAAAAACTCTTAATAATAAGATTTATCATTGTTATGATAAAAAAGGAGAGATAGATGTATTTTTAGAGGATTATGCTTATTTTGCATTAGTTTTGGTTAGTTTTTATGAAGTTACAGGTGATGAAAAGTATCTGACCAAGAGTGAAGAAATATTAAATAAAACGTTGAGTCTTTTCTATGATGAAGAAACTAAAACATTACAAAAAAATTCACAAAAAGGTAATGATCTATTCGTAAAACCCATAGATATAATTGATAATAATATTCCTAATGGAAATAGTATTTTTCTGCTCACCTTAAATAAAATATTTAATATAACTGAAAATAATATTTACAAAAATAAAATTGAAAGCCTTACAAAATCATATTATTCATTAATAGATAGAAATTATTCACAAATGTTTAGCTATTATAAAACTTTAGACATTTGTGAAAATAATATTACCTTTACATTCTTTGGTTTTAATGACGAATTTAAAAAAATTCGAGACTTTTTGTTGTTAAATTACTTTGAAAAATCTACATTTATTTACAAAAAATCTAAAGATGAGCAATATATTTTAATTTGTAAAAATCAAACTTGTTCAAAAAAATTAAATAAAATTTATGAAATTAACGATTTTTTAAATGAGAGATCTATCTAGCCAAAAAAAAGGGTCATTAATGGCTTTTATTGCCGTCATGTTAATTACACCCGACTCTTTATTTATTAGATTGTCTTCAATTGATACCTGGGGTTTAGTTTTTTATAGGGGAATTATTCCTTTTACTGTTGTTTTTTTAGGTATGATTATAATTTATAAAACTAAATTTTTTAAAATTTTATTTTCAAATGGCTACAAGGGGATCGCTTATATAATAACTTTTTCAATAACAAATATAGCGTTTGTTGTCTCAATTCAAAATACAAATGTTGCAAATACTTTAGTTATGATTGCAACAGCTCCAATGTTATCTGCGGTTTTAAGCAATATTTTTTTAAATGAAAATCCTGACAAAAAAACTTGGTTAGCTATAATTATTACTTTTATTTCAGTAATATATATTTTTTATGACTCAATTAAAATTGGTAACTTCTACGGAGATATACTTGGTTTTATTGCAGCGCTAGGATTAGCTATTGGTGCGGTAATAATAAGGTCTGCAAAAAAATTAAATTTAGTTCCATCTGCGGTAATTGGGAAATTGTTTGTAGCTTGCTTTGCTGTATTTTTTATTAATGATTATTCTCTTATTGGAAATGATTTGATAATTGTTCCTTTAATGTGTTTAATGTGTGTTGCAATTCCGTTTGTTTTGGTGACTATAGCTCCAAGATTTATAACTGCCGCAGAGGTAAACCTTTTCTTTTTACTAGAAACTATCATTGGTCCAATTTGGGTTTGGTTAATTATTAAAGAACAACCAACGACTGAAACAATCCTTGGTGGTATAGTTATAATTATTACAATTACTGTTCATTCTTTTTTAAAGTTAAAAAATTCATAAGTTAGACATAATAATTTCTTGATTTAGTCTAAAATCACAAATAATAAGCTGACGGTCTATGAATAAAATTGTGAAAAATTCCTGGGCACTATTTCTGGGCATGAGTATGATAATGTTGTCATATGGATACCAAAGTTCTCTTCTTGGGGTTAGGGCTGTTGTAGAAAATTTTAGTTTAGCTTCAACAGGTTTTATGATGTCTGGTTATTTTGTCGGTTATTTTATTGGTGCTAGAACTGCTACACCTGTAATATCAAGTGTTGGGCATATAAGAGTTTTTGCTGCTTTTGCATCCATTGCATCCTTATCAATTTTATTACACTCTATTTTTGTTAATCCATTTTCATGGTTTTTATTAAGAGTTGTTACAGGATATTCAATGGTTTTGATTTATACAATTGCGGAGAGTTGGTTAAATGATAGAGCAAGTAATAAAAATAGAGGTAAAGTTTTATCAATATATATGATCATACTATACGGAAGTATGGGACTGGGTATGTTTTTGCTTAATTTTAGTGAGCCAGAAAATTTTGAACCTTTTATTTTGATATCCGCAATTATGTCCTTAGCATTGATACCAATTCTATTAACTAAAAGAAAAGCGCCAACTTTTAAAAAAATTGCAACCATGTCCATTAAAGATTTATACAATTCATCACCACTTGGCACAGTAGGTGCATTATTATTGGGTACTGTTCACTCAGCAGTTTTTTTATTTTTTGCTGTTTATGCTGCTGAGATGAATTTCTCAATTCTTGAAATTTCAATTGTTACTTTTCTTTTAACAATTTCAGGAGCTATTGCTCAATACCCTGTTGGTTATATTTCAGACAAATTTGATAGAAGAAAAGTAATTGTTTTTACAACATTTGGTGCAGCTCTATTTGCATTGTTGCTTATTTTTTCTAGTGGCACAATGTATTTACCTCAAGGACTAGGATCATCAAAAATTTGGTTTTATTTTTTTGTAGTTTTGTTTTCTTTTTGTAGTTTGCCCCTGTTTTCTCTAATTTTGGCACACACTAATGATTATATTACTAAAGATAAATTTGTAGCAGCAGGAGCTAGTCTGCAATTTGCTTTTGGATTTGGTGCAATGAGCGGCCCCTTCCTATGTTCAATATTTATGAATTTGATTGGAAATAACGGCTTTTTTATATTTATTATTATATTTCATTCACTAATTGGTTTTTTTGGTATCCACCGAATGAAAGTAAGACCATCTTTGGATAATCCCGACTCTCAATTTGTTCCTATGCCTCAGACAATAACGCCTGTTGGAATGGAATTAAATCCTTCAACTGAACATATTGATGAACCTTACTCCGAAAAGGTTGAAAAAATGTTGAAAAGAAAAGGTGTGATTTTAAAAAAAAAGACAGAAGAAAATAAAAAAGAAGATGAGTCGAATTTTACAAAAAATTAATTTTTCACTTTTAAGTTGCACCTCAATTTGAACTATAAATTATAAAATTCTTGTTAAAGTAGATTTATTTTGCTTTAATAAAGTTTCTATGAAAAAAAAGTTTAAAAATAGATTAGATAATGGAGCAATAGCAAAATTAGCTTCAATAACTTCAACAGCTATAACAACATTTCAAGAAAAACAGAAACAAAAGAAAAAAGAGTTAGCACTTAAAAGAAAAAAAGAAGAATTTAGTAAGTTAAACACTGAAAGAAAAGAGATCAATAAAAAAATTGACCAACTTAAAAAACAAGAGGAAAAAATTTCAATTAAATTTGAGGAACTAAGATTAAAAGAAAAAGAATTAGAACTTAAAGAGGTTGATTTGAAAACCAAGGAAGAACAAATTAAGCAAAAAGAGATCAGTATTTCAGAGAAAGAGCATAATCTAGAGCTTAAAAGAAGCGAGCTTAGAAAATATGAAAAAAATATTCATTTAAAACTAGATGAGCAAAAAAGAAAAGATGTAGATTTACAAGTTAGAGAGGAAGAACAAAAACAAAAAGAATTAAAAGATTTAAGAAAGAAAAGACGAGAACAAAAACAATTACAAGCAAAAATTAATGAACAGAAGATGTTAGAGGAAGAAAAACTAAAACAATGGGAGGAAAATTTTGATAAACAGCAAAAAATTCAAGAAGAGTATGAAAGGAAAAAAGAGGAAAGATTAAAGCAAATAGAATTAGAACAAAGAAGACTTAGAGAAGATGGTTATCAAAATTTAAATGATGAAATTTCAAGTCAACTTAAAGAGCTTGATATAAAAACTACTACAAAAAACTAAGACTACTGATTAGGAAAGTAATCTTTTAACTCCCCTTCTCTGTAAACATCTGCTGTGCAACAATGTAAACCTCCACCAAATGCGTATGCATCTCTTAATTCTATAGGAATTACTTCCATACCAAGTTTATCTAATTGTTCAGCCTGATAAATTTCACTTTTTTCAACGCAAACAGTTTTTGGATCTAATACTAAAACATTCATTGACAACCAAACAGATGAGTAACAAAGAGGTGGAGGGGTATTATGTGCTGGTTGAGCGGAGTCTACAATTTCCCAACCATTCTTTTCAAAGATTTTTCTTTGATCTTTTGGAAGTTTTCTCTGAGGATTATTTATAATTAACCCTTCTTTAATAGGTGTAAAAGTAGCATCAATGTGTATTGGATAAGGATCACCTGGAAAATTAACTGCGTGTACTCTATGATTTTTAAAATGTCTTCTTAGCCAATCAATACCTTTTAAATTTGTGGTAAAACCATGCTGAACTACAAGATCTTTTCCAAATCTTAATATATCAGCGGCATCAAACAAAGGTTCTTCCTCGGTTGTCACAAAAAATTTTTTTTCTGTCCACTCTAATCTTTTTTTATTTCCTATTTTATCTGATAAATAATCTTTTCTATAATCAAGATCAGTTAACCTTGGTTTTGGTGCAGTTTCATGTTTCATATTGTTATCCTCATTGAAATATTTTTGTAAAAGCGGTCTATAGTTTAAATATTCAAACCATCTGCATCTATAACTCATAGTGGCCTCTAGAATCTCATTACCTACTGTCAATAAAATATCTCTAGCTGGCATACAACCAAACATGCTTTCAACTTCCCAGTCAGGTGTTGAGATTTTTTGATTATGGTTTAAAGGTGTAGGTCTATCTACCCTTATTCCTCTTTTTTTTAAAATATCTGAAAAATCATCTAACAATTGGTTAGCTTTATCGACGGTATCTTTTAATCTAGGTCCGTGAGTTCCTTTCATATCAGAATCTTCAGGAACTTTTGCATCTAACGCTGGTTCTGTTGCTGGTATACAGCAACCATCTGCTCTACCTACAATAACATGTTTTAAAGGATCCCATTCATTCCAGCTATTAACAATTGTTTTGTCTGACATTTTATTTTAATTTAAAGCAATAAATCTTCTATTATTTTTGATTACTAAACTGTAATAAATTATTGCAATAAAAATTAAGAAACCACCTATGATAGTATTATTAGAAGGAACTTCATTAATTCCAAGAATAGGTAACCAAACCCAAAAAATACCACCTATGACTTCAGTTAATGAAAGAAGGGTTAATTCTGCAGCTTGAATAGATTTTGATCCAATAGAATATAAAATTAAACCCATGCAAACTAAAGTTCCATGAACTGAAAAAAGTCCTTGGTTTCTGCTAGATGATAAAAGATTGCTATCTGTCTCCACTAAAATAACCATTGATACAATTGCACATATTAGACCGGCAATTGCTACTGTTGTAAATTTTGGCGTATCTTTTCTCCATCTTAATGATACTGAAAAAACCGAGAAACCTAATGCCGAAGCGAGACCAAACAGTAATCCGAATAGTGTTCCTGCAGAAAAGTTACCAAATGCTATGATGATAATTCCTATTGATGCCAATATAATTGCTACCCACACGTTGAGGGAAATTTTTTCGTGTAAGAACAAAAAACCTAAAAAGGCCGTCATAAATGGCATTGCCGCGAGACATAACAGAGTAACTGCTGCTGAGGTATTTGTAATTGACCAAATAAAACTGATCATTGCTATGCCTAAACCTGTACCACCAATCAAACCAGACCAGCCTATTCTTTTATAATTTTTATAAAAACTAATTCCTTCCTCAAAAAAAAGGTAGAGATTAAGTAATAAAAATATTGTTACTCCCCTGCCCAATAAATATTGCCATGGAACGAGCTCTGGTTGGTCGATATATCTTACTACTAAGGGTCCAAAAGACCAAAGAATTCCAGCAAATAAAACTACTGGTATTGCTATTTTCTCGTTTTTTAATTCCAGCATTTCAGATTCTTAGTATTAATTAATATTTTAAACAACTAATTTTTAATGGTTATTAGCCCAAATCTAAGTCATTTTGGGTTAATTTAATTCGCTTTTTTATTAAAATAGTCTATTGGTAATTGAAAAAATTAAAGCATCAGATGGATTTACAAATTATAAAAATAGCTTCAGACAATAAAAACCAAAAAATACTTAAAAAATACACTCATGAGATTAAAAATAAAAATTCAATTTGCGGTGATCAGATAACTATAAAGCTATTAATCAATAATAAAATAATTGAAGATATTGGTTACGATTGTAAATCGTGTGTATTTTGTCAGGCTTCTGTAAATTTATTAAGTAAGAAAATAGTTAATATGAATTCTGATAAAGCATTCGATTTATGTAATGATGCAATTAACTTTTATAAAGCAAAAGAAAATAAAATGATTAAAAGATTGAGTTTTTTTAAAAAAATTTTAACAGAAAATAATTATTCTAGAAAAGAATGCTTACTATTGCCTTTTGAAACCTTAAAAAAAGTTTTAAAATCTGGTTATGGAAAAAAATAAATTATCATTTTTAGCGGGACTATTTTCTTTTTTTACAATTGGTGTTTTGTCTGCGTTAACTTATAAGACTGATTATGGAGTCTTTTTAATAGCATCATTTGGTTCAACTATGGTTATACTCTATGGTTATCCAGATAGCCCTTTTGCACAACCAAAAAATATTTTTTTTGGCCACTTGTTAACTTCATTTGTAGGAGTAATTTTTGTTTCTTTCGTTCAATTACCGTTATTCATAATTTTACCCTTGGCAGTAGGATTTGGAGTTAGTCTCATGATACTTTTTAATGTCCCTCATCCACCTGCAGGTGGAAATCCAATAATAGTAATTCTTGGGTCTGTTTCTTTTGATTATCTTTTAAACCCCATTATGGTCGGTTCAATTATCATCATTGTGTTTGGAATTATTTTAAACAGATTTATCCTTAAGAAAAAATATCCAAAAAATAATTTGTTTGCTTGAGTATCCTTTTTCATGATAGACTAAATTCATCAAAAAGACGTTCTTAAAAAGTTTAAGGAGAAAAAATGAAAATATTATGTGTATTATATGACGACCCAAAAGGAGGAATGCCGAAGTCTTATCCTTTATCAGATTTACCAAAATTAGAAAAATATCCTGATGGAATGAGTTTACCTACCCCAAAAGGTAGAGATTTTACTCCTGGTCAATTACTAGGATGTGTGTCGGGAGAATTAGGGCTTAGAAAATTTTTAGAGAGCAATGGTCACGAATTTATTGTTACAAATAGTAAAGATGGTGATGGATGTGAAGCAGACAAACATATAGTTGATGCAGATATAGTTATCTCGCAGCCTTTTTTTCCTTATTACTTAACTGCAGAGAGAATTAAAAAAGCAAAGAATTTGAAGATGGCTATTACCGCAGGTATAGGATCAGATCATGTTGATTTACAAGCTGCTATGGATAACAAAATTGATGTTGTTGAAGTTACTTTTTGTAACTCAAGATCTGTCGCAGAACACATAGTAATGATGATTGTTTCAATGGTTAGAGATTATCACAACCAACACAGAATAGTAAACGAAGGAGGTTGGAATATAGCTGATGCAGTACACAGAAGTTATGATGTCGAAGGAATGCATATAGGAACAGTAGCAGCTGGAAGAATTGGACTAGATGCATTAAGAAAAATGAAACCGTTCGATGTTCATTTACACTATTTTGATAGACATAAATTACCAGACAGCGTTGAAAAGGAATTAAATTTAACATTTCATGACTCAGTTCAATCTATGGTTAAAGTTTGTGATGTAGTTACAATTAATTGTCCGCTACACCCTGAAACTGAAAATCTTTTTAATAAAGATTTGATAAGCAAAATGAAGAAGGGGGCGTATATCGTGAATACTGCAAGAGGAAAAATTTGTAATAAAGACGATATTGCAGAAGCTCTAAAATCAGGCCAACTAAGTGGCTATGCTGGTGATGTCTGGTTTCCGCAACCAGCTCCTAATGATCACGTTTGGAGAAGTATGCCTAATCATGGAATGACTCCCCACACATCTGGGACATCATTATCAGCTCAAGCAAGATATGCAGATGGTGTAAGAGAAATTCTAGAATGTTTTTTTGATAAAAAACCTATCAGAGATCAGTATTTAATTGTAAAAGATGGGCAATTAGCTGGAATGGGCGCACATTCATATAGTAAAGGCTCAGCAACAAGTGGTTCGGAGGAGGCTGCTAAATACAAGAAAAAATAAATTTGAGAATAAAAAAATTTTTAAAACCTTTTATTTTAACTTATTTATTTTTTAGTGTTGCTATAAGTTTTTATCCATCTTTTGACTTTTATTCTTTTAAAGGTCAATTTATTATTTTACTGGTATCATTATTTAATGGGATATTAGGATTATTTGTAAAAAAAATTGGAGAATAAATAATTATAAAACATAAGGTTCTACTCTCTCCTCTTGCTTTAATACTCTCTCAACAGAAAAACAACCTAAATCAATTGTTTGATAAGTCCCTGTTGTAATCAATTCTGTCAAAGCTCTACCAATACCAGGTGCTTGCATTAAACCTCTTCCAGTAAATCCAGATGCCATATACACATTCTTATATCCTGGGTGTTTTCCGACCACTGCATTATTATCCAGTTTATTACAATCATAGTAACCAGCCCAAGCACCAGTCATTTTTATTTCTTCAAAAACTGAAATTCTTTTTGCTAAACCTGGCCAAACTAATTCTTCAAAATCATTCCATTCTGGTTCCAAATCTTCAGCATCCCACACAGGCTTCGGTGATCCAGCTAAATATTCTTTACCTTCGGGTCTCCAATATACTCCTGTTGTTAAATCACCCGTTAATGGCATTTCAGGAATATGTTTAGGGCATTTAAATCTAAAAACAGTATGCTTTTGGGGAAAAACTGGAATATCATTTAAAAGTTCATTAGTCCAACAACCTGCAGCAGATACTATTGCATTTGCTTTAATTTCTTTCAAACTTTTTACATCTCCTTTAGTAAATTCTGCGCCTAATTCTATAGCTTTATTTTTCAAAGCATTATGAAATAAATATGGGTCTATCCAACCCTCAATTTTTGTATCGGAGTAAGTTGCTGTTTCTATACCCTCTTCACTAATATATGGAAATACTTGTTTTAATTCTGAACCTTTAATATTTTTTGTACCAGCCTCACAAGCTTTATGATTTTCTAAAGCTAAATACTGTTCTTGAGCATGTTCTGGTCCAAAAAGTAAAAGGTAGCCATTTGGGACCATACTTACTGTTGGGCTTGGGTTATTTTTAGTTTTTAGATCACTAGGAACATTTAACAAAAATTCTCTTGAAAACTTTCCTAACATGATGTTCTCTTTTTGAAAAAATTGTCTTCTAAAACCACCTAAAGATAATGGAAATGAGGCCTTTTTGTAAGTTGGATCTTTTTCAATTACTTTTACTTTTCTGCCTTCCTTTGAGAGAAAATAAGCTGTGGACGCTCCAATTATTCCACCACCAACTACTACTATGTCATCCATATTAATTTAATAAAACTAAAGTAAAATTAAGAATTAATGCATAACAGCTCCAAAGTAAATACGGAATCATTAGATAAAAACTTAAATCATTTATTTTTTTATATTTGAAAGTTAATATTGCTATAAATGTTAATATTACTATTAAATTTAATAATGCTAATTCAATGTTGTGGAAAACAAAAAAAACTATACTCCAAGTTGTATTAAAACATAAATGAATTAAATAAATTAAAACTAAATTTATATTATAATTTTTATGCCAAGCTGACCAAATAGCCACAGCCATAAAAAGATATAATGTTGTCCATACTGGTGCAAATACCCAATCCGGGGGTGTTAAAAAAGATTTATTTAGTGTTGAATACCATGGTTCTTTGTAAGAAATTGTCGCTATGCTTCCTATAAATGATGCAGAATAAGTAATTATTGCAAATATAATAAAAGATATAAATTTATTTTTTAACATATTCATATTATACATCATTTTTATATGAATAATAAATCAATATGGATAACTGGAGCTAGTAGTGGGATCGGTAAAGCACTAGCTTTAAAATTTGCAAAAGAAGGTTGGAAGGTAGCAATTTCAGCAAGAAGAGAAAATTTGTTAAATGAAATATCTCAAAGTAATGAGAATATAATGCCATTTCCTTTAGACGTTACAGATAGTGAAAAGTGTAAAAATGTTTTCGAAAATATTAAAAATAAAATTGGGGAGATTGATATATCTGTATTCTGTACAGGTATTCATGATCCAAAATCAGAGAAAAGTTTGAATCTTGAGAAGGTTAAGAAAATTATGGAAGTTAATTTTTTTGGTACAATACACTCAATAAACTCTGTGTACGATTATTATAAAAATAGAAAATCAGGTCATATATCTATAGTGTCTTCAGTAGCAGGCTACAGGGGTTTGCCTGCTGCAGGCGCATATTGTGCGTCTAAATCTGCCCTAAGTAGTTTTGCAGAAAGTCTATACTTTGATCTAAAAAGATTTAATGTTCGTGTTTCTCTTGTAAGTCCCGGTTTTATAAAAACACCAATGACTGATAAAAATGATTTTCCAATGCCAATGATAAAGTCTCCAGAGTTTGCTGCAGATCAAATGTATAAGGGCTTAACAAAAAATAAGGGATTTGAAATTCATTTCCCAAAATCATTCACATCTATAATGAAGGTCCTAAAAGTAATGCCTAATGGATTGTATTTTAAAATAATTGAAAAAGGTATGAAAAAGATTGTTGATTAGTCTCTCATAAAAAAGACAGTCAACTCACCAACTTTAAAACCAAATTTAGTTAGAGTCGCTCTATTGATTGCAACTTTTTCATCTTGTTTAAATATCCAATCGTCAAATGAGACTTTGATGTTTTTATTTTTGAATGGAACTAATAAATCATATTTAAATTTAAATGCTGATCCATATTGTACACCAGTTGCTTCTCCAACTACGTCTGGTGCTGTCCCTATATAATTATTATTATCTATTTTTTTTATTTTCCAAGTTCTTTTTTGTTTTTCACCATCAGTCCAATAAAAGTCTTCATTTAAAGTTATGATATTGTCATTAAAAGAACCGATTAGATCTGCTTTGAATTGACGTGTTACCTTTCCACTTCTGTCTTGTAGGATACCCCATGCTTTCACTTTACCGTTAAAATATTCCTCGATTAGTAAAGTAGGCTTGGTATTTTTAAAATCTTCTGGCTTCATATTATTTGAACAGCTTGTAACTAAGGACAAGGCAATAATCAATAGAATTGATTTTATTAATTTCATATTATTTATTTTTAAGCAAAGAGAACTGTATTAAGTCAATATTTTTTGATCTAAAACCAGCTTCACAATAAGATAAATAGAAATTCCACATTCTCTTAAATGTGTTATCAAAGCCTTGCTTAGATATATGTTCCCAACTTTTAAAAAATTTTTCTCTCCAAATTTTAAGAGTATTACTGTAATGTACTCCATAAGAATTACATTGTGTAAACTCTAGTCCAGTTTTTTTTGCGTATTCAACTAAGGAGTTTTTTGATGGAAGAAATCCACCTGGAAAAATATATTTTTGAATAAAATCCTCTTTTTTTTTATATCTATTGAATAATTTATCATCGATCGTGATTGCCTGAATTGCTGCTTTGCCGTCATCTTTTAAATACTTTTTAATACTTTGAAAATAATTTTTAAGATATTCTTGTCCTACTGCTTCGATCATTTCAATTGAAGCAATTGAATTATATTTATTTTTTACATCTCTATAATCCTGCATTTTAATATTAATTTTTTCGTTAAGACCTATTTTATAAATTCTATTTTTAGCGTAATCGAATTGTTTTTTTGAAATTGTTATACAATCTAGTTTGACATCATAATTTTTTCCTATGAATTCTGCGAAACCACCCCATCCACAACCTATCTCTAAAACTTTGTCACCAATTTTAGGCTTAATAAGTGAAGTTAATTTTTTATATTTATTTATTTGTGCTTTCTCCAAATCTAATTTGTCATTTTCGAAAATAGCACTAGAGTAAGTCAAGGTATCGTCTAACCAAAGGGAAAAAAACTCATTTCCCAAATCATAATGTTTTGAGATATTTTTTTTACTATTTGATTTCGTATTTTTATTAAAAAGATTTTTTAAATAATTAATAAAAGATAGGTCTAAAATACCTGAAAACTTATGTACAATTTCAATATTTTTTGCAGTTAACTCTATCAACTTTGATAGGTTGTCAGTTTCAAATTCGTTATTCATGTAGGCCTCTGCCATGCCAATGCTACCCCTTGATATTATTTTTTTAAAAAAATCTGATCTATTAATTTTTACAAAAACAATTAAATTCTCATCGTTTCCGAATATATATTTGCTTTGATCATAATCTGTTACTACGATCTTCCCGTACTTAATCATTTTTAACGCTGAAAAAGCAATTTTTTTTGAAAAATTATTAATCATTAATTTTCGTAACTAGTATTGTTTTTAATTTTTAAATTCTTTTTAACCAATTTAATGCCTTTGATCCAAAGTTTTAATGCCTCATAATGTATTGCTGAAATTATTTTGAGGGTCATTAAAGGATGTTTTAGATACGATATAAGCAGATTTTTTGAGCTTAATTTTACTCTTTCGCCATCTTGTGAGGCAAATAATAGTTTTCCCTCTTTGTCTCTCTGGTCAATAATTACTGAAAGTCTTTTATTAGGAATCAGCACCTTAAAAAAATATTTTGACTCTAAATCCATAAAAGGTGATACATAAAATTTCTTTTTGCAATTATTAAAGATCTGTTTATTTTTTATACCAATTTTAAAAACATAAGTATGTTGCTCCCCAAAAGTATTTTTAACCTCGTATAATATTGCTATTGGATTTGAGTCTGCATCATAGATAAAAAAAATACTCAATGGATTAAAAACATATCCGAATATTCTTGGATAGCATAATATTTTAATTTTAATGCTTATTGTAGAAATATTCTTTTTTTTCAAAACATGAATTAACCAATTCTTAATTGATGAGCCATCTCTATGACCATGGTCTTTATCAAAAAAACTTAAAATATTAAATTTATTGTATGAAAAAAAAGGAATTTTCTTATCAAGTTCTTTTATTTCATCGAGATCTAAGAAAAGAGAAAAAACGCTATATTTAAAAAAATGTTTCTTAGGTTTAAACCTTTTATGAATTACGTTCCCAACATAAATACAAGAATTATTAATCATTCAAAAATTTAATCATTTCTAATGTAGATTTTATTCCATCTTCATGAAATCCATAACCAAAGTAACTACCACAAAATAATATATTTTTTTTATTTTGTATCAAATGTAAATTTTTCTGATTTTTTAATGTGTTATGATCATAATAAGGGTGAGTAAATTCAACTTTCTTTATTATCTTATCTATATTTATCTTTTCAAAAGGATTAAGAGTTAAAAATATATTTTTATTTATTTTGAAATTTTGGAGTAAATTTAACCAATAAGTTACGGAGCTATTTTCTTTAGAAATTGATGTATTCCACGCAGACCAATTAAATCTTTTTTGGGGCATAACTATTTCGTCTGAATGGATTATGGCTAAATTTTTTTTATATTGAAAACTTCCCAAAACTTTAGATTCTTCCTCAGATTTGTCCTCTATCATTTTTTTTGCTTCATCAGCATGAGTAGCAATAACAACTTTATCATAATCAAAATATTCATTTTCCGAACCATAAAAAATTCTTACAAAATTTGAAATTCTTTTGATTTTCTCGATTTTGTAATTTTTAAAATGTTCACCGCTAATTTTTTCTATTACTTTATTTACATATTGTCTGCTTCTGTTTTTTACTGTGTACCACTGTGGCCTTTTACGCAAATTAAATAGACCATGATTTTGAAAAAACTTCATAAAAAATTTAATTGGCATTTTTTTTGCATCATAGGGTGGCATTGACCAAATTGCGGATACCATAGGAATTAAATGGTAATTAATAAAATATTCAGAATGTTTTTCATTAACTAGATATTCACCAAGACTTATATCTCCATTAAATTTATTTAATTTAGAACTTTTTTTATAAAATTTTAATATTTCTAAAAACATTTTAAAAAAATCAAAATTAAACAAGTTTTTTTTATGCGAGAAGATACCTTTTAATCCTTTTCCACAATATTCCAAATCTATGTCTTTAGACATAAATGATAAGCTCATATTGCTTTTTTCTATTTCTACGTCTATTTCTTTAAAAAAATTAATTAAATTTGGATAGGTTTTTTTATTAAAAACAATAAAACCAATGTCTGCAAGAATTTTATCTGTATCTTTGTCCAATTTAATGTCAATTGTGTGAGAGTGTCCTCCAAAACGTTCTTCCTTTTCAAATAAATCAACTTTATATTTTTTTGATAAAAAATATGCAGCGCTAAGTCCTGAAATACCTGAGCCAATAACTGCAACTTTCATTAATTTTAAGCTGCGTCTTCTTTAAATTCATCCATACTTGGACAAGTACAGAATATATTTTTATCTCCATATACGTTATCTACTCTAGCAACTGGTGGCCAAAATTTATTGCTTTTTAAATATTTAGATGGGTAAGCTGCCTCCTCACGTGTGTATTTATGGCTCCACTCATCAGATGAAAGCTCTAAATCTGTGTGTGGTGCATTCTTTATAGGATTATCTATTTTATCAAATTTACCAGATTTTATATTATCAATTTCAGATTTGATCTTAATGAGCGTATCACAGAACCTATTCATCTCTCTCAAATTTTCACTCTCAGTTGGTTCTATCATCATAGTGCCAGCGACAGGCCAGGACATAGTTGGTGCATGAAAACCGTAATCGATTAATCTTTTTGCAATATCTTCTTCTGTTATTCCTGTTTCTGATTTTATATTTCTAATATCAATAATACATTCGTGTGCCACATTGCCATTTGATCCTTTATACAAAATTGGAAAGTGATCTTTTAGTCTATGAGCAATATAATTTGCATTCAATATCGCAACTTGAGTAGCAAGCTTTAATCCTGCTGATCCCATCATTTTAATATACATCCAAGAAATTGATAAAATACTTGAACTTCCCCAAGGCGCTGCGGAAACTGCTCCAATTCCAGATGTTGGTCCACAATCTTTTATTACTGGGTGGTTGGGCAAGTAGACTTGTAAATGTCTTTTACAAGCAATAGGTCCCATTCCAGGTCCTCCTCCACCATGAGGAATACAAAACGTTTTATGTAAGTTAATATGACAAACGTCTGGACCAAAATTTCCTGGTTTAGCAATTCCCACTAGTGCATTTAAATTTGCACCGTCCATATAAACCTGACCACCATGTTTATGAACTAACTCACAAATATCTGATATTTTTTCTTCGAACACTCCATGAGTGGAAGGATAAGTTACCATTAATGCCCCAAGGTTTTCAGAATGTTGCTCCGCTTTTTTCTTTAAGTCATCAAAATCAACATTTCCTTCTTTATCACAATTAACAACAACAACTTTCATTCCAGCCATTTGTGCGCTTGCTGGATTAGTACCATGTGCTGAACTTGGAATTAAACATATGTTCCGATTGGCCTCATCTCTATCTAAATGATATTTTCGGATAACCATTAATCCAGCATATTCACCCTGAGCACCTGCATTAGGTTGAAGTGAAACACCTGAAAAACCAGTTATGGAACGCAACCAATTTTTTAGATCAGTAAATAGATCTCTGAATCCTTCCATTTGTTCAATTGGAACAAATGGATGAGGTTC
This sequence comes from uncultured Pelagibacteraceae bacterium, assembly GCA_902614905.1. Lineage (GTDB taxonomy): Bacteria > Pseudomonadota > Alphaproteobacteria > Pelagibacterales > Pelagibacteraceae > Pelagibacter. The sequence goes on along the minus strand of CACMMN010000001.1, from coordinate 1,621 downwards.
TGCAAACTCTTTCCATGAAATTGGAATCATCTCTGCGGCAGCATTTAGCTTCATCGTACATGAACCAAGTGCAATCATTGTTCTATTCAATGCAATATCCTTATCTTCTAATCTTTTTAAATATCTCAACATTTCAGTTTCAGAATGGTATGAGTTGAAAACTGGATGTTCTAAATATTTTGAGGTTCTCAATAAGTTTTTTGGAAGATTAGGTAAACTTACTGAGGGATCTTCTTTTTTGATTGACTCTGCTGCGTTAAAAATTTTTAACAGTTGATTTACTCTATAAACATTCTTTCTTTCATCAAAAGAAACTGCAAGCATTTCAGAATTTACTTTACGTATATTAACTTTTTGATTTAAAGCATTTTTATAAATTTGATCAGTTTTTTCTTTAGTAATAATTGTAACAGTATCAAAAAAATAATTGGAATAAAGTTCATATCCGGACTGTTTTATTTTATCGGCAAAACTTTTTGCTAATTGCGATACTCTTTCAGAAATCTTCTTAATTCCATCTGGGCCGTGATAAATAGAATATGCTGCTGATACAATTGCTAATAAAGCTTGGGCAGTGCAAATGTTGCTTGTCGCCTTGTCTCTTCTGATATGTTGCTCTCTAGTTTGTAAGGACAATCTGTATGCTTTATTACCGTGTCTATCAACTGATACACCAACAATCCTTCCTGGCATTGATCTTTTGTACTCGTCTTTTGTTGCAAAAAAAGCTGCGTGTGGACCTCCATATCCCATTGGAATACCAAATCTTTGTGAGCTTCCTACAGCTATATCAGCACCAAGTTCTCTTGGTGTTTTTAATTTTGCTAATGCTAACAAATCACAAGCTAATACAGCCTTACCATTTTTTTTATGAATTTTACTAATTGATTCACTTGGGTCCTTAATATCTCCTAAAGTTCCAGGATATTGTAAAATTCCACAAACTAAATCTTCTTTTAACTGGTCTAGAACCTCATCTTCTTTACCAACCAATACTTTTAAACCCATTGGTTCAGCTCTAGTTTGAATTACATTTATTGTTTGAGGATGACAATCCTCAGATACAAAAACTAAATTACTATCTTTTTTGTTCAATCTGTGACTTAGGCCCATAGCCTCCGCTGCTGCTGTTCCCTCATCTAATAAAGAAGCATTAGCAATATCCATTCCTGTAAAGTCAACGATCATTTGTTGAAAATTTAATAGCATCTCAAGCCTTCCTTGAGCTACTTCTGGCTGATAAGGCGTATATGAAGTATACCAACCTGGATTTTCTAATATATTTCTTAAAATTACATAAGGTGTATACGTTCCGTAATAACCCATACCAATAAAATTTGAGTAAACTTGATTTTTTTTTGAAATTGCTCTTAATTTTCTCAAAGCTTCATATTCTGAATTTGACTCACCAATGTTAAGTTCACCATTAAATTTTATTTTTTCTGGTACTGTGCTGTCAATTAAATCATCTAGTGATTGGTAGTTTAATTCTTTTAACATTTTTGATTGATCTTCTTTGGAAGGTCCAATGTGTCTCTTTAAAAAATCTTTTTCTGAATTTGGTAACATTATGCTGACGTCTCCTTTGCAAATTTATCGTACTCTTCTTTATTCATAAGAG